>DATNOG010000178.1:0-32545 GCA_035601415.1 Pyrinomonadaceae bacterium | reverse complement strand
CCTCGCTGATGCCCTGACATTGCGTGAAGCCACTTTGAATGGCAACGGCACGGGCAAATCTGATTTCACATTTGCACTTAACGCCGACGCTGCAGCAGCTTTGGCGGCGGCGATTGCAGCCAACCCGAACCTCAGATTAGGCCTGGCGGCAAGCGTGTCGGACGCTCAGGGCGGACACGAGAGCTTCTTCTTCTGCAAGGGTTGTGACCCTCATCGAGAAGTTCCTGAACCAGCAACGATGTTGCTGCTCGGAACCGGTCTCGCCGGAACTGTTGGCGCCATTCGCAGACGACGCAACGCGTCCAAACCCGAATAAACTCGATCTCCTTTCCTTGGGTTACAATAGCCTGAGCAGGCCAAAAACCTGCTCAGGCTATTGCTTTAAAGATTTTTCTGGAGAAATCGGGGCATTGATTATTTAGTTAGTTATCCTGGAAAAACGGACGGGCTAGTGCAGCGGCAGAGGCGAGGCGGCCTCGGGCCGCCATTTTTGTTTTAAGCGCCGGATTGACCCTGTCAGAACCCATCCTTATCATCAAACGGTGCAGCCGGTTATCTCAGCCCAAGAAATGCGGGAAATCGATCGTCTCACCGTCGAGAATTATCAAATCCCGTCACTCCAGCTAATGGATTCGGCCGCGGCCGCCTGCTTTGAGGCGATTGCAACGCATTTTGGCGGCAATCTGAGCGGCAAGAGAATCCAAATACTTTGCGGCCCGGGAAATAATGGCGGGGATGGTGCTGCGCTCGCGCGTCAACTAGCTGCGCACCTGGTGCAGACGGATGTGATACTTTTCGGCAACGTTAGCGACACGAGTGGCGATGCGCGCTATAACTTCGAAGCGCTGGCCAATCTCGAAACGTCTGATGAAGCCACCCACTTAGACTTCAGCGAGTGTCGCGACGCGAAGCAGTGGCAAGAGCTCAAGAGCAATGCTTTGGTCTATGATGTCATTGTCGATGCTCTTTTTGGGACGGGACTGAAAAGACCGCTGACGGGCGTCTTCGCCGAGATCGTGAAATATCTGTCGACGGCCGGGCAAACATCTGGCGATGGACCATTGATTTTTTCGGTAGACATTCCCTCCGGTTTCGATGCTGACCAGGCACAACCTATCGGTCCAGCGGTTGCCGCAGAACTTACCGTCACTTTCACCGCGCCGAAAATCGCAAACGTTCTACCGCCGGCTTCCCATTTCAACGGCAAGCTTGTCATCGCAGATATCGGCTCGCCCGCATCGCTAGTCAACGACGCAGAGTCAAGACTCTTTCTCACGGAAGCGAAAGACGCGCGTGAATTTTTGGTTAGCACGCGCTACCTGCCAGACTCTTTTAAGAATACGCATGGACACGTGTTGGTGATTGCAGGCTCGCGCGGCTACACGGGCGCGGCCGTGCTGTGCGCAAACGCTGCGATGCGATCGGGGGCGGGGTTGGTTACGATCGCCACACCAGTCTCTTCGCAAAATCCAGTCGCCGCTGTCGTAATGCCCGAAGTGATGACCACGGCGTTGGCTGAAACTGATCGAGGCGCAATCAGCGACGAAGCAATTGATCATGTGGTCGGATTGATGGCGAAAGCCACTGCCGTCGCGATTGGCCCGGGACTGTCGGCGACGGATGAACGAACGCGCCGCTTTGTTCATTCAGTAGTACAACGACGCAAGACTGCGCTGGTGATTGATGCCGATGCTTTGAACTGCCTGTCGCCATGGCCCACCGACTTGCACGGCTCCGACGCAGCGCCGCTCATTTTGACACCGCACCCCGGCGAGATGTTGCGTTTGCTGGCTACGACTGACAAATCCGTTTTGGAAGATCGCGTTGCGGTTGCGCGCGAGTTTGCGAAACAACATAAAGTGATTCTTGTTCTAAAAGGCTCACGCTCGTTGATTGCGTCACCCGATGGCCGCGTTCTTATCAATCCCACGGGCAACGCCGGCCTGGGTACCGCTGGAGCCGGCGATACGTTGACCGGAATTATCGCCGCCTTTGTCGCGCAGGCGGTGGGCGCCTTGAAAGCAAAAGCGGATCCGTTAGCGGCTACGATTGCGGCGCTTTACGTCGGCGGCCTGGCCGGCGACTTCGCCGCGCGAAAACTGGGGATGCGCGCCATGGTGGCGTCGGATATTCGCGAACACTTGAGCAACGCTATCCGCTCGCTCGATCCGAAAGGTGAACAACCAGACTGCAAGTAATGATGTCGGCTGCAGAACAAACCATTTCTAACGGCGAATGGACTTCTCGCGACGCGCGTGAGACGTTTGATCTCGGCAGAGAAATTGGCGCGCAACTTCGCGGCGGTGAGATTCTGCTGCTCGATGGACCACTCGGCGCCGGCAAGACAGTCTTTGTGAAGGGACTTGCCGCTGGTCTCAACGTTGACCCAGACGAAGTCACCAGCCCCTCGTTTACGCTAGTCAATCCTTACAGCGGGCGCCTGCCGCTTTTTCACATCGATCTTTATCGCCTGGACGCCGGCGCTTCTGCTGCGCATGCAGTTGATCTTGAAGAGCTGCTTACTGATGAACATGCCGTTATCGTCATTGAATGGGCGGAGCGTCTCGGCAAATATCCGCTGCCGCCATGTGTCTGGCACGTGAAGATACAAGGCAATGGCGATGCCGCTCGCAATATCCTGATTTCGCGCGGTGCGGTTACGAAAGATTAACCGCAAAATCTCTTGACCGGAGCACTGCGCTGAGAATATAAGGGCATTGAGATTCAAGGAGGCCACCAGTTGTCCACGCACGTCGAAACAACAGACGATCTACAAAGCAAGAAAATTGACCGCAACGATTTCTCGCTGCCGGCTTTAGTGAACGCTCTCGAGGCTCAAACGAGCGTCCCTTCACTCAAACAGATTTACGATTGGCTTGAGACTGCGAATATTTCCACCGAAGAGTTGCAACCTTACAGCGGATTCAAGGACGGCAACTACTGGCGTCATCGCATTTGCCGCAACGGGTTTGTCGAGATGCTGGTGTTGTGCTGGCGTCCCGGCCAGCGCACGCCGATACACGATCACAACGGCTCGCACGGCGGCGTTAAAGTTCATGAAGGAAGGTTGTGGGAAACGATCTTTAACTACGACGCAGAAAAAGGGTTGGAATATAAGTCAGCGCGCGATTACGCGCCCGGTGCGGTTACCGGTTCCGACGTTCCCGACATTCACCAGCTCGGTAATCCGGACGTAAGTGAACAGGACCTCATCACCATTCACGTCTACGCGCCGCCGCTCGGCGTCCTGCATACCTACAAACCCGGCAGCACCAAAATCGACCTCTACACGCCCGACGATACGGAAAGTCTTCTGTAGGTTCACTTCTGCTGCTTAACAAATGTTTCCATATTTAGATCGTTCCCATTTGTCGAGAACGTGATCGTGCCGCTGTTTCCCGTTCTTAGTACCTGCGCGCCGGCCTCTTCCCATCGCTTCACGACCTCAGGATTTGGATGCCCAAAGATCGATGTTTGCCCAACTGAGATCACTGCGTAACGTGGTTGCGTAGCAGTAACGAATCCCGGGGTCGACGACGTCTTGCTGCCATGGTGTGCGACTTTCACGACATCTGCCCGAAGCATTTTGGCCAGAGGCACTAACTCTTCTTCGGCACGCGCCTCAATGTCTCCAGTTAGCAAAAACGATCGCCGGCCCAACAGAACGCGAAGAACAATTGAGTCATTGTTTTGCGATGGCAGATCCGCGTTCTGCTCTGCTCGCGGCCAAAGGACGCTCATATTGACGTCGCCAAACCGCAGCTGATCGCCGCCGCCGATGATCTGAATGGGAATTCGTTCGGCTGCTACTGTTTCTGAAAAACGCGCAAACTCCGGATCGCTTTTTGGCGTGCGCGCCACCAGCGCGGCCCGCACGCGAAAGTTCTGAGCAACGTCATTCAAACCATCAATGTGATCCGCGTCGGCATGCGTTGCCAGAATGTAATCAACATGGTCCAGGCCGCGCTGCCAGAGAAATTCCGAGACGACCGCTTCGCCAATGCTGCGCGTGTCGCGTTCAAATCTCTCTTCCTCAAGGGCGGCATCCTGTCGAAAAGGCCCCGGACGGCCACCGCCGTCAACCAGCAAGGTGGCGCCATCCGGCAAGGTCACGAGTGCCGAATCACCCTGGCCAACATCGAGAAAATCCACATGAAGTCTTCCGTCAGGAGGCGGCGCACTCCACGGATGAAGCACGACAACTGCAACCGCCAACAGCTGAGCCAGCAAAGCAAGCGACACGTTCCATCGCGCAGATCGCTTTTTGAAACTTGAAAGTCTTAAAGGTTGCCAGCGCCATAGCAGGGACACCAACGCGGCAAGCGGTAGATAGTACAAAACGTAAATTGTTGCGGCCCAACCGCTGTATTCCGGCAAGCGCATTGAGGCAACGCCGGCTCTCGCGAATGGATCAACGCTGTGAACATTCAACCAATTGAGGCCGTTCGTCAGACTAATGAATGGATCAGCAAGCACCGCGCTAACCTGCGCAAGCAGCAAAGCAAAGACAGCAACAATTGCCGTCGCCGCCATCATCAGACTCACGCCGATGTTTAGTAGTAACGAAGCAAAGGACATTCGATGAAAATATATGATCAGCAGTGGCAGCAGTACGAGCTGCACACTCGCGGAAACCACGATGGTCGAGAACGCGTAACGCAGCGCTGATTGCAGATGAAACCGCCCCAGCATTTTTGCTGACGGCGCTTTAAGAAGCTTGTAGGTGTAGTTAGCTTGCTTGAGTTCGGCCTGCCATTGACGTTCACTCCAGAAGAGACTTTCGCAGCAGTCTCGCAACCACAGCGAGCAGGACGGTGGATAGGGCGTCTCACGTGTCGGCCGCCAGGCGCCAACCGCGCAGAGTTTTTCCAACAGCGGCCACGACAACAAAACAATCGCTGCCACCGAAGCAAACGTTAATTGAAAAGACGGATCGAGGAGATCGTTGGGACGCCATGCAAGCAGCGCAAGCGCCGAAGCGCCCAGTGCGTTCAACGAGGATGCACGACGTGAAACCAACGGCGCCAGCACGACAACCGTAAACATCAATGCCGCTCGCACCACTGAAGCCTCCGCGCCGACCGCCAGCGCGTATGCCCACAGCACAGTCGCCGACAGGACGAATTGCAGTGCGCGATTTTTGGTGAAGCGTCTCGCAACCAGAAAAACGAGTCCACCAAGAAATGTAATATGCAGTCCGCTGATAACCAGAACGTGGAAAGTGCCGCCTTCGCGAAACCGTTCTGAAGTCGATTGTGACAGGAAGTAACGATTGCCAAGCATTGCTGCATCGAGCACGCCGGCCGTTTCTCTTGAGAAATGAGAATCGATTTCCCTTTGAAGTTTTAGGCGCCAGTCGTACAGCCATGCCAATGGAAGAAGCACACGTTCGTTCTCCAGCCGCTCGATTAAGAGCGGACTCTTCACCAACGCCGTGGCGTCGTAGCCCTGGCGGTCAAGATATTCTGTGAACGAAGACACACCGGGATTGCGAAAGCTATCTGCACGCTCAAGCCTGGTGATCACGCGCAACGTTGCGCCATAGTGCAACTCCAACGCGGCAAATTCCTGTTGATTGCTTTTCTGCGCAACGCGCGCCAGCAACATGACCACGCCCGAAGTTTGCGTCTCAGTGTTTCCAACTCGAATTCGTCGCACCTTTAGACGAAGGAACAATCGTTCAGGTGCAAGTTCTGGCTCTTGTTCAAGCACTCCGGTCAGTTCAACCGGCTCGCCGACCTTGATTGTTCCTTCTGCTAACAAGCGCCTGATTTGATTGTGCGGGACTTTGCTTTTCTTAACGATTGCGAATGCTGAACCGAGGAACACTGTGGCGAACAACACCAGTGCGGTCGCCAATCGCGCTTTGTGTTTGAGTATGGCCGCGCCCGCGGCGACCGTGATCAGTGCGCTGCAGACTACAAACAACCAAACCGAAATGAACCGGAATGATAAAAGCGAATTGGTCAGGAACGTAGCGGCGAGAATTCCGAGCGCGAACGAACAGGCGAGCTGGGCCAAAGGATAGGCCGCCACCGCAACCGCGGGACTGCGAGTTGACATTTATTTACTTGAATAAAGCGGCAGGGTGATTTGCCGGGTCTGAGATTTCAAATCTCAAGAGATCTCAGACTCTAGAACTCGCTGTGCGACAGGCGCGTTACGGTCTCGACGTGATGGGTCTGCGGAAACATATCAAAACCAACGATGGAGTCAAGCGAATAACCGCCGGCCAGCAACTTGTTCAAGTCGCGCGCCAGGGTGGCCGGGTCACACGAGACGTAGCAAATCTTTTGCGGCGCGACCGACAGAATTCCTTCGATCACACCGCTTTCTGCGCCGGTGCGCGGCGGGTCGAGCAACAGCAACTCGGGCCGCTCAAACCCGAGCCAGTGTTTCAGCCATTCAGCCACGCTCAGGTTGGCAACCTCAACGTTATAGAGTTCGGCTGCGTCGAGATTGCGCTGCGCATAATCAACCGCCCGCGAGTTTGCTTCGACGGCAGTGACCTGATCAAATCTCCGCGCGAGCGGCAACGTGAAAAGTCCGACGCCCGAATAGAGATCGATTGCCGTCTTCCCTTCCTCCTCACCAACGGCCTCGCCCAACAACAACTCGAGCAGTTCGTGATTGATTTGAAAAAACGCTTCCGCGCCAAAGTAGTAAGTCTCGCTGCCGATGCGGCGGCTGACCTCTTTCGATCGAAAGTGCGTGGCGCCTGACGCAAGTGAAACGTCGCTGTCGCCGGCAACCGCTTCGATGTCGGTCAACTTTTTCGAAAGCGTGCCCTCGCGCATTTGTTCGCGCAAGCGTTCCAGCGTTTGCTGCAGCGCTGGACTGAGCACCGCGCAAACTTCAACGTCGCACACCTCATGAGAGCTGCGCGCGAAATAGCCGAGCCGTTTTGCTTTCGGATCAAACTGCCAGTTGGCGCGCGAACGATACTGCCATTGTGCGGGCGAAGGAACCATCACAATGTCAGGCGGCTTCTCGACCCGCGCGATGCGATGAAGGCAGTCACGAATAATCTCAACCTTCGCCGCCAGCTGTGCTTCGTAGTCAAGTTGTTGAAAATCGCAGCCGCCGCACAAGCCAAAATAGGGGCAGGGCGGCTCGACCCGAACGCTCGATGGTTTGACGACCTCAATGATCGATGCGAAGCCGACCGAGCCACGCTTGCGTTCGATCTTTACGCGCAGAATGTCGCCGGGAGCAGCAAGCGCCACGAACAGCGTCAGACCTTCAGCATGCGCCAGGCCGAATCCGCCTGGCAGCAGACGCTCGATCTCAACGAGATTTTTGTCCTGTACGTCGGTAGGGCCCATCAGTAGTAGCGATGCAGTCTGATTTCAGACTTCACGAACTAGATATAAAACAAACTGAGCCGGGGCACGCCAAAAGTTTCTCGCAAACGCTTGAGCAGAAGATTGTTTCTTGTCTGCTCGAAAACCGCCGGCTCCATTTGTTTACGGTAAGGTTTCAACTGCTTTTCGACTTCTTGCGTCAGCGCTTCAAGTTGATCAGAACTGGCGACGGAAAGAAGCGCATCCGTAATCATGCGTTCCACGCCGGTCAGTGATTGTTCCAGCTTCTGCGCATTAGGCAAGGTTGCTGCCGCAAAATCGTTTTGCAACTCGCTCAGTTGTGCTGCAGCGCGTTCCAGTGCTTCGACCAGATCATCAGGTCCCTTCTTGCCCCTTTTCTCGGCGGCGGCGGACAAACCAAGTCGACAACGCTCGAGATATTCAAGGATGTCCGCGCGCGGAAATGGTAAACCTGCGGTGCCTCGTTCGCTCAGAATGCTGTCGTCGCTTTCACTCTCGACGGCCGCTCCGACGTGCGCATCCAGCCATTCAGCGTATTGAGCTTCAACCTCTTCCTGACAATAAAGCAAGCTTTTTACCGTGCGCTTGCGCGGCTTGGATTCCCAGGAGTCGAAAGACTTTTCAATTCCGCGCAGCGCCACGTGCAGCGGCACCTTCAGCTCTTTCCAGCTTTCAATCAGGGCCCAGTCCATGGGACTGAGCAGCAGATGCTTTCCCCGGCGACGGACAAACGCATCTTCGATTTCGGTGAAGTAGTTAAAATAATTCAATTAGTGATAGCTGGATGGGTTCTTTCGTAGACCAGTCGCAAACCTTCCAATGTCAACGTTTCGTCAACCAACTCGATAAACTCGGAACCGGTGGCAATCAACGACGCCAGGCCGCCGGTAGCAATTACTCGCGGCGCAGTACCCATTTCCTCGACCATTTTGCGCAGCACGCCATCTACCAGGCCAACAAAGCCATGATACAAACCAGACTGCATCGCGGCGATCGTCGAAGAACCGATGACGGCGCCTGGCCGTCTGATGTCAACCCGCGGCAATTTTGCGGTGCGTTCAAAGAGTGCCTCGGAAGAAATCATGATGCCGGGCGTGATGACGCCACCCATGTATTCGCCCCGGTCGTTAATTGCATTGAACGTTGTTGCGGTTCCGAAATCAACCACGATGCAGGGTGCTCCATACTTCACGACGGCTGCGACTGCATCCACAATTCGATCCGCGCCCACGTCTGCGGCTGGTTCATAAAGAATGCGCAGTCCCGTGTCAACCGTTTGGTCGACAAAAAACGGAGTCAGGCGGAAATAAGTCTCCGCCATCGTCTTGAGCGTGTAGTTCAGCGGCGGCACGACTGAAGCAATCGCAATCGCATCGATCGCCTTCACGTCCAGACCGGCGAGCTGAAACAGATTGCGAGCGTGCACGCCATACTCGTCGACGGTCCGCGAACGCGCTGTGGTTAAGCGCCAGTGGGCCACGAGTTCCGCTTCATTGAACACGCCCAACGAAGTGTTCGTGTTTCCGGCATCAATAACTAGCAACATAATCGGATTCCATTGGGGCGCCAGTTCTCAGCAACTGTTCGATTGCATCTGCCGCTGCGCTGGCGCCGTTCTCGCGTTGCACTTCCCGGCTAACTTCCTGGGCCTTGTCAGCATACTTCGAGTTGCCAAGTAAGGCGCGTAGTTCCTTAGTTGCATTGTCGGCATTGTAGCGCGGCCGCGCAATCATCCGCCCGCAGCCGAGCCGCGCCACCCGCGCGCCGTTGTCAAACTGATCGTGCGCATGAGGCACAATCAGTACCGGACGTCCCGAGCGCAGTCCCTGGCCCGTTGTGCCGACGCCGCCCTGATGGACGATCGCGCACGCGCGCGGCAGTATCCCGCCAAACGCGCCGTATTCAAAAGCTGCAATACCGTCGGGTAACGGTTGCGCGGGCAGATTGCGAGGGTGGCCAATCAGCAACAGTGCTCTTTTTCCGAGTGCCTGCGCGGCCGAGATCGAGTCGCAATAAAAATCCTTCGCTACCCAAAATGCTGATGAACCGAGCGTGAACACGATTGGCGGCGGACCAGCGTCGAGAAACTGCCACAAGTCTTTGCTAGTTTCTGTCTCGCCGAGAAAGTCGCGCCGATCATAAAAAGGAAAGCCGGTAACGCGCGTGTTCGGTGGCCAGTCTCGCTGCGGTTTGGCAAGCACGCGGGAAAACAAAGCCACCACTAGTTTCGGAGAATGCTGACCGCCAAAAATTGGCTGCTCGCCGCGCGGCAATCCCAAATCTGCGCGCAGACGGTAAACCGGCTCCATTATTTTTTCCAGCTTGTGGAAAGCAATCCGAAGCACCATTCGCGTGAAAAACGGGTGCAACCGCAGCAAATGATAAAGTGCCGGTAGCTGTGGCGGCACAATCGGATCGTACGCCGAAAGGAAAGAGGCGGGCGCCAGCACGCTCGACGCCCACGGTAACCCCAGCTTTTGAGCTACCAGTGGACCAACCAGGGGCAACGGATGCGTTAGAAGCAAGTCAGCATCCTTCGTGATAGCGTAAAGATCCTCGTAAATCTCGGGCAGTTGCCCGGTGAATAGGCCGATGACTTTTTCAGCTCCGCCTCTTGCCTCAATCAATTCTTCCGCGAGTTTGCTTAACTCGTCCGGCTGATCGTAAGACGGCATATCGGGTCGGACTGGACGAAACTCCAGACCTAGGATGTCCATCTTTTCGCGATAGACTTCAGAAGTCGCGATGACCGGGCGATGCCCGCGCGCCCGCAATTCCAGCGCTACGGCAATGTACGGATGAACGTCACCAAATGAGCCGAAGGTGGAGAGGACAATGCGCTTGCCGGTCATCAGTGTTTTCGAATTGAAATGTGTTTGCTTAGTAGATTAGTTGAAATTCAAGTGGCTCTGACAACTGTGACGTCGCCTGCTCTGATTGTTTTGACTTCGCCGTCATCAGTTTCTACACGCAACGATCCATCACTTTCAAGTCCGCGCGTGGTTCCTACCAGGTTGCCGTCGACGTTAACGCGGATACGCTTGTTGCTCGCGTAGGAAGATCGCGCGGAGACTGCGCGCACAATACTCTCATTTCCACTTGCTTGTTGCAGCGTTTGATAGTGTTTGCTAAACGCGCCGAGCAGAGATTCGAGCAATTCATCCGGCGCCACGGCGCGCCCGGTTTCTGTTTCCACCGAAGTAGCAACTAACTCAAGTTCAACCGGGAACGAATTCTTTCTCACGTTGATGCCGATCCCGACAATGACCGCACGCCCCGTTGACGTTTCAATCGTCTCCGCGAGAATTCCACAGAGCTTACGATCGTTCGACAAGAGGTCGTTGGGCCACTTTATGTCGGTCTTGAGATTACAACACTGAAGCAACGCGTCGTTCACTGCAAGCGCAGCGACAAAAGTAATGAGCGGCCAGGACTGTTGATCAAGCGCCGGCCGGAGAAGAATACTGAGATACAATCCCGCGTTCTTCGGAGAAAGCCACGCGCGCTGCAATCGTCCGCGGCCGGCGGTCTGCTCGGCGGCAATGACGCACAAGCCTTCATCCGCACCTAAAGCCGCCTGGCGCGCAACTTCATCATTGGTTGAAGGCAACGAATCGTAGCGCAGGATATGTGGGTTAATCTCAGGCATGATTCCGATAAACCAGGAACTATCCGCAGATTTCGCAGATTACACAGATTTAGATGAGACTAAGAAAACGGTTAGGTCGGAAACCCAGGTTTGTGACAGCTCTCTTTTTACAATTCTATTTGTTATCTGTGTAATCTGCGAAATCTGTGGATTTCCAATTCGGCGTCTTGTGCTTGGCTGGTTAGATGCCTGAATGTTCCGCCAGCGCGAGCGCCTCATGGACCAACTCGCGCACCAGCGCATCAAGATTGCGAAACCGTTCGTCGCGCGTCTGACCCTGCACGTAACGAAAATAGATTTGCTGAATCACAACCGCAACCTTGAACCGTGCAAACGTTTCATAGAATGCGATGCGGGAAAGGTCGCGGCCCGTTATTGCTTCATAACGTTCGATTATTTCTTCGCGTGACAGCCAGCCCGGTCCATTCGTAACCGCGCGCAAAGAACTGTTTCGATCCGCGGTCTCGCTTTCACCCGTCCTTCCGCGCATCGTCCAATAAGTAAGAAGCAGGCCCACGTCGATCAGTGGATCGCCAACGGTACACATTTCCCAATCGAGCACCGCAACAACCCGCACCAGATCATCTTCATCGAGCATGATGTTGTCGAGCTTAAAATCGTTGTGAACGATGGTCGCTTGGTTGGCGGTCTCGTCCGGGATTCGTTCTTCCAACCACCTGATGACCTGATCCATTTCGGCAAGTTCATCAGTCTTCGAGCGCCGCCAGCGATCGGCCCAACCGTGGACCTGGCGCGCGACAAACCCCTCGGGCTTCCCAATGTTCACGACGCCCGTCGCCAGAATATCAACGGCGTGCAGAGCGACCAGCGTGTCCACCACGGTCTCACTCAGTTGCTTTCGCAATTCCAGGTTCTCGCCAATTTGCTCTGGCACTTTGAAACGCACGATGACGCCGCGGCGGCGCTGCATCAGATAAAACGGAGCGCCAATAATAGCCGGGTCTTCGCAGAGCAGGATGGGTTTGGGCGCGAGTGGAAAGGGCGAATTGATGATTGACAGGAGCTTGTACTCACGCGGCATGTCGTGGGCCGTCGGGGCCACGGGGCCAATTGGTGGACGACGCAACACGAATTCTTGCTGGCCGTAGCGCACAAGGTAAGTAAGGTTCGAATGACCGCCGGGAAATTGTTCGATCTCAATCTGAGCGGTTGGATCAAACAGAATCAGATGTTCACGTAAATAACGATCAAGCGCCGCAAGGTCCAACTCCTCGCCGGCTCTCGCTGCTGCGCTGTCAGTACTGGCTGTCATGAAGCGTCAACTCCTTGGAGTGTGGCGGCCCGACGCCGCTTTGGTCGGTCGGGCCTATCGCAACAACCTCTCTTAGAAGAAACTCAAGCGGGGAAGGCCAAAGCGGCGCCGGGCCGCCGCACTTCAAGGAGTCAGTTCAATTCTCGCGCTGGAATTTTTTAAGTATGCGTTGCGCCACGACCTGCCGGTGGACTTCATCGGGCCCATCGTAAATTCGCGCGGCGCGCGCGTCGCGGTAGAACATCTCCAGCGGGGTGTCCTTGGAATAACCGAGAGCGCCATGGACCTGAATCGCTCTGTCGATCACGTCATGCAAGACTCGCGCACCGAAAAACTTGATTAGCGAGATCTCGATACGCGCATCGTCACCGCGATCCAACTTCCAGGCCGCGTTCAACGTCATCAAGCGAGCGGCACTGATCTCTGCCGCCGAATCAGCAATCCAGTTTTGCACACTTTGTTTTTTTGCTAATGGCTCGCCAAACGATTGCCGCTGGAGCGCGTAAGCGCACATCATGTCGAAACTACGCTGCGCCGCGCCTATCCAGCGCATGCAGTGCTGGATACGGCCTGGTCCAAGTCGCGCCTGGGCCAGCTTGAATCCCTGTCCTAATTCGCCAAGTAAGTTTGTAACAGGCACACGACACTCTTTGAAGCGCACTTCGCAATGACCGCCAACGCCACCGGAACCCATCACCGGAATGTCCCGCACGATGTTGAAACCCGGCGTGTCGGTCGGCACAAGAATCATGCTGGCGCGGTGATGCGCGTCGGCGTCCATGTCCGTGACCGCCATCACAATTGCAAACGCCGACCCGATAGCGCCGCTGGTAAACCATTTGTGGCCGTTGATAACCCATTCGTCACCGTCTCGCAGCGCCGTTGTGCGCAACCCGGTTGGGTCAGAGCCGGCAACCTCCGGTTCCGTCATCGCGAAACATGAACGCCCTTCGCCGGCTGCGAGCGGGCGCAAGTATTTTTCTTTCTGTTCGGGTGTGGCAGCAATCAGCAACAACTCGGCGTTGCCCGCATCCGGCGCCGCGTTTCCAAACAAGCGTGGTGCGAACACCGACCGCCCCGCGATTTCGTTGACCAGCGCCTGGCCAATGAAACCAATTCCCATGCCGTTCCACTCGCGGGGCAAATGCGGCGCCCAAAGTTCAAGCGCCTTTACCTTCTCTTGCAGTTCTTTTTCCAGATCGGCCGGAAGGCCTTCATCCTCGATCAGTTTACTTTCGTTTGGATAAACAAACTGGTCCATGAAGGCGATAGCGCGTTTCTGCACGGCTTCGAGTTCGGGTGGAATGCTGAAGTCAATCATTAAGTTAGCCTTCGGCGCGGGTCTTGTTTTGGGATGGCGGCAGAGCAGCGGGATTGTAACCGTAAGGCTGCGGCTTAACCAGACTACTGTTCACCCGCGCTTGCTCTGCGCTAACATGTCGCATCCCTTCGTGTCTTAGTGTCTTCGTGGTTTATCTCTTGTGATTGATTGGTTCCCCATCAAGTTGTCGTTCGCCGTCGCCAGTGCGGCCACGCTGATTGCGCTGGTTGCCGGCTCAGCGCTCGCCTGGCTA
This sequence comes from Pyrinomonadaceae bacterium, assembly GCA_035601415.1. Classification (GTDB taxonomy): domain Bacteria; phylum Acidobacteriota; class Blastocatellia; order Pyrinomonadales; family Pyrinomonadaceae; genus PSRF01. Next base: position 18,724 of record DATNOG010000178.1, on the reverse strand, counting down.
CTCGCGCGCAAAAGTTTCCCGGGACGCAACTTAATCGATTCACTGATCACGCTGCCGCTCGTGTTGCCGCCGACTGTGCTTGGTTATTACCTGCTGGTGTTGCTGGGAACACGTTCGCCGGTGGGCGGATTTCTTTATCACCGCCTGGGGATTCGTCTGACATTCACTGTCACGGCGGCCATCATTGCCGCTACGATTCATGCGTTACCGCTGGTCACAAAGAGTCTGCGCGCTGCATTTGAGAGCGTGAACCTGGAACTGGAAGCAGCCGCGCGCACGCTGGGACTTAACAGCCGTTTGATCTTCTTTCGCGTAACCATGCCGCTGGCCGCGCGTGGCGTGCTTGCTGCTACCGCACTCGCGTTTGCGCGCGCGTTAGGCGACTTTGGCGTGACGATCATGATTGCGGGAAACATTCCGGGGCGCACGCAAACAGCTTCGGTGGCCATTTACGACGCCGTGCAGGCAGGACGCGATAACGAAGCGTTCACTCTGGCGGTGATCGTTTCGCTGATCGCCGTGGTGATGCTTTACATCATCAATCGCTTTGGAAGACTCAGGTGGTAGTGACACTTCCTTTGCGAAAAAAAGGCCGCTGCCCATTTCGAGCAGCGGCGAAAAATCCATTCACCAAAAAGCGGGACAGACAGGAATGTCTGTCCTACGCAAGAAACCCCTTGAACTTCGTTTCGCTTGCAGCATAACCGGGAAAAACCTGTTGCACGTTTGGTGTGCCGAGGTGTTTCCTCGCTACTTCCGCAAACACATCGCGAAAGTCTGTCGTCAAAGCAAGATCTCGTCCTTCGTATAGCTGCTCATTCTTCAGTCCCGGCCATTGGCCGTAAACTTTGCCACCGCGCACGCCATTGCCGACAACAAACATCGCATTCGCATGGCCATGGTCTGTGCCGCGATTTCCATTCTCTTTTACTGTCCGGCCAAATTCCGACATCGTCAGAATTACCACATCGTCCATGCGCTGGCCCAGGTCCATATACAGCGCGCTGATGCCGTTGCTGAACTGTTGCAGCAGATTTCCCAACTGGCCGCGCGCGCTGCCTTCATTGACGTGCGTGTCCCAACCACCAATGTCGGTGAACGCGATCTCCAAACCGACGCCCGCTTTGATCAACTGCGAAATCTGTAACAATGAGTTGCCAAACGGCGTGCGCGGATACTGCGCGCCGTTCTGTGGCTGATACTGCGCCGGATTAACCTTCTTTAAATAGTTGACCGCTTCAAAAGTTTCTTTACCTGTGCCACCCAGCATGTCGTTGACCGTCTGATCGTAGATAGCTTCAAAGCCGCCCTGAACGCTCGCCGAATTCTGGCCCGCGCGAATCGTAAAGTCGGCAAGGTTGGAAATCGCCAGTGTTGGCGCCTTTCCCTGCATCACGCGCGGCGTCGTTTGCGTCATTGAGACTGCGCGGAAAAGACTGTTGTCCGGACCACGTTTGCTTTGCAGGTAACGATTGAGCCAGCCATCAGGCGTTGACTTCACGCCCGGCGTTGCCGATTCCATGTAATCCTGCGCGTCGAAGTGGGAACGCGTGTTGTCGGGCGAGCCGGCCGCGTGGACGATCGCCAAACGTTTTGAGTCCCACAACGATTTGAAAGGCGCGAGCGATGGATGCAGAGCAAAAAACCCGTCGAGGTTGATCGCCGCTTCAGCATTAACCGCCGCAGGTTTCGGAATCGCAATCGATGGACGCAGGTCGTAGTACGCGCTTTCGCCAAACGGGACCACCATGTTCAAACCATCAACGGCGCCGCGCTGAAAAATGGCAATCAGCGTTTTGCGCCTGCCGCCGGTGAGTCGCTCACGCGTTTGCGCGAAGACAGTGCGTTGCAAGAATGACGGCGCGGTATTCAGCAAACCAAAACTTGCCAGCGCCACTCCGCCTGATGTGATGAAAAATCTTCGATTCATAACTCAACTCCGGGTGTCAGGTATCAGGTGCCAGGTGCCAGTTTGCTTTTCCGTCACCTGACACCTGACACCCGACACCTGACTCACTGTCTTTGAAACTCCGGCGAACCCAGAATCAAACCAACCAATTTGGTAACCGGATCCGTGATATTCGCGTCCACGCGCGCCAACTGTTGCTGCTGCCGCGCCGGACGTCGATCCATCATTTCGCCCTGGGCGGCATCATTCATTTCCGGCCGGCTGGATATTGCTGCCGGCACAACTAATGCCGTCTGCTCATTGATCTGCTTCAACAGGGTCGCTTTCGTCTTCGCTGACATGTCGCCCGCGACAATCAAACTAAGAAAGCGGTCCATCATCTGCGACTTGTCGGACGTCGCCAAGCTGTTGTTATCCAAAAAACGCTTCAGATCGACGCGCGTGCCGGGAATGCGATTGCTGGCGAGGGTCAAACCAAAGTTCAAGCGCTCGAGCAGCCCGCCAGTGTTCACCCAACTTTCCGCTGCGTCCGAATAACCGTTTGGAGTCTGAAATCCGTAGAGCGGCTCGCCCATGCGCGCAATCCATTGATGCAGCCCGGGCCCACCGTTAGTTTCGCCGCCAAGCGTACGAATGGCGCTGATCGCCAACTCGAAAGGACGTTTAACTTTCGCGCGGTAAGCTTCCGGCGAATTGAACTCGGGCGAAAAGAAAATGGTGCGCAAAGTTTCGCGAATGTCGCCGTTGCTCTTTAGGAACGTCGCGGCGACGCGATCGACGAGTGCCGGTGGCGGACTATCAGAAACGAAATGACGCACCAACTTGGTGGCTATGAACTTCGCTGTTGCCGGTTGATGCGCAAGAATGTCGAGCACTGTCAGACCGTCTTTGATTCCGCCCCCCGCAGGAATCTTGTGGCCCAGGACAACCTTTTCACCATCGTCGTGCAACCGCGGATTGAAGAAAAATCGGCCGGCGTTTTCGCGGAGCATATCGGCGCGTGGCCCGTTCATCATTGCCTGCGCGGCTGCGCCGCCACCCCGTGGCGCGAAGATGGTCCAACCCGTAAAGCAGCGCGCCACTTCCTGCACGTCTTTCTGCGTGTAACCGCCGTCAACGCCCAGCGTATGCAGTTCCATCAACTCGCGCGCATAGTTTTCGTTAATACCGCGACGTGCCTGCTGCTGCGGCCGCTGTTGCTGCGGATTGTTGGTCATGCTGGGCGACGGCCGATTCTGTGCGCCGCCTCGCATTAGTTGGACCAGCGGATTACGTTGCGCCCCCGGGCGTTGATTTCCGAAATAGCCGGGACCGGTTGGCGCGTTGGGACTGACGCTTTGGAAATTATCAAGATAGAAAAGCATTGCGGGGCTTTGTGCGGTCGCCAACAACAAATCAGAAAAGTTGCCGAGCGCGTGCGGTCGAATGGTGTCGCGATCGTAAGAAACCAGCAGCCAGCGGTCGGCGCCCTTTCCCGCAAACACATTGAAGTGGTTGGTCCAGAAATCGACCATCACTTCCTGCAACTGGCGCTCGCTGTAAACGGCGCGCAGAATTCGCGATGCCTGCAACTCGGCCGTAATGCGTTGCGGCAGTTGTAGTCCGTTCTGCAGATAGTATTCGCTCACTGCCTGGCGATATTTTTCGTTGTCGAGTGGATTGCCGTTGGCTGCAGGGTTGCTTACAGGCGGCGCATCGATCGGCGTGTTCGCCGGGCCATTGACGTCGCCACTCATCGCCGTTGCGTTGCCGGTTTTCGCGTCGCCTGTTCCGCCCGGCGGGGTTGCCTGCGCCTGGGCGCGATTGTCGCGTGCGGCAGCGAGTCCGGCCGGCAAGTCACCCTTGCGTTCAAGTTGTCTTAGTAATTGACCCGGTTGCGGAAACTTTTCGTACAGCTCAGCGGTCGACATGTTCAACGTCGAGAGATGCTTGAGTTTCGCGTCTGCAACTTCATCGTTAATCTTTTCCGGCGACAGTTGCTGATTGATGTACTGCTCAAGTCCCATCGCCTTAAGACGCTCGATATCACCCGGCCGCGCGCCGAATCCCAGACGATTGAGAACGTGCAGCATACGTTGGTCTTCGTTCAGCCGCGGCACGTTTGTTCGTTGTGCGTCCACGGCGTTCAGCAAACTACCGCAAAAAAATGTGGCAACTATGAAAAGCGCGATCGCCGGGCGCACGAGCCGGCTCGTCAGATCGGATTCAGAATTTGGATAAGTCATATTTTCACCGGGTTCTCAATCGATTATTCCCAATAAATCTGGCTGGTTTGCTCGTCCTGCCTTTAGACGCGCGATGTTGGCTCGCGGTTCATGAAAATCGCGGTCAGGTCCGCAAACGCTGGTTGGAATTCAGGCTTTATGAAGAATTGAAGAGAAAAGGAAGCTGGTATTCAGGACACCATCAGCGAATGCGATAGGCTGTGCCCTTCCAAACCACGATCACCTCGCCGCCGAGTTGTTCGGCGATCGAACGAAGTGCAGGCTCGTCCGCAATCAAGGCGCGAAACTGTTCCGAACCGCGGCTGACATTCACCGTAGCTCGACCTGAAGCGTAGTCGGCGTCAACCCAGGCATTTCCTTGCCGGTGAAAAAGCCGGCCAGAAACTCTTCGGGTTTCAACTTCCTCGCCCGCGGCTTTCGCATCTTTGTTGGCTGAGCGAGACATCACCGAAGAAAGCCCGGCGACGTTTTGCGAATTATTGCGCGACGGTCCACCTTTCGCTGACGTGGGACGCGCTACTTCATTTTCTTCACGAGCTTGAGAATAGTTGTCCTCGCGACGACGCTTTTGCATGTCAGCCTCGTCCTCTTGCTTGCGTGCTTCCGCAGTTTTACTGGCATCACTCAACGCAGGACGCGGCGGTGGTGGTGCGGGCGCATCACTGGGTTCAGCAGCAAACGTCGGTTGCGATTGTGCAACGGTAGAGTCTCGAGGCTGAACGAGACCTTTCGCTGCGCGATCCCTACTGGTCGCATTGGCGCTGGTCTTAGGCGTAATCGCCGGAGGCTGAATGGCGCTGGACCTCTCCTCCTCCGAAACATTTTTTTCCTTCGACTCGGCTGGCGGCTGTCGTTGCCCAGGAGACCCAACTGATTGAGGGCCGTCGTTGGTTGTTGTCTTTTGACTCTCGCCGCTGCTTGAAACCGCAGGCGACGTCTGCTCTTGGTTTTGGGCCACGAAGTCCGTCTGCTGTGGGCGGCGCAAAGCAACGATGGCGATGGCGATGATCGCCGTCAGTGCCAGGGCGGGCACCGCAAATCGCAACACTGACGGAGCAAACAGTGCCGCCAGTTTGTCGCGCAAGTTCCATCCGGTTTCCAGTTTCACCACTTCATGCCGGCGCGGCACCGCCGGAACCAGGCCCGCCACTATGCGACGACAACTATCGCAATCCGCAAGATGCTTGTTGTATCGCAGACGTTCAGCGCTGGACACAATGCCTTCGGCGTAGCAGTTCAATTCGTCCGCATCGAGATGCGCGCCAATTTCCTGCGACGATGCACCCGCGGAACGCGCCGAAGCATCGCGACCCAACGCACGCAACAACAAATCAATCTCGTTTTTGTCAGTGGTCTTCATCAAACTATGCCGTTGGAAGAACGTTCAACCAGCAACTACTTGCGCTTGCTCGTACGGTTTTTACCCGGTCATCTCGCTTTCATTCTCTACCATTGTTTCGCTTACTAGCATCGGCTCAATATCTGCTTCCAAATGCAGCGCTATGTCGGAAAATGCTCGCTCGGTTTCCGGGCGGGTCCAACCATGTTCTTCCTTCAGCGACTCTTCAACGTGATTGCGCAGATCCGCATGAATTCTCGTCAGCCGGCGGCTGGCGGTGGCTTCATGTACGCCAAGAATTGCACCGGCTTCGCGCAACTTCAGTCCATCGAAATAGTAAAGCTTTACTAAAAAACGGTCCTCATCCGAAAGGTGGCCGATGGAGGCTGCCAACGCTTTTCGCAAATCAGCACTTGCGCGTTTGTCGGAGACTTCTATCTCGGGATTCATTTTTTCGGCGTGACCACTCCATGGCCGATCATCCTTGTGAACCAACCGATCGAAATCTGAGTCATCCTCAGTTTGCACCAAACGCGATTGTTTTCGATGCTGGTCGACTGCCAACTGTCCGACCACTGCCCGCAACCATCCGGCCAATGAACCGCGTCCCGAATAGTAAGCCAGCTTGCTTGCCGGCTTACCGTCTTCGCGAATTCGCAAGCCGTGAAGTTCGGCCCAAATCGATTGGGCCAAGTCATCCGCGCCTTCCTCGTTGGAGCTAACTGAACGTGCCGCCGATCGCACGGTCGATCCGAAACGTGCAACCAGATCGGTCCAGGCCTTTTCATTCCCTTGTTCGCAAGCCACAATCAGACAAAGATCGTCCGCCTGGAGCTTGTCAACGAAATCATTTAGGTCCGCAAGCGAAGACTCGGCATTGTCACGCAAAAGATATTTTCCCACCGCCGCGCTAATCCGTGGCGCCAGAGTTCCGGCCGAAACCGCGTAAGTATCGGTGGCGCGGGCAAGCAGGCGCGCCGCGGCGGCCGCTATTGTTCTCTCAATGTCTTCAGCTTTTCGATTCACGGGGGACCTGTCCAGCGTTGTTCATGCTAACACGTCGCTAATAAGGCTGTGCGCTGGAAAACTTGGATGTTAACTGGCCCTGCGCGTTGCCGGCGAGGTGTTTAAGGGATCAACTTTGACAGCCTTTGTAGGCTGCGCTAGATTGAATTTCACGAACTAAGCAGCGAAGCAAATCCCGCATATTGGCTTCTTAATGTTAAGAATTACCGAAATATTTCGTTCGATTCAAGGCGAATCTACGCATGCCGGGCGGCCCTGTACTTTCATCAGACTAACTGGCTGCCCGATGCGGTGCGTATGGTGTGATAGTGAATACACCTTCAGCGGAGGCGAGCACATCTCGCTCGCTAAGGTAGTGGACCAGGTGAAGCAGTTTGGTTGTCGTCTGGTCGAAGTAACCGGCGGCGAACCATTGGCGCAACAGGAATGCCTCGGCTTAATTGCAGCGTTGTGTGCAGCAGAATATGAAGTACTCGTGGAAACGGGCGGGTATTTCTCAACTGAGAACGTTGACCCGAAAGCTAAAATTATTCTGGATGTGAAGTGTCCGGCATCAGGTGAAGCAGAGCGGAACCATTGGCCCAACCTTGAGCGGCTGAGAGCAGACAAAGACGAAGTCAAGTTTGTGATTGCCAATTCAGAAGACTGGGCCTATGCGCAAAAGGTCATTGAAGATTACAGCCTGATCAGCCGCGCAAAGGCGGTGCTTATCTCGCCGGCCTGGGGCGCTATCGATTTACAAGTGCTGGCCGATTCAGTAGCGGCCTGCGGACTCGACGTGCGTATGCAACTGCAATTGCACAAATACATCTGGGGACCTGAGGCACGAGGCGTTTGATGGGTGGACACGACGACACCGCTTACCACACGTCAGGCCCATCTGATGAAGATCGGACCGAGTTGGCGGTTTGCCTCGTATCGGGCGGCATGGATTCGTGTGTAGCAGCGGCCCTTGCTCATCGTGATGTTTCGCAGCTTGCCTTTCTTCACGTTTCTTATGGGCAACGAACAGAAGCGCGCGAGCGGCAAGCCTTTGAAGCGCTAGCCGAACACTACGGCGTCAAACAGCGGCTCGTTGTGTCGCTGGCCCATCTTGCTCAAATTGGCGGCTCATCGTTGACTGATTCTGGGATTGCGATCGCTGAGGCAAATCTTCAAAGTCAATCCATCCCCACCAGCTATGTTCCATTTCGCAATGCTCACCTGCTATCCGTGGCCACCAGTTGGGCCGAGGTAATTGGCGGCCGTTACATTTATATCGGTGCCGTCGCTGAAGATTCTTCCGGTTACCCAGACTGTCGCCCGGAATTTTACGAGGCGTTTCAGCAGGCAATTAATCTTGGCACAAAGCCCTCGACGGATATCGAAATCAGGACCCCGGTAATTGCTATGAAAAAATCGGAGATCGTGAGCCTTGGGCAAGGGTTGAACGCTCCGCTCGAGCTTACCTGGTCCTGTTATGCACGTTCGGATCGAGCTTGCGGCAAGTGTGATTCGTGTGCCTTACGCCTGCGCGCGTTCCGCCAGGCCGGCGTTAGCGATCCGATCCCATATGTGCTTGACACTGCGAGGTTTGCTTATTAACTTTAGGCCGCTCGTTTCCAGATCAAAGTTACAACCGGGAGTGGGTCAGCAGCATCTTATGAAATCTCCCGCTATCTCAAATTCTTAGTATTACTTATTGGAGGAAGCGCTAATGTTTCGCAGATATCTATTCGGTCTTGTCGCGCTTGCGGTCCTTTTTGTTGCGACCGCGGTATTAACCAACGCACAAAACGGTCAACTTCGCGGACACGTGGTTATGAAGCAAGCTGACGGAACCACGGTACCGGTGGCGGGCGCGCTGATCGAAGTTTACAGAACCGACATCACTGCCAAATACGAAACCAAGACCGACAAGAAAGGTGAATGGGTATTTGCAGGTATACCCTACGTCGGAACTTACATTGTGACAGCTAGTCTGGCGGGAGCACGCCCGGATTGGATCCCAAACGTTAAAGCCGGACATGATGTCGATTACGCGCTGCAATTATCTCCCGGTGACGGAAGTCGTTTGACGCTGGAGCAAATGAAAGCTGCCTTGGCGCAAAGGGGCGCAGGCGGCGGCGGAGCACAACCGTCGGCGGACGATAAAGCGAAACAAGCTGAAATAGAACGCCAGAATGCCGCGATTGCTGCCGAAAATCAGAAAGCTAAGAATGCCAACGAAATTATTGGACGTACTTTTAAAGCGGGAAACACCGCACTGGGCGCAAAAAACTACGATGAAGCGATTAAACAGTACCAGGAAGGTCTCGCGGCCGACGCGGATCAGTCCGCTTTGTTGACGAACGTAGCGGCGGCATACAAGTCCCGTGGCGTAGATAAGTACAACGCAGCTATCTCAACAAAAGACGATGCCGGGAGAACTGCCGGACTAGAAGCGGCGAAGAACGATTTCAAAGCTGCCGCGACCGCAAGTGCGAAAGCTGCGACCCTGGTTAAAGCCATGAAAGTTCCTACTGAGGCGTCAGAGCTTGAGCGCTACAAGGGAAATAAGCTTGCATCGTTCAGTACCAATGCGGAATCAATGCGTCTGCTGGTTACCAAGGTTGATTCAACTCAAACAGACGCGGCGCTGGCCGCCTTCAAGGATTACATCGAGGTCGAACCAGACCCAGTGAAAAAGGCGAAAGCGCAGATAGATTCCGCGCAAATGCTTTTGGACGCAGGTGCAGTCGATAAGGCTTATGTTGAGTATCACACCATTCTCCAAACTCAACCGGATAACGTAGACGCAAACCTGGGCGCTGGCCTATCACTGTTTGCAAGCGGTGATAAAACGAAATACCAGGAGGCCGCGAACTATCTCCAACATTACGTCGATGTGGCTCCAGATACTCATAAGTTCAAGGCTGACGCCAAGGCGATTCTCGCTGAGTTGAAGAACACCGAAAAGGTGGTTCCAGAGAAGATTGCGACCCCGAGTCGCCGACGCCGGCCCTAACACCGCCAACATTTTTGCACAGTAACCCGTGACCGGGTTTTCAACTCGGCACGGCTTTCCTTTGTCCCAGTCCATGCAAAAGAATCCCACTTTTTACCAGGAACGAAGCAGTACCGGCGCCTGAGAGCAAGCCTAAACTTGCACAGATTCCTCGAAAACTTGGGCCTTGACAGTGCGACGGTCAACTTGTACTATCTTTGGCCAACGGTGTTTAGCACCGTCCGCTGTCGTCCTAACCCCCAGCACCCTGCGAACTTTTCAAGCAGAATCCGCTGGCCCGTCCCGTTAGATCATTTCTTGGATATCTCAAAACCGGGGTACAAATGTCCGCAAAACTAGGCGAAATTCTCGTTCGGGAGAATCTCATCAGCCCACAACATCTGCGTGAGGCGCTGGATTACCAGCGCGAGCACGGCGGACGTCTGGGCTATAACCTCGTGAAGCTTGGCCTCGTATCCGACGACATGATTACCGCTGTGCTGTCTCGCCAGTACGGCATTCCCTCGGTGAATCTGGAGCTCTTCCAGATCGATGCACAGGTCCTCCACCTCATACCTCAGGAGGTTGCGCAGAAGTATTCGGTGCTGCCTCTCTCCCGCGTCGGCGCCAGTCTCACGCTGGCCATGGTCGACCCCACCAACGTGTTTGCGATGGATGACGTCAAGTTCATGACTGGTCTTAACGTCGAGCCAGTAGTTGTCGCGGAAGCAAGTATCCAACAGGCAATTGCACGCTACTATGGAACCTCAAAGGAAATTGAATTATCGGCCGTCGGCGTTGACGAAGTAGTGTTCCAGGGAGCCGAAGCCAGAAGTGCCAATGGCGGCATCACTCACGCAGACCTCGTCTCTTTGGACACCATCGATTTCGACACCGATCGAACCGAAGACGTTGAAGTTGTAGAAGACAACGAAGAGATCGACCTCACCACCCTTTCTCGAATCAGCGAAGATGCTCCTGTTGTCAGGTTGGTAAATGTGCTTTTGGTTGATGCGCTGCGTCGCGGAGCATCGGACATTCATATCGAACCATACGAAAAAGAACTGCGCATCCGTTTCCGTATTGACGGCGTTCTTTACGACGTGATGCGTCCACCACTGAAGATGCGCGACGCTCTGATTTCGCGTGTCAAGATCATGGCGAAGCTCGACATCTCTGAAAAGCGCTTGCCTCAGGATGGTCGCATCAAGATCAAAGTGAAGGTTGATGCGCGGTCCCGCGAACTCGACTTCCGCGTTTCCACCCTGCCCACTCTATTTGGCGAAAAAGTTGTGCTTCGTTTGCTGGATAAAGAAAACCTGATGCTGGACATGACGAAGCTGGGTTTCGAGCCTGAGTCACTGGTGAAATTCCAGCGGAACATTTCCAAACCTTACGGCATGGTACTGGTAACGGGACCAACCGGAAGCGGTAAAACGAACACTCTCTATTCGGCTCTGCAATCGCTCAACACGGTCCAGACTAACATCATGACGGCCGAGGATCCCGTCGAGTTCAACTTGATGGGCATAAACCAGGTCCAGATGAAGGAACAGATTGGGTTAAACTTTGCGGCCGCGCTTCGTTCCTTCCTGCGTCAGGATCCCAACATCATCCTGGTCGGCGAAATTCGCGACTTTGAAACGGCTGAAATTGCCATCAAAGCCGCCTTGACCGGCCACCTCGTGCTTTCCACCCTGCACACTAACGACGCCCCCTCCACTATCTCCAGGCTTATGAACATGGGTATCGAGCCTTTCCTCGTTGCCACCAGCGTCAACCTCATTCAGGCGCAACGCCTCATTCGTCGCGTTTGCAAAGACTGCAAGCGCGAGCATCCGACGCCTCCGGAAGCGCTGCTTGAAGTTGGCTTTTCCGCGGAAGATGTGAAGAACCTTAAGACATACAAGGGCAAGGGTTGTGCGACTTGCAACAACACCGGTTACAAAGGTCGCATTGGTCTGTACGAAGTAATGGAAGTTAATGATGAAATACGCGAGCTGATCCTAATCGGCGCTTCGTCGCTCGAATTGCGTAAGAAAGCGATCGAAGACGGAATGATTACCTTGCGCGAATCCGGCCTGCATAAGATTCGTGCCGGCTTAACCACCCTCGAGGAAGTTGTCCGCGAGACGGTGGCCTAGAAAGAAGGAAGAATTATGTTGCGAACAGTGACGCTTTCACTTCTGATGCTGATTTCCGTAGGCGTGATGCTGCCCTTTGCGAGCTCTACAGCGCACGGCATTCGCCAGAGTTCCGTATCGCATCACCATCGCCGTTATCGGCATCATTCACGCGCCTGGTGGCGACGTCATCGCGCTCGCTTGCGGATGCGCCGGGCTGCCGCAATGGCCCATCGCAATGCACCGCTTGGCCCAGCTTTGACGCTGCCAACAAATAGTGTGCTTCCCACCGCCGTGCTCCCTAAACTACCAACGGGCTGGGACAAACCCGTCGTCGCGAACAACGGTGAGATCAGATTCAAGAGCGAAAGCATCGCGCCCGCGCCGAGCCAGGCCACGCTTTCCGTGATTGCACGCAGCCGGCCTAATCCCGCTTATCTCACCCAACGAGAAGAGCGAAGCATGCTGGCCGGTGTCAGTTTCTCTGACCTGCGCCGCACTGTAATTGAAAAGATGATTAATGCTGGTGGCTGGGTAATAAACGATTACCAGCGCCAGGTTAACGGCGCGCGTGTTTTCGTAGTCATAGCGCAAACGCCGGGCGATGGCCGCTCGCCGGAGAGAGCCTGGAACTTTTACTTCGCGGAGATCGACGGAAAAATCTACAGCCTGAGCCTGAATACGCCAGTGCAGTATTCAGATCGACTGGCTGCCGAAGGCGAAAAATTCCTTTCCTCCTTGCGCGATAAGGCTAACGCAACAGATAAGCGCTGAACCGATAGAACTGCAGCGCCAATGAATTCATCCTGAGGAGCTGTCCACCGATGCCATTGAACGATTCAACCCCACAAATCTCACTCTCAGAACTGCTGCGCAAGCTGTCAGAGCTAGGCGGTTCGGATTTGCACATCACCACCGGCTCGGCGCCTCAAGTGCGCGTTGACGGACACCTGCGACAGCTGGAAGGCTATCGCGAGATGACTGCCGCCGACACAAAACAACTTGCATACTCAGTACTCACGGACGCTCAAAAACACCGGTTTGAAGAGAACCTTGAACTCGATTTCTCTTTCGGCGTAAAAGGTCTATCTCGCTTTCGTGCCAACCTCTTCAATCAGAGAGGCGCGGTTGGCGCCGTGTTCCGGGCGATCCCCTATGAGATCAGAGCATTTGAGGACCTGGGACTGCCGCCAATCATCTCTCAGCTTTGCGACAAACCCCGCGGTTTGATCCTGGTTACGGGGCCGACCGGTTCCGGTAAGTCAACAACGCTGGCCGCAATGATCGACAAGATCAATCGCGATCGGCGCGAACATATTTTGACAATTGAAGACCCAATCGAATTTCTTCACAACCACAAGAATTGTTTGGTGAATCAGCGAGAAGTCAACGCCGACACTCACGGATTTGCGGCTGCGCTGCGAACTGCTTTGCGCCAGGATCCGGACATCGTGCTGGTCGGCGAAATGCGCGATCTGGAAACGATTGAGTCGGCACTGCGCATCGCGGAAACCGGACACCTCACATTGGCCACACTGCACACTAATTCGGCTGCATCGACTATCAACCGCATCATTGACGTATTCCCGTCGGATCAGCAGTCGCAGATTCGCGCTCAGTTATCGCTGGTGCTCGAAGGTATTTTGTGTCAGGCGCTCCTGCCGCGGGCGGAAGGGACAGGGCGCGCCATGGCGCTCGAGATATTGGTTCCCAACACGGCCATCCGAAACTTGATTCGCGAGGACAAGGTCCATCAGATCTATTCAATGATGCAGACCGGCCAGGACAAGTATGGAATGCAAACTTTCAATCAAGCGCTTGCCACTCTTTATCATAAGCGCGCGATCACCATGGATACCGCCCTGCAACGATCATCTAATGTCGATGAGTTGAAAGAGATAATCGAACGCGGATCGGGACTCAACACCGGCAACGGAAATAAACAACATCCGAGCCCTTACGCGCAGGGTCGACCAATCGGAACTAGACCAGCCGTTAGATAACCTGCCTCTTCTGGAGCTTCAACGCTATGCCTACCTACGTATTCAAAGGCCGCAACAAACTTAACGAAATTATCGTCGGCGAACGAGTTGCTGATAATCGCGATGCGCTGCGACAGATCCTGCGTCGTGAACAGGTAACCCTCACCTCCGTAAAAGAAAAAGGACGCGAGATAGGAATCCCCAAGATCGGGGGCCGCAAGAAAGTTAAGGCCAAGGATCTTTCCATTTTCACGCGCCAGTTTTCTGTGATGATCGACGCCGGTCTGCCACTGGTCCAGTGTCTCGAGATTCTGGCCCAACAGCAGGACAACAAATACTTTCAGCAGATCCTGATGCAAGTGCGGCAGGATGTTGAGGAGGGTTCGACTCTGTCAGCAGCTATGGCGCGTCACCCGCGTGTTTTTGATCAGCTCTATGCCAACATGGTCGAAGCTGGAGAAACAGGTGGTATTCTCGACTTGATTCTGCAGCGCCTTTCAACTTTCATCGAAAAGATTGTCAAACTAAAACGCGATGTCATCTCAGCGATGATTTACCCGGCGGCGGTCATAGTTTTGGCGGTTGCTGCTGTGGCCGTAATCATGGTAGTGGTGATCCCACAGTTTCAGAATATTTTCCTCGGATTGTTGGGACCGGGTGAACAGCTTCCCTTGCCCACGCGCATCGTTGTCGGCATCAGTAGTTTTCTGGCGGGTTGGGGTGGACTCATCATTCTGGCTTCGATCATTGCATTTGTGATCGCGTTTCGCTCTTACTATAAGACGGAGGGTGGGCGCAAGATCATTGACCGGCTTACTCTGAAACTCCCAATTCTGGGAGACATCTTTCGCAAGATCGCAGTTGCCCGATTTTCTCGCACGCTGTCTACGCTGCTCTCTTCCGGAGTGCCGATTCTTCAGTCGCTGGATATTACTGCTCGCACAGCTGGAAACGTAATCATCGAGGCCGCAATCAACAGCGTGCGTCTGGGCGTCGAACGTGGCGAAAATTTCGTTGACCCACTCAAAGCCACCGACGTGTTCCCGCACATGGTCGCGCAGATGGTTGGCATCGGCGAACAAACGGGTGCACTCGACGCGATGCTCGGCAAGATCGCGGACTTTTACGAACAGGAAGTTGATGCTGCGATTGCAAACCTGCTGACATTGATGGAACCGCTGCTAATTGGTTTCCTTGGTGTCACGATTGGCTCAATCGTAATTGCGATGTACCTGCCATTGTTCACGCTGATCGGCAAACTTTCGCAGGGCCACTAAATCGCTCAGTAGCTCATGAATACTCCAGGGAGACTCAATCGAGTCTCCCTTTTTCTTTGATGGGCGACGATAGCGGTCTGGGGAAAAACGATGTCCGCTGGCCCAGCGCTCTGTGATAGGCTTTCTGCAGTGGGAATTCCGGAAGACGCAACCGCAAGAAAATACTCATTGGCCCGCAAACTATGGTGGCTAATCTTTGGCCGCCTGGCGGTAGCGATATTTATTGGGCTGGTGCGCGGAATTTGGATTTCCGGACGTCACGACGAGGCTTGGACGCAGGCACTGCCGGCGCTGCTGATTGTTTGCGGTCTCACCGTGGTCTACTCACTGGCGCATCAAATTTCGCGCACACTTCCCTTCCAGGCCCGACTGCAATTTGCGCTGGATATCATTCTGGTAACCTGGCTCAATTGGACCACCGACGTTATTCATTCGCCTTACATCGCGCTCTACATCGTCATCATCGCTGCTGCAAGTCTGTTTCTTGGACCACGCGACGCAATTGTCACGTCGCTTGGTTGCGCTGTCGCATTTACGGCCAGCGCACTCGCCGTGCTTGCCGGTTATGGCGCGCATTCACCGCAGTTATTGGACGTGGGTAGTTCTCAACCCGCCCAGACTGTAGGGCTGTTCGATCTGGCGTTCCTGGTGGTCGGCTTGCTTTCCGCGCGTTTAGCTGAACGTCAATCGCGCTCGGACGTGCGCTTGATCGCTGCAACCCAATCGCTTGCCAATCTGCGCGCGCTGCATGAAAGAATTGTTGAGTCGATAAAGTCAGGCGTCGTCACCACGGATTTGGAAGGGAGAATTTACACCTTTAACGCGGCGGCCGAAGAGATCACAGGTTACAAGCGACAGCATGTACGCGGTAAGGATGCATCGATCTTCTTTGGTGAAATAAAGGAAATCATTGCCGGCTCGCTCGATATTCACAGCACGCAGGCCAGCCCGCGATTTGAAGCAGACTGCTTGACAGCGGATGGCCTGCGGTTGCGTCTCGGCTTTACCATCTCGCCGCTATTTTCCGAAGCGGGCGACACGACGGGAACAGTTATTACGTTTCAGGATCTGACGCACATTCGCGCTCTTGAAGAAACTTCTCGCCGGCAGGATCGCTTAGCCGCGATTGGTCGCATGGCTGCATCTATCGCTCACGAGATTCGCAATCCGCTGGCAGCAATGCGCGGTTCCATTCAGATGCTGCGAGCGGATATGGCCAACGACTCCTCGCAAACCGAGTTAATGGGAATAATTTTGCGCGAGTCTGATCGCCTCAACCGGATCATCAGTGATTTTTTGAGCTATGCGCGGCCGCGTTCAATAATTCAGTCTAAAGTTAATGCTGGGGAACTGTTGCAGCAAACGTTTATGCTGCTGCGCCACAGCGCTGAGATCAATCCTGCCCATTCGATCGAAGAACAATTGCCAGCAAACCCCACGTTGATCAATGCCGACTCCGAACAACTGCAACAGGTCTTCTGGAACCTTTCTCGGAACGCGCTTCAGGCAATGCCCTCAGGTGGGACCCTGCGCGCGACCGTGCACAAAAACTCAAACGAGAGGTTGCGAATTACTTTTTCAGACACCGGCCGCGGCATGGCGCCAGAACAGGTGGAGCATCTTTTTGAGCCATTTTCTTCGACCACGGGAGGAACCGGGCTTGGTCTGTCGATCGTTTATCAAATCATTCGCGATCATGGTGGTACAATTAATGTGCGCAGTCGCGAGGGACATGGGACGACAATAACGATCGAGCTGCCGGGTAATGAAAACGAATGACTGTCCCGGCTTTGGTCAGGCACCAAACTCGTGATGTCTGACTTCTGATCTTTTAGCAATGGCTAATCTGCTAATCGTCGATGATGAACTAGGAATGCGTCAGTTTTTGACGCATCTTTTTCAGCGTGAGGGCCATGTCGTCCGGGCCGCCGAAAATGGGCGCCAGGCGATGGAACTGCTACGCGCCGGGCCATCCGACCTGGTCATTTCTGATGTGCGCATGCCCGACATGAACGGCATCGAGCTGCTGCGATCGGCACGCGAATTTTTTCCTGAAATCGAAGTGGTTCTAATGACGGCATTTGCCAACGTCGATACCGCTCGCGAAGCTTTTCTGCTTGGTGCCTACGACTTTGTACAAAAGCCTTTCGACAACGAGGTGCTAAAGGAAACCGTTGGGCGCGCGTTGCAGAAAGTTTCACTGGTTAAAGAAAAAGCAGCGCTGCTGGAAGAGAACAAGGTTTTAATTCAGGGGCAGCGCACGCGCGGCCAGCTCAACAACATCATCGGACGTTCGCCAAAGATGCAGGCGCTTTATCAAATGATAGAGACCGTGGCGCAGGTGCCTTCGACCGTGCTGGTGACCGGCGAATCCGGAACCGGAAAGGAACTCGTTGCTCGAGCTATTCATGATCTGAGCCCGCGCGCCGAGAAGCCTTTCGTTTCAATTAACTGTGGCGCCTTCACGGAAACCCTGCTTGAGTCGGAACTGTTTGGCTACGTAAAAGGTTCATTCACCGGCGCAAACACCAATCGGAAAGGTCTTTTTGAGGCGGCCGACACCGGCACTGTTTTCCTGGACGAGATTGGCGAGATGTCTCCGGCAATGCAGGTAAAATTGCTGCGCGTATTACAAGAACGAAAGTTGCGGCCCGTGGGCGCAACTGATGAAACGACAGTTGACACGCGCGTCATCGCTGCAACCAATCGCGACCTCGGCAGCATGGTCAAGGACGGAACTTTTCGCGAAGACCTCTATTACCGCATCTCGGTTATCCCGATTGAGCTGCCGTCTTTGCGCGAAAGAACGGAAGACATTCGCGGACTGGCGCTGCACTTCATCGAGAAGTTCTGCGCGGGCACAGGACGCGAATTGTCGATAAGCGAGAATGCCGTGCGTTTGTTGGAGAGCTATATCTGGCCAGGCAACGTCCGTGAACTGGAGCACGCAATTGAACGTGCGGTAGCGCTCGAGACAACCGACTCTATTCAACCAGAGCGCCTGCCGGAAAAGATTACGAACTACAACCCTTATCGCATCGCTGAGAGTTTTGAATTTCCGGAAGAGGGCGTAAACCTCACCGCCCATTTGGACCAGCTCGAGAAAACCTATGTGCTTGAAGCACTGCGGCGAAAAGTAGGAAACCAAACCAATGCCGCGGAGCTGCTGGGTCTTTCAGTCCGATCACTACGGCACTTACTCGACAAGCACGGTATTCGCGGATTGACGGCACAGATGCGCGACGAACGCCGTAATTCTGATTCCCCACCCCGCCGCCGCTCTTCCGACCCGGCGCCTCGTCGTCGTGAAGATGACGAGTCGGAGTTTTCTGCGACCGCCGGTGAACCCTGATGTCGCCTACCCTCTCTGTCTAATCGTCAGCCCCAAGACTGCCGGAGACCGTCATCAAGTTAATGCCGAAATTTGTCAGCAGTAGAGGGTTACCGCGAGCCGATTCAAGAGCATAACTGCGAAACGCAAACAATTCTTACGTTTTCCCGCTAACCCGCACGTGGCACAGTCATTGTATTTGCCCTATTTGGCATATCGCGCCCTTTGAGTTCCCGGTTGCGATGACGACGGACTGACACGAGAAACCATACGCTCTTGGTTTTATCGGGCATGAATAAAGAAATGAACTTGCACAAACGCGATCAAGGTTTCTCACTGATTGAGTTGCTACTTGTCGTCGCGATTATTGGTATTATCTCCGCTATCGCCGTGCCGAATCTGCTCGCTTCCAAGCGTGCGGCCAACGAAGGCTCGGCCGTCGCGTCTGTGCGCACGATCACTAGCGCCGAGGCTACTTACCAAGCCACCACTGGCGCCGGCTCGTATGGCAGTCTCGCCAACCTCAATACGGCGGGTCTCGTTGACT
>DATNOG010000177.1:0-24120 GCA_035601415.1 Pyrinomonadaceae bacterium | reverse complement strand
AAATAGTTAATCGTGAATCGTAAATAGTTGCTGTTTCGGTTTGTGGGCCCCGACCCTCTCAGGTTTGGTCTTGAGGATTCCTGATCCGTTAACCATTTATTTACGATTCACGATTTACGATTTACGATTCACTGTCTTGATATGTGGTTGACAAAGAAAACTCGTAACCTTAAATTGAAATTCCCCTTGCTGGGAGGTCGTCTAACGGTAGGACTGCGGACTCTGAATCCGCCTATCGGGGTTCGAATCCCTGCCTCCCAGCCAATTTCTCATTTCATTTCATCCCTTTTTTTGTTTGTTCATAGCTAACTAGTCGTGAGGCTAACGCTCGGATGTGTTTCCGGCGCCCGACGGCAAGACTACAGGCAGCCAACTAATAAATTGGCTGCCCGTAGTTCTGTTCCGCTAATGCCGGCCGCTGAATTCTCCTCGGCGAAAAGTTTTAGAAATCGAATCTGATGCCGAGCTGAAATTCGCGGTTATAGCTCGAGTTAAAAGTGAATGAAGGCGAACCTGATACGAACAGGCGCGGCGTACCGAAGTTTGTTGTTCTCGTTAGGCGTCCGCCGCCCGTCGTGCTGAATGAGTAAAGCGTGTTGTTGACAGCCTGCACGTTCGAGCTGTTAAAGATGTTAAAGCCTTCCGCAAACAAAGACAGGCGATAGCGTTCGCCAAAGCGAATGATTCGTCCCACCCGCATATCAATCTGATAAAAGCCGGGACTCGTAAATTGGTTCCGCAAGGTTCCCGGTGCGCGGTCATTGGCGGTGTTGCCGTCGTTGTTCGGGTCGCCGGAAACTGCCGCCGAGTAAGTAAAACCTGACTGCGCCGAGAGAATCCCGGTGATCAAGTAGTCGCTCAAAAGAAAGCGGATGGCCTTGTTGTCGCTGTGTCTAAAAGTTCCGGTCTCATAAACCGGACTGAAGATAAAGCGGTGGCGAACGTCCAGATCTGAAATCCCGTATTCGCCCGAAAGATCAAACTGATTCTGCGCGATCTTCGCATCGTCAGTTCCCGGAACTACTGATGTCTGATCCGGTTTGCTGTCTTTGGCTTTCGACAAAGTGTAGCTCATGTTGAATTGCAAACGATTTGCAAAGCGCCGGTTCAATTGCAGGCTCAGTCCCTGGTAAAAAGACTTAGCCGTACTTTCAAACAAGCTGATGCGCTGGAATTGCGGGATCGGACGCGTGCTTGGAAATCTTTGGACCGTCAAAGTCTCGCCGGTCGCCGTCCCTGAGGTGTCAAAAACCGGATACGTGGTGGGAACCGGCGCGCTCAAGTTTGCGTTTCTGGTGCGGGTCAACTTGCTGCCGCGAAAGATTTGATACTCTGCGGAAAAAGTCGTATTGGCAAATACTTCGCGTTCGAACTGCAAATGGAATTGCTGCGTGAAGGGCTGTTGGTAACCCCTGGCAAATAGATAAAGATTCGGGGTGACAGCCGCGACGTTTGTAGGAACGCTCGAGAAGGTGTTCGGGTATGTCGGGCAAAGAAGCGGTGACGTCGTGCAATTGATATCGATAGCGATGACCTGAATTCCGTTCTGTGAGTGGGCCGTGCCGGTAATGATCGATGGAGTACGTGCATAGAAGATTCCGTACGCAGCGCGAACCACCGTTTTCGGATCGAAGGAATAGGCCATGCCGAGTCGCGGCGCGAAATTGTTTTTATCTTTCGGTTGAAATCCGGTATTGAACCCCGCGGCCGCTAAAGCCGAATCGGGATTGCTTAGCGGCGGTTTGGCAATTGCCTGATAATCGTAGCGCAGGCCCAGATTTAAAGTTAGTTTGGGAGTGGTGCGCCAGTCATCCTGGACGAAGAATCCGTATTCCGAACTGTTCGGGAATGTTGTTCCTCCGGTGGTTCCTGCTCCCCCAAAGCTCTGACGGTATCTGGAGGGTGTGCCGTTAGCCAGTGCCGTATAACTCGGGAATGTATAAGAACCACTGAAGAGTCCGGGAAAGAAATTGAAGATGCGGTCAAACAACAAATCCGCGCCATATTTGACGCTGTGGTCACCGACGATCCAAGTCTGATTATCGATGAATTGATAACGCTTGATAGTCGTTTCCCGTGGGCTGAAGTTGTTGCGCCCGAAGGAAAATGTACCGTCACTGATGCCCCCCGCCGAAGCGGTGACTGCCGTTTCCGGACTGGTTGAGTTTGACAATCCGGGCTCCCGATCGCGCGAATACTGGAAACGAAATTCGTTGATCAAATTGTTGGCAATGGAAGAAGTCCAAGCGGTTGAAAGCGTCGAAGTTTTTACATTACTGTTTCCCGTGTGCTCCTGGGCGCTTAAAGTTCCTGAGTTTTCCAAGTTCGTTCCAGTAAAATTCTGCTGATTGAAACGAATCCAGAGTTGGTTGCGGTCGTTAATATTGAAATCTGTCTTGACCAGAAAGGTGTCCTGGACACGATCGATATTGTAAGACGCTACTTTCGGCGTCAGCAGAGTTTGCACGCTCGCCGGAGCAAATGGCAGCGAACGCAAGACGACCGGATTCGGAAGCTTAGAGCGCTGGCCTTCATAAGCGCCGAAGAAGAAGGCTTTATCTTTTTTGATCGGGCCGCCGATAGTTCCGCCGAATTGATTGATCTGGCCGGGGGGACGCGGACGATTGACCGCAACCAAATTCGGATTGCGGGCGTTCAATGATTCATCGCGGAAATACTCAAACGCGCTTCCCGTAAATCTGTTGGTTCCCGATTTGGTTACAACGTTGATAACCGCGCCGGCGGCCCGTCCGAATTCTGCCGAAAAGCCATTCTGGTTGACTTGAAATTCCCTAACCGTATCAATCGAAAATTGTGACGGTGCGCGTCCCGATCCGGTTCTTCCGGAAGCTTGGCCGAAAAAGGTATTGTCGCTACTCGTTCCGTCAATCTGCAGACTGTTTAAGGTTCCCTTCTGTCCGCCAACTGCCAAGTCGCCCGAGCGCGTCGGGTCGCGAACTATTCCGGGAGTCAAGGTAACAAAATCAAGAAAATTCCGCCCATTTGTCGGCAGATTCATCACGCGGCGTTCATTGACGGTTGAGGAAACGGATGTTCGCGTCGTTTCCACACCTTCGCCGTGAGCCTCAACGTTAACGACGTTGGCGGTCCCGCTGACCGTCAGAACAACTTGGAGCGTATTCTTCGCGCCCACCGTAACCTTTACGTTTTCGTAGGTCGCCGGAGCAAAGCCGCTGACCGCAGCAGTCGTAACCTTATAGTTTCCCGGCTGCAAAAACGGCAGGACAAAGGTGCCGTCGTCGTTTGTCTGCGCGGTCTTTTCATAACCTGTATCTATATTGGTTGCGGTGATTGTAACATTCGGCACCACCGCGCCGTTTGGATCGACAATGGTGCCTTCGATATTGCCCGTCGTCGCTTGCGACTGAGCAGAGGCGCAAATTGCCATCGTCAAAACTAAAACGGCGAGCAGACAAAGGCGGACTACAGGGGATTTAGTGACACTCATATTTTTCCTCATACCAAAGATTTTGGATTGAACTAACGTCGCTTGCGCTATGGCGCGGCAAGTGGCAGCAAAACAATTTATCCGGTGGCCGGGGGATAGTAGTAGATAGTGAGGATATAGATCAAGGAACAATCAGATAAATTTTTGATGAAATAATTTTGACGTAAAACGCGAAGGCACTGCGAAAAGTCTACTGTCCGGCGGGAGTTCGGGCTGCGGGCCGCCAGAATGAAGTCCAACCTCGTCCACTTAACGCCTGCACCAGGCTCATCACGCCCATGTAGCCAAAGCCAAAGAAGAACAGGAACAGAAACGGCACGGTGCCCCACATGTGCATGCGAATGGCGTAAAGAATTGCCAGCAGGAAATAGATCGAGAAGCTCAACTCCAAAAGTGGCAGCAACCCGCGCTTGCGCTTGTACTTCTTGCGTTTCCATGTTTCATCGTGGGCTTTTTCAACGCGGTATTTTGGGGTACGCACAAATTCGCTCTTGATCCCCAGTAGTGCCTCTAACACCGCGCGCGCGTTAGAGAACGCCAGGCCAATTCCCAGGGCCATCACCAGCGGCAGATGCAACAAACGCGGTGCGCGCTTCTCGTCGAGATACCACACAGCCGTGCCGTAGAAAAGAAATACAGAAATCGAAGAGAAAAAGAGCAGCGGCAAATCCAAAATCATCAAGTGGTAAAACGGTTGATTGTAACGAACCAGCAGCAGCGGAAACTGAAGGAAACTAGCGACAATCATCAAGGGATAACTAATGTTGCCGGTTAGCCGGAAAAACATTTCCAGCCGCACGCGCATTGGCAGCTTTGAACGCCAGATGCGTGGATAGAGCTTTATGCCCACCTGCATCACGCCTTTTGCCCAGCGACGTTGCTGCGCCTTGAACGCATTTATCTCAACCGGAATTTCCGCTGGCGCTTCTTCGTCCAGCAGATAAACGAATTTCCAACCCATCAACTGCGCGCGAAAACTCAGATCCGTGTCTTCGGTGAGCGTATCGTGTTGCCAGCCACCGCTCATCGCGATTGCATTGCGGCGCCAAATGCCGGCGGTGCCATTGAAGTTGAAAAAGCCGCCGGTGCGATTGCGCGTGGTTTGTTCGACAACAAAGTGTCCGTCGAGCATGATGGTTTGCAGTCGCGTCAGCAAATTGTATTTCGCGTTGATGTGGGACCAGCGCATTTGTGCACAGCCAACCATGGGGTCGGTAAAAAAATCAACCAGCTTGCGCAAACAATCGGGATTGGGAACGAAGTCGGCGTCGAAGATGGCCAGCAGTTCGCCTTTCGCGGTCTTCATTCCATTCTCAAGGGCGCCGGCCTTGAAGCCGGTGCGATCCAGACGGTGAACGTATTCAATATCAAAACCCAACCCGCGATATTTTTCGACTGTCTCCTCGGCCAGTTTCACGGTCTCGTCGGTCGAGTCGTCGAGCACTTGAATCTGAAGTTTATCGCGCGGGTAGTCGATCTCGGTGATGGCTTTCACCAGCCGTTGCACTACATACATCTCGTTAAAGAGAGGCAACTGCACGGTGATGACCGGCAAGTCTGCTTCGCTGAAGTTGGCTTTCGGCTGCGGCACGAATTTGCGATAGCGCCAAAAGTCGATCACCTGCTTAACTCGATAGCCGCCGTAGATCGCTAACACGCCGAGGATCGCGAAATACAAAATCAGAATCGTCCAATCAAAACTGTCGAGTTGATAGAGTGGACTGATGTTGCCCCAGGTTTTATTGACCAGGTCCTGGAAGTAGCGCTCAAAGAGCACGTCTGGTGCGGGACCGTTGGGCGTTGGCCATGGGGTTGGTGCAGGTGCGGTTTGAAAAATCAAAGCCATAGTACTTGAACTATCTGTTCGTTAAATCTTAAACGCCGTCTGGCTGTGCCCGGACGGCGCGCGCGAAGGATTCTATCCTGAAGGGTACCGAAGGCGGAAATCGCGTCAACTCCTTGGAGTGCGGCGGCCCGGCGCCGCTTTGGTCCGCGGCGATTGGTCGCCGCATCGTTGAATCAACCCAAGCAGGCATGGCCGCGTCAGGTCGCGACCGGCCAAAGCGCTGCCAGGTCAGCGCACTCCAGAGAGTTGTCGCATCCATTTGATCAGATACGACGGTGCGGGGCGCTGTAATCACTCGGCGCAACCCTTGTGTCCGCAGGCAAAACATCGGGAAAAGCGGAAATAGGTAACCGAGCAGGTTGCGGCTTGCGACCCGTTAGACGCAGCCCCAAATCGAGCAGGCCCGGCATCACGTAAAAAACAGCGACTGCACCCAGCAACGCGCCGGTGATGAAACGCGAAGCATGCGTGTTGTTCCAAATCCCAAAAACTCCGAGCGCGTAATCTATCGCGAGCGGGGCGGCCGCAATGAACAACCATTTCCGAGGCGGCGCATCAGTTTTCTTCAACGAGCGAAGTAGCGGATAGAAGATGGTCGCAAGCGTAAAGCCCAGGTACAAGCCGAAGCAGCGAGCGCAAACCGCAAATGGATGTCCGGCAATGAAGAACGATCGCTCTGGAATCTGATGGCAGACAAAACTAAACGCGCGATAAATCGGCAGCGCCCAGATTAGATGACCGGAGTTTAAGGCTAACGGCGCGCCAACTATCGCGGCGGTGATCGCAACTGAGCCCGCAACGATGGTCAACCAGATCGCGGTTTGACGGCGAACAGAAGCGCTCTGCGGAATGTAACCATGGGGTGAAGCGTACATGTAGTCTACAAACTTGATCTTTGTACTTTGTGCTTTGTACTTTTGTGCTTTGAACTTTGTTCTGTTCTTTGAGTTTGCTCACTTCAATTTTCTACAGCGAGAAACGAAGTACAAAGTTCAAAGTACAAAGCTCTAAGTTCTAACCCTAAAATCGAATGACCGTATCCGGCCCGCCCTCAATGTGTAGCGTGTCGACGAAACGAATGTGGCGCGACTCAGTAGTCATAACGACCGAGTGTGTGCGTTTGCCCGCGCCGAAAAATCTGACGCCTTTCAACAATGCGCCGTCAGTGACTCCGGTGGCCGCGAAAATAATCTTGCGGCCGGGCGCCAGATCGTTGGTGTCATAAATCTTGTTTGCATCTGTTATGCCCATCGACTGCAAACGCTCCAGGACCTGCTCCTTTGGTGGCACCTTGTCTTTGTCAACGCCCAGACGTTCAGGATCGAAAACCAGTCGGGCCTGTATCTCACCGTTCAGGCATTTCATTGCTGCCGCGGTGATTACTCCTTCCGGCGCGCCGCCAATGCCCACTAGTGCGTGTATGTTGGTTCCGGCAACTGCCGCAGAAATTCCCGCGGAAAGGTCGCCATCGCCAATCAAACGTATGCGCGCGCCGGCTTCGCGCACATCCGTGATCAATTTTTGATGGCGTGTACGATCGAGAACTATTACGGTCAAGTCTTCCACATCGCGACCCAGCCGCCGCGCAATATTCTTGAGGTTGTCCTTGACGGGCGCATCGAGATCCACCACGCCCCGCGATGACGGCCCAACTACAATCTTGTCCATGTAAAGATCCGGCGCATTCAAGAGTCCGCCGCGTTCAGCCGCCGCCAGCACCGCGATGGCATTGTTAGCGCCCAACGCGCACAGATTTGTTCCTTCAAGCGGATCGACTGCGATATCTACCTGCGGGCACGATTCAGCCAGCTCCTCGCTAACGCCATAGCCGCCGCCGACTTCTTCGCCGATGTAAAGCATCGGCGCCTCATCGCGTTCGCCTTCGCCAATAACAATTCGGCCACGCATCGGCACCGTGTCCATCACTTCGCGCATTGCCTCGACCGCGACGTGGTCGGAATACTTGCGGTCACCCTGGCCCATCGTGCGCGCCGCGGCAATTGCTGCCGCTTCACAAACGCGCAAGAAATCCAGAGACAGCTCGCGCTCTGTCCTTAATTCTTGGCCCATTGCCTCAGTTCTCCTGAATCCGGAATTTGGCTGCTGACCGCCTCGAATGCCAACACCAGCAGATGAAGAAGTGCGCGCTCATACTAGCAGAGCAACGAAAGAATTTGTAGCCAATCGCGCGGTTTCGCATCTTCCTCACCCGACAAAATCATCGACGGAATTGCATGCATTCAGCTACACTCCTTGAGTCGGGACGCGGCGACACAGTGCTGCAACAACTTGAAATTGCACCGGCGTTCAGCGGGACCGGTGTTGAATAATCCCAAGCCGCACTCCCAGGAGAAGATTTGAATGGCTACCTTGCTTATCGTCGACGACGATTCCCTCATTCGCGACACGCTTCACGAACTTTTTTCCGAGAGACACGAATGTCACACGGCGGATCGCGCCGAACAGGCGCTCGCCTACCTCGACGTCGAAACTTACGATGTTGTTTTGACTGACATTGCCATGCCCGAACTTAGCGGTCGCGAATTGCTTAAACACATCCAGGCGAACCATCCCGCGACCCCGGTGATTGTTATCTCAGGATTGTCTAACGAAGCCGATGCCAGGGCGCTAATCGACATGGGTGCGTTTGAGTATTTCGCGAAGCCGTTCAAACTTGAGGACATCGAGGACGCGGTTGATCGCGCCATTGCGCGCCATCAGGAATTAGCTACTGCAGGTCAAAGCTCAGATCAGGTAGAAGAGTTGCAACCAGCCAAGACACTAACGGGACGTCCGAAGCTAGACTAAGAAAAAGGGCGGCCAGATTGGACTTCGTCAGAAAAGAGCTTTGCCGCAAACTAAAAACGCACCCTTCAGCTTGGCTCTAATTTGGTTCTAATAAGGTCGCAAACATTTGACTTAACAGTGTGACCTGGCGTAGAACTTCGCGATCATTCCCCCAATTCCAAATCGGCTTTTGTTTAATTGAAGGAGGCTCTTATGTCTGCTACGCAACCGGCACCGATCAATGAAGACAAGATGAACGAGTTTCTAGGTAAGGTGGTGGGAGATTTTGGCGCCGCGCTGAGTTCTTCTCTGGTTTATATCGGCCAAAAGCTTGGCCTTTACAAGGCGCTGGCGCAGGCCGGGTCAGTCACGGCGGCGGAGTTGGCACAGCAAACTTCAACCAATGAGCGGTACGTTCGCGAGTGGCTTATTAATCAGGCAGCGAGTGGCTATGTTGACTACGATGCAGCGAGCGGTCGCTTCTTGTTAGCACCAGAGCAAGCGGTGGCTCTTACGGACGAGACGAGTCCGTTTTATGTTGGCGGTGGCTTTTATGTAATCAAGGCGATGGGCAACGCCGTGCCACACATCGAGAAAGCTTTTAAGAACGGTGGCGGCTTGCTTTGGGGAGACAACGATCCTGATCTTTTCATCGGCGTGGAACGATTCTTCCGGCCAGGATACGCGGCACATCTAATTGCATCGTGGATTCCATCACTCACCGGCATTGAAGAGAAACTAAAGACGGGCGGAAAAGTGGCGGACATCGGCTGCGGTCACGGGCCTTC
Source organism: Pyrinomonadaceae bacterium (assembly GCA_035601415.1). GTDB lineage: Bacteria > Acidobacteriota > Blastocatellia > Pyrinomonadales > Pyrinomonadaceae > PSRF01. Next base: position 15,230 of record DATNOG010000177.1, on the reverse strand, counting down.
CACCGTGATTATGGCGCAAGCCTATCCCAACTCGCATTTCTGGGGCTTCGATAATCACGGCAAGTCAATCGAAACGGCGCGACAACGAGCGAAAGATGCCGGCGTTTCGGACCGAGTTACCTTCGAAACGGCGAATGCCGGCGATTTCCCAGACCAGCAATACGACTTGATCACGTTCTTCGATTGCCTGCACGACATGGGCGATCCCGTGGGCGCGGCCAAGCGCGCCTATGAAACGCTATCATCAACCGGTAGCGCGATGATCGTTGAGCCAATGGCCGGCAACACGGTTGAGGAGAATTTCAACATCATTGGCCGAACGTTTTCCGGGGCGTCGACGCTCTGCTGCACCGCTAACTCGCTGGCACTTGGCGGACCGGCGCTGGGGGCAGTCGCGCCGGAATCAGCCATTCGGGAAGCCGTGATGGCCGGCGGCTTCACTCAATTCCGGCGCGCGACGGAGACGCCTTTCAATCGCGTCTTCGAAGGGCGAAAGTAGGACAGTCATTCCTGCCTGTCCATTTTAATTGATGCTTTTCGTAGGACAGGCATTCCTGCCTGTCCTTATTTTTTAAGGAGAAAACGGGACAGACAGGAATGTCTGTCCTACTGTTTCCACGGCGGTAGCGTCTTGCGCGCCGCCTTTTCCTTCTTCAAGCCCAACGCCCAATCAGCCTGCATCAGCGTGTGAATGTCGCGCGTTCCCTCGTAGATGATTGCCGCTTTGCAATTCCGCAGGTAGCGTTCGACCGGATAGTCGTTTGAATAACCATTCGCACCGTGGACTTCAATCGCCATCGACGCGGCTTTCTCGCTGCGCGTCGTTGACTGCCACTTGGCGAGACTCGTCGCCCGTCCGTTTGGTTGACCCGTGTTCTTCAAATAGCCGGCACGCAGCCAGAGCAGGTGAGACATCTGGTAGTCGGCTTCCATCTCTGCAATTTTTTGCTTCACCAATTGGTGGTTGGCAATTTTTGTCCCGAAGGTCTCGCGATCAAGCGCATACACAACAGACGCATCACGCGAAGCGCGGATCACGCCGGTGGCGCCGGCGGCGACTGTGTATCTTCCCTGCTCGAGGGCGAACATCGCGATCTTGAAGCCTTCGCCTTCTTCACCCACGCGATTCGCTGCCGGCACGCGCGTGTCTTGCAGCGAGAAGTACCCGGTGTTGCCGGCGCGAATGCCCAGCTTGCCGTGAATCGTTCCGGAAGTGAAACCCTTCATGCCACGTTCTACGATGAAACACGACATTCCGGAGTGATCGCGCTTGCGGCGCTTCTCTTCATCCGTCCAGCAGAAGAAAAGAAAGTTGTCGGCGGTGTCAGCCAAACTGATCCACATCTTCTCGCCGTTGAGAACGTATTCATCGCCTTCACGTAGCGCCGTTGATCGCGAGCCCACAACGTCTGAACCGGCGCCCGGCTCGGTTAGCCCATAGGTCGCGAGCTTCTCGCCCTTCGCCTGCGGCACCAGATATTTTTGTTTCTGTTCTTCAGTGCCCCAGGCGTAAAGCGTCAACGAATTCAGACCCGTGTGGACCGACATGGCCACGCGCAGGAAGGTGTCAACCGCTTCCAATTCTTCGCAGACCAGGCCAAGCGAAATGTAATCAAAGCCGGCGCCGCCGTATTCTTCGGGAATGCACACGCCCAGCAGATTCAGCGCTGCCATCTTTTCAAATATGCCGCGCTCAAAATGTTGTTTCTCGTCCCATTCTTTGATGTAGGGCGCAACTTCCTTCTGCGCAAACTCGCGCACGGTCTGGACCAGCGCTTTGTGATCTTCGGTCAGCTCAAAGTCGATCATTGAAATGTCTCTCTTGATTTTGGAGGTTAAAAACGACCGGACATGTTAACTAGTCCAAAGTCCAATGTCCAAAGTCCAACGTCACGAAGAAAGTCCAATGTCCAATGTCCAACGTCCAAAGTCCGCTGCTCGAAGTTCGAAGTGCAAACCAACAAAGGGGCGCTTAACACTAATTACCGGACCTTGGACTTTGGACCTTGGACTTTGGACAGTATTTGGGACGTTGGACTTTGGACGTTATACTCGCCGCCATGCCGAAGAAAACGAAGTCGAGAATTGTTAAAGTTGGTCTGATCCAGATGAGCTGCGATCAGAAGCCGGAAAGTAATTTGAAGAAAGCAATCGCGCGCATCGGTGAAGCCGCAAAAAAAGGCGCGCAGATCATTTGCCTTCAGGAGCTTTTCCGCTCGCAGTATTTTTGCCAGACCGAAGACATCGAGCTCTTCAAATTAGCGGAAACAATTCCCTGCCCCACCACCGAAGCGCTGAGCAAGGTAGCAAAGGCGAAGAAAGTTGTGATTGTTGCTTCCCTGTTTGAGAAACGCGCGGCCGGCGTCTATCACAACACCGCGGTAATGATCGATACGGACGGAAAAATCGCCGGCAAGTATCGCAAGATGCATATTCCGGACGATCCGCTTTACTACGAAAAGTTTTATTTCGCGCCGGGCGATCTGGGTTTCCAAACTCACAATACGAGATATGGAAAAGTCGGGGCGCTAGTTTGCTGGGACCAGTGGTTTCCGGAAGCTGCGCGGCTGACTGCGCTATCGGGCGCTGAGTTTATTTTCTATCCGACGGCAATCGGCTGGTTGCCCGACGAAGGGGAAGAGATGAACGAAGCGCAGCATTCGGCCTGGGAGACGATTCAACGCGCACATGCGATTGCGAACGGTGTCTACGTGATCGTAGTTAACCGCGTGGGCCACGAAGGGAAGCTGAATTTCTGGGGCCAGTCGTTTGTTGCCGATCCGTTTGGCCGCATCATCGCGAAGGCATCCGCTGATAAGGAAGAGGTGCTGGTGGTGGATTGTGATTTGAACAAGATGGATGAGACGCGCCAAAACTGGCCCTTCCTGCGCGACCGGCGCATCGATGCTTATCAGGGATTGCAACTCCGCTACGGCGATTAGGAGATGAAATACAGCTTCACTGACTTTCTCGGCAACGTCGGCGTCGTGCTAATCATCGTCGATTATCTGTTGCTCCAGCTAAATCGCATCAGCAGTAACTCGTTCAGCTATTCGCTGTTGAATGCGGTCGGCGCGACTTTGATCATTATCTCGCTCCTTTTCAACTTCAATCTCTCCGCTTTTATTATGGAAGCCATCTGGGTCGTCATCAGCCTGTTTGGTCTCTATCGCTATTTTCGTGCCCCAGCCATTGGATCATGAGCCGCTCAACATGACTCACCTACCGGCTGAATTCGCAACCAAAACACCTGCCGAGTTCGGGTTTTACATGCCCGCGGAGTGGCACGCGCATGAGGCCACGTGGTTAGCGTGGCCCAAAGATCCTGAGACGTGGCCTGATCGCGTGCCGCAGGTTGAAAATATTTTCCTACAGATGATGGCGGCGCTTGCGCCTAATGAAACTGTAAATCTGTTGGTTGATAATGAAGAGACTGAACACTCGGTGCGCGCGCGTTGCACGTTTGCCGGCGCCGAGAACGTCCGCTGCCATCACATCGCTACCGTCGATTCGTGGATACGCGACTACGGTCCAAACTTCTCAGTTAACGATAAGGGCGAATTGGCCTATAACGATTGGGGGTTCAACGCCTGGGGAAATAAGTACGAAGAGCTTAAGCAGGACGATTCCATCCCACAACGTCTTGAAAGTCTATTGAAGGCGCCACGATTCGACCCCGGCATCGTGATGGAGGGCGGCTCGATTGAAGTGAATGGCGCTGGCTGCGTTTTGACAACCAAGCAATGTTTGTTGAATCCCAACCGCAATCCGGAACTAAGCAGGACTGATATTGAGCAGTATCTGAAAGATTATTTGGGAGTCGCGAAAGTTCTGTGGTTGGGCGAAGGGATTGTCGGCGACGACACCGACGGTCACATCGACGACATTGCGCGCTTTGTTGCCGATGACACGATCGTTTGCGCGGTTGAAGACGATCCGCTGGATGCGAATTACGAGTTGCTGCAAGACAACCTCAAACGCCTGCAAAAGATGACTGACGCGCGCGGCCAAGCCTTTGAAATCGTAACGCTGCCAATGCCCGGCGTGGTTGGCGGCGCCAGCAGCAGTAGGCGCAACCTCAATCGCCTGCCCGCTTCATACGCAAATTTCTACATCGCGAATAGCGTCGTGATCGCGCCGGTGTTTGGACATCCGAACGATGCGCGTGCCTTGGAAACTTTAGAGCGAGTCTTTCCCGATCGAAGAGTGGTGGGAATCAATTGCGAGCCGCTGGTGTGGGGTATGGGAACGATTCATTGCGTCACCCAACAACAGCCGAAAACATAATCCGCAGATTACACAGATTACACAGATTTCGTTAAGACAAAACGGCGGTGCTCTAGACTTCTTGCGCCGAAGTTGATTAGAAGTCCGACTTCGTGTCCCGTCGCCTTTAGATAATTAATAACCTGAGCTTCTTCGGTTCCACTCGTTCGAGCTAGCGCCTTCAACTCGACTACGATTGAACTAAAACAGATGAAGTCCGCACAGTATTTGCTCTCAAGGGGTTGGCCCTTATATTCCAGTGGTAACTTTACCTCTCTGACAAAAGGAATATTTCGATTACTAAATTCGATCGCTAGCGCCTCTTGACACACCGGCTCGAGGAACCCGCATCCGAGTTGCCGATGCACTTCCATGCACGCTCCAATGATCGAGTAAGTGCGAGGGTCGGTTTCGGTAAGATTTCTGAGCACCTCATAGATGTTATCAGTGGTCCGGCCTAATCGGTGTAATCTGCGTAATCTGCGGATAGTATTTTCCTAGCAACTTCTCTTGCATCGTCGAGGGTGCGGACGCGGCCATCGAGCTGCATTTCGTAAACTGCTTTTGTGATCTCGCCGACCGTCGGCCCAGGTGGCAGACCCATGTCGAGCAAATGTCGACCCAGCAAGATCGGCGTTGGTGGTTGTTGCTCGACTTCCAATTTCTTCGCACGCTGAATAAACCACTCCTGAGCTTCCGAGCCGTACCACTTTTCGCGCGGCACCCAATCAGCGTTACGTCCCAGTGAGTCGGCTTTCGCGACGCGATACAAAAGATCCAGTTCACACTTGCGCGCCAGCCGGCGAAACGCTCCATCGCCCACCTCCTCGCGCTTCTTAAAAAATTCGCCCGGCTTCAAATGCTCACGCACGAGTGCTATCACCTGCGCGCGCACGTCATAACCGTCAAGCGTGTAGATGTTCAGGCGATTTAGAAAAGTTTCTGCCGACGCCACACCCGCTTCCTCATGACCGCGCGAGCGCAACCGCCCATCAACAAATTCAGTCGTCGCCGGCTTGCCAAAGTCATGGGCCAATGCAGCCAGCATAACCGTGACCTGTTTCGCGTAAGGCAGATCGTCAATCAAATTGCGCGCGCCATCGATGACCAGACCTGTATGAAGAAACACGTCGCCTTCGGGATGCCATTCGGGATCCTGTGGAACATCGATGAGTGCTTTGATTTCCGGAAACAACTGATCGATAACGCCTAAATCTCGCAGCCATTGCAAGCCTATCGACGGACGGCGCGAACGCAGCAGGAGTTTTTCCATCTCGGCCCAAACGCGTTCAGAAGGAAGATCGGTCAGGTCGATAGCCCGGCAGAGCTCGACTGTTTCCGGCGCAACCTCAAACTCAAAGCGCGCCGCAAGCTGTGCCGCTCGCAAAACGCGCAAACTGTCTTCAGCAAAAGTCTCGTTTGCAACAACGCGCAGGACTTTTGCTTTGATATCGGCTCGGCCACTGAATGGATCGATGATTTCCTCCGTTAACGGATCCTGCAAGATGGCGTTGATGGTGAAATCCCGGCGGCGGGTCGCAGCTTCAATGGACATCGATGGATCGCCTTCGATCGCAAAGGCGCGGTGGCCACGGCCCGACTTTCGCTCGCGGCGTGGCAGCGAAATGTCCAAATCAGAACCGAGTTTGTAAACAGTGAAGGCTTCGCCAACAATATTGACTGGGCCAAACTCATCCAGCAGAGCGCGTAGCTTGAGCGGTTCGACGCCGTAGACCTCCAGGTCCCAATCGGTCGGCTCGATCTGCATCAGCAAGTCGCGCACACAGCCACCAACCAGCAACGCGCGACCGCCGGCATCCCCTATTGCCTGCGCCAGAACCAGAACCTTCTCGGGAATTTGAGACATCGAGTCCAATGTCCAACGTCCAATGTCCAATGTCAATAATTAAAGAGGGTGTCTCACAAGAAGTTCAGAGTACAAACTTCAGTTTGCCGCTGGTACGACAAGACGACCTAAAGGTTGGACTCTAAACCGCTCGAATGACGTTGGACATTGGACTTCGGACTATTCTTCCGGGGATTCAACCAGGATCTGAACGCCGCGTGTTGATGGTATGCAACTAATGATTTGCGCGCGATCAATTTTTGTGAGGTCGGTACCGGCAGCGTGCCAGAGCTTTACCCAAAAAGTTCGCGTGTCACCGTGAATGGCGAAAGTTGAGCCGTCATTCATCACAGCTACCGGCTCGGCGAGCACACCATCGCGCAACTCTTCAAGCAACTCAGGAATGAATTGCTTGAACTTCTCAAATTGGACCAACACATCGCGGTCTTCGATTTCAGCGGGCGGCAATTCCACCGGCTCGTCTGACTCGAGCAGCAGACGCGTCTCAGTTTGTTCGTTACGTTTCTTAACTATAGGCATTTTTGGATCAGTCCAAAGTCCAATGTCCAAAGTCCAACGTCAAGATGAAGTAAACAAAAGGCCTTGGACTTTGGACGTTGGACATTGGACTATGCTTCCAGTCTCTTCAGCAAATAAGCCTCAAGCTCGGCAACCTTTACCCGTTCCTGTTCCCACGTGTCGCGGTCGCGCACTGTCACCTCGTTGTCCTCGAGCGACTGGTGGTCCACTGTCACGCAGAAAGGCGTGCCGATTTCATCCTGCCGCGCGTAGAGTTTACCAATGCCGCCGGTGTCGTCGTACACGGCACGTAGCGACGGTTGCAGCGAACGCTTGATCGATTTCGCCAAAGCCACAATCTCCGGTTTGTTTTTGGCCAGCGGCAGGACCGCAGTCTTGATCGGCGCGAGGGCAGGATGCAATTTCAAAATCACGCGCGTCTCGCCTTTATCGTTTGTCTTCTCAGTGTACGCATCCATCAAAACTGCAAGCACTGTCCGATTCACGCCCGCCGCCGGTTCAATCACGTACGGATAGAAGCGTTCCTTTGTCGCTTCGTCGAAGTATGAAAGGTCTTCGGTCGAGTCCGGATTCAACCGCTTTCCTTCAGCGTCTTCCGGCTTCTTTGAATGTGTGCGCAGATCGAAATCGATGCGATTGGCAATCCCCATGAGCTCGTCCCATTGCTTTTCTGCACCATCGCGCTCAGGAAAGAAGCGATACTGAATATCTACAGTGCGTTTAGCATAATGGGCCAACTCTTCTTTCGGTTGTTCATACAAACGTAAATTGTCGCCAGCGATTCCAATATCCAGAAACCATTGCCGGCACGCATCAATCCATTCCTGGTGCGCAGGCTCATCTTCGCCGGGCCGCACAAAGTATTCCATCTCCATCTGTTCAAACTCGCGCGTGCGGAAGATGAAATTTCCGGGCGTCACTTCGTTGCGAAACGATTTGCCGATCTGGGCCACGCCGAAGGGCAATTTGCGCCGGCTGGTCGTCAATACGTTGTTGAAGTTAATGAAGATTCCCTGCGCGGTTTCGGGGCGCAGATAAACCAACGACGCTTCGTCGTCTTCCGCAGCCGCGCCCACGTGCGTGCGAAACATCAAGTTGAAGGGACGCGGCTCAGTTAGATTGTTTGAGCCACAGTTTGGGCACTTGCCGTCGTTCAACTTGTCGGCACGCAAACGGGTGTTGCACTCGCGACAATCAACCAGCGGATCGCTGAACGTATCCTCGTGGCCCGAGTATTTCCACACCAATCGATTCAGGATGATCGACGAATCCAGCCCTTCAATGTCGTCGCGCTCATAGACCATCCAGCGCCACCATGCCTGCTTCACGTTATTGCAAAGCTCGACGCCGAGCGGCCCGTAATCCCAGGCGCTGCCGAGACCGCCATAGATCTCGGATGAGGGATAGACAAACCCGCGCCGCTTGGCGAGGGAGACGATTGTTTCAATGTTAGGAGCTGACATAAGAACGGTGAATAGTAAATGGTGAATGGTAAATAGTAAAAGCCTTCGCTTAAAGCGAGTGCGGAATTCCGCGCATCACTATTTACGATTTACGATTTACGAAAAAAGGAGCGCCACGATGCGCGCTCCCTTTTCCAAACCAAACTCGAACGAAGTGAACAAACTTATCTGCTCGGCGCCGGCGCCGCGGGGGCTGGCGCTGCGGGCGCGGGCGCCGCTGGCGCTTGTACGTTGACGTTAATCTTCGTGCCGCCGCCTCCGAACAACCGGCCTCTAAACGCAAACAAAACCACCACCACGATGATCACGAAGATCACCAGAACCGCGACGACGCCTGCGTTGCCGCCGCCATCACCATTATCACCCATTTGCAGCCTCCTGTTGTGGGAGTTAAGGACTCAACAAACAAGGGGGATGCGGCAATGATTATCACAGGCATTCGGGCAAGGTCAATCATCGTCACAGAAAAAGAAAGGGAGACAAGTCGTTGACTTGTCTCCCCATTTAGACCAGATGGCCCAGGTTATTGTTTCAGTTAGTTAACGACGGCCTCGCCGGCGCGCACCGCGACGACGCGGCGACGCGGCTGCACCTGCGGCGGGTCTGACGTCGCCTGCCTGAACCGTTGGTGTAGGTTGTGGCGGTGTCGCCCCGCGCGGAACGATCCATAACTCGACGCAGTCTTCTTCGCGGAATCCACCGTTGAGAACTACGATGCGAGATTGATCGATTCCTCGCTGCGCCACCAGGTAGTCGCGAGCGCGTGCGCCAAGTAAGTCCGCCTGACCGATGCGACTCGTCCTACCACCATAGGCAATAACATAGGTTGTAGTTGAGGGATCGTTTTGCAAGTCAACCGCAAGGTTATCGAGACGAGCTTTTTGATCGTCGAACGAGCAACTGCAGCAGACGTCAAATTGTCTTGAAGGATTCTCGCGTGGCGGCGTCGGCGGCACATAGGTCGTCGCCTGCGTGGTTTGGCGGCAGGCAGCATCGCCCGAGCCATCGTCCACTACCAGTATCGCGATAATCTTCTGTCCGGCAAGACCGGTGGAATCCACTGTGATCGTCGGCGTGCCCAGGCCCGAAAGTATCTTGGCGTTGGCAGGACTGACGGTCCAGGTGTAGTTCAGTGCGGAAGTGCCCGTGTATGCCACGTCCGCGGTGTAGGTGATTATTTCGCCTTCATTAACCTGTGCCGGAGCTGACACGTTAACAGGATATGGGCAAGGAGACTTCATTGGCGGCGCCGGTTTGTAATTCAGCGCAACGCATTTGATGCGGCCTGCTTCAAGAACAACCTCGCGCGTCCAGTGCTGACCGTTAGGCAAAGTAATCACGATCGTGTGAACGCCTGGGTCGCGATCGAAAGCGCGATAGTCTGTTGAGGTTTGTCCTTCAGGACGGCCATCAATTTCGATTGGCAATCCGCCAGGCGTGCTCAGAATTTTGATAGTTCCATACTTCGCCAACCGTCGCTTCTTCGCATAGGCGGTAGAAGCCGGATGGACCATGCAGAAACTGACGGCCAGCAACGCTGCGAAAGCGAACTTGCCGTAGTTGCGATTCTTGCGAAGGATTTGTCTAAACATTTTGATTAGGCCTCCTCCGTATTTTGGATTTGCGCGGCCAATTTGCCCCTGGCATAACGCCGGCGCAAGCCAGCTCCGAAAGCTGCAAGACCCGAACCGAATAACAACAACGATGCTGGTTCCGGAACTTCAGGAGTCCCCGGAGGCGTCGGTGTAGTTGGCGGCGTGGGTGTTTCGCAATGATCGCAACCATGAATAAAGAAGAACGGAATCGCGGCCAGGAACAGCAGTGGCCACTTCGGGAAGCCGCCGCCTGGCACTGTAATCTCACCACAGTCGCATATTGTTCCTTCAACGTCTCCCTGATCGACGACCTCAACACCAGCTTGTGGATCAGAGCTGACGGCCACGCCCGCTAGCAATGTGTCTGCGGTGTTGGCTGGAGCAGCGTCTACGGTGGAGTTGTCAGGAATGGCGGCCACGCCCGCGGCAGATGACTGTTGCGCGGTGGATGTAACCGTTGAAGCACCATCTCCGTCGGCCACGAGTGTGCTCGTGTTTTGGGAAACGGTGCGGAGCCGAAGCTCTGGAGGATTTTGGTAGCCGCCAATCACCTGAATCACCTGGCTGATCGCAACGGGCGCCGCATGTGTGGGCGCGCCGCACAAAAGCAGGAGACTAAGCGTCGCGGCAATTGGACGAAAGGCTCGACTCATCGGTTGAAAGTCCCTCCTCGTATCTTCCCTCTCAAGAAGGAAAACGATAACAACGTTTAACTGTGAACTACTTGTGCGAAAGGCCCTGTTTATCGAGTTCTGCTTGAAACCGCGCAATGCGCTCTCGCTGGTTGATAGGAAAAGATGGTTAATAAAGAAGGGATTCCAATTTCACTGCGGCTTTTGAGGGCGCTTAACTCGAATAAAAAAGGAGGTTTGCGTGAAGCAAACCCCCTTCCGGATTCAATCTGGAAATCTGGAAATCTGAGATCTGAGATCTGAGATCTGAGATCTCAGAAGAACACTCAAGCCATTACGGACGCGGTAAAATTAACGCCTAGTCAGGCTCGCCGGCACTGGCCGCTTCTGCCTTTTTGCCTTCATCGCGCAAGACGGCCTTCCGGGAAAGTTTGATCTTGTTCCCTTCCTTGCCGATGCATTTGACGAGTATCTGCTGACCTTCCTTTAACTCGTCGCGCACGTCTTTCACGCGGCGGTCGGCAATTTCAGAGATGTGGAGCAGTCCGTCCGTTCCGGGAAAGATTTCCACAAAAGCACCGAAATCGACGATTCGTGAAACCGTGCCCAGATAGGTTTGCCCGATCTCAGCTTCCGCCGTGATACCACGAATGCGGTTAACAGCAGCTTCCGCAGCCGCGCTGCTCGCCGTTGCAATCGAAATTGTGCCGTCGTCCGAGACGTCGATCTTCGCGCCGGTTTCTTCAACCAGCGATCGGATCATCTTGCCGCCTGGTCCAATGACGTCGCGGATCTTGTCAGGATTGATTTTGATTTGGATGATTCGTGGTGCATGTGCCGAGATGTCTTCGCGCGGCGCCGCCAACGCTTTTTCCATCACGCTAAGGATGAACAAACGCCCCTTCTTTGCCTGCTCCAGAGCCTCGGCCATGATCTGCGAATTGATGCCCCCGATCTTTATGTCCATCTGTAAAGCAGTGATCCCTTCGTTTGTGCCGGTGACTTTGAAATCCATGTCGCCGTAGTGGTCCTCAGCGCCAGCAATGTCAGACAAAATCGCGTACTTGTTGCCTTCCATCACCAGGCCCATGGCCACGCCCGCGACCGGCGCCTTCAAAGGCACGCCTGCATCCATCAACGAAAGTATGCCGCCGCAAACGCTGGCCATCGACGACGAACCGTTTGATTCAGTAATGTCGGAAACGATGCGAATCGTGTAGGGAAAAACTGATTCATCGGGCAGCACTGCTTCGATTGCCCGGCGCGCAAGGGCGCCGTGACCAATCTCACGCCGGCTCGATGAACCAAAGCGGCCCACTTCACCGACCGAGTAATGCGGAAAGTTGTAGTGGAGCAGGAAGCGGCGTTTCACTTCACCCTTCTCGAGGTCGTCCATGAACTGCTCGTCTTCCTTGGTGCCGAGCGTGGTAGTTACCAGCGCCTGCGTTTCACCGCGCGTAAACAAAGCAGAACCATGGACACGCGGCAGCCAGCCAACTTCGCAGCTTATCGGACGAATTTCAGAGAAGCGGCGGCCATCGGGGCGTCGTCGCTTGTTGAGTATGTCGTCGCGGAAAATGGTTTCCTTCAGATGATCGAAAATCTTCTTCGCCATCTGTCTTTGCTCAATCTGGTCCTCCGGATAAGACTCGACGACTTCTTTCTTCAGCGCATCAACGGCGGCATAGCTATCGCGTTTTTCCTGGCTGGTCGTATCCAACGCCGCCCGCAGGCGATCTGAATAGTTTCGTTCAATCTCGCCCGACATCTCTTCGTTGAGCTGAGCGGGCACGACTTCGCGCTTCTGTACATCAAGCGCCTTGTACAGTTCTCTCTGCCAGCGGCAGAGGCGATTGATTTCCTTATGCGCAAGCATCAGCGCCTCAACCATGATCTCCTCTGAAACTTCGTTCGCCCCGGCTTCGACCATCACGATGGCTTCTTCAGTTCCTGCCACAATCAAGTTCAAACGCGATTCGCGCACTTCGTCATACGTTGGGTTAATAATGTAGCGGCCTTCAATCAGGCCGATGCGCACGCCCGCAATCGGATTGAGGAACGGAATATCGGAAAGATAAAGCGCGCAGGAGGCGCCCGTGATTGCAATCACATCCGGGTTGTTGTCGGGGTCCGCGGAAATGACGCTGGCGATAACCTGCGTTTCGTTGCGATAGCCCTCGGCAAACAACGGCCGGCAAGGACGATCAATCAACCGACTGGTCAGCGTTTCTTTTTCAGTAGGCCGTCCTTCTCTACGAAAATAATTTCCGGGAATGCGTCCGGCGGCATAGTTTGCTTCACGGTATTCCACCGTCAACGGGAAAAAATCAATCCCCTCCCGCGTAGTCTGGGCGCCGACGGCGGCCACTAACAGCATCGTGTCACCATATTGGATAATGACCGAACCATCTGCCTGCTTTGCGACGCGACCGGTTTCGACCGTCAAATCCTTGTCGCCCAATTTTATGGATTCTTTAAGGTATTTCTTAACTGGCATTTTCTTGTCTCCTTCAGACAATGGCCTGAAACCTGTTCAGGCACGCGAGCGTCCCGCTTGCCCTTTGGCATATCGCGCGGCTCGCGATTTGCAATTGTATTTTTCAGTTTGACCACGCGACGTGACGCGTTGAGAATGTGAACGCAAAAATAAAGGCGGCACGAACCCGGTTGACCGTGACTCATGCCGCCTTTTGTGCGTTACGCTAAGGCCGAACGCGTCCGCCTGCCTGGGAGTTTCGCCGTCACGTTCGGCACCTTTGGCAAGCTCTTCGATAGACGCGGGCTTTCGAAAAATCCGAGATCCGAAGTGATCTCGTTACTCTAGTTTCTTACTAACGTCGTAATCCCAGACGATTCACTACCTCGTGATAGCGTTCAATATCTTTGCGCTTCAAATAATCCAGCAAACTCCTGCGCTGCGAGACCATCTTAAGCAGGCCGCGCCGCGAGTGATTGTCTTTCTTATGGATTTTGAAATGCTCGGTAAGCTCGTTGATTCTTTTGCTGAGTAAAGCCACCTGAACCTGAGGCGAACCCGTATCCGCATCGTGGCTGCGGAAATCGTTTACAATCTGTTCTTTCGTTTCTTTTGCTAATCCCACTACTTAAGATGATCCTCCCAGACCGCGGTAATCTGTTTAAAGACAGTAACCGCTAAGATTAAGTGTCGGAGTAAGTTAGCACGCGCGCCGCGAGAGTGTCCAGCGGGCGCAATCTGAAAACTGGAATGCTAATTACTAAAAGGTTGATGGATGATTTTTGATAATTTTTCCTTTTCCTTGCGAAGGGCTTCAAGACTTTGTCCTAGATTCTGGTCGAACTCGGTCCATTCTCGTCGTATTTCGGCTGCCTCCAACCGTCGCCTCCAGAGCAGATAGTGCAGACCTAAGTTCATAACTAAGCCGCACGCATCCCACCAAGAGAGACTTAACCATGAGTGTATCCAGTAGCGACATATGGCAGTTATTATGAGTAAGGCAGAACTGATGATTGCGACGGCTGGTTCACCAAAGGAAGTCGGAATAGTTCTCCGATTTATCAAATACGGTTCATATCCCCAGAACACATTCGTTTGAACTAGATCCTCAATTAAGGGGCGTAGATAACACTCTACATATCTGACTAAGCCGTATTGCTCAACCACCGTTTGAGCCCATATGATTCCCACAATTTGTACCCCCCTAACGTGGTCCATATAACCACTCTTTTAATACTGGGACCGTATTGCCAGACTTGTGTCGCCATTGCCAAGTAAAGCGGAATGAGCGGTAGTAGGCCGACTTGTAGAACGATCCAATATGACGCACGTGTAGACAACGCTTGGTATTCAGCGGTGTGAAGTTGGATGAGAGCGCCGACTTGCGAATGAGCTAGGTCACTATCCGACGATGGCTGATGGGTGTTGAGATGTGGTTCAGGCATGTATGTTACGCATCATTCTTAATAAAAAATGAGTCACCGCCAAAACCTATTTGAAGGTTCTTCATCGGATCCCTGCAGCTGAGTTGTCGCAATCCAAGAAGTGCCGGTTTGGGCGCGCGTAATCTATGCGAATGAGCATCGACGGTCAAGTTTTCGAGCACAATGATGCCAGGGCAACTGGTCGCTCGAGGTGAAGTATTGACGGTTCGCATGACCCTTTCCCCGTCTGTTAGTATGCATCCAACTTCAATTTTCAGGATTGCAAGCAAGTATGACAGACAAGAGGAAGCGCATCGTTATCGCAGGCGGCGGTTTTGGCGGACTCTTTACGGCTCTTGACCTGGCGGGTGCGGGCGACGTCACGCTCATTAGCGACGAAGACCATTTTCTTTTCGCGCCGATGCTTTATGAATATCTGAGCGGCGAAGTTGAAGAATGGCACATCGCGCCTCAGTACAAAGAGCTGCTCGACCGGGATATAAACCTGATTCAGGACAGGGTCGCCGGCATCGACCTTGAAGGTCACTTGGTGACGTTCGAATCAGGCCGCGGATCTTTAAGCTATGACGTGCTCGTGCTTGCTGTTGGCGGTGTAACAAACTTCGCCGGTGTTGCAGGCGCGGCGCAGTTTTCACTTCCCTTTCGCAAGATTGCGCACGCCGATGCGTTACGGCAACGGATGGTTGAAGCTCTTGACGCGGTGCCGCCTGATTTGCCACCGCAGGACGTTCGCAGTGCGCTGACGTTTGCGATCGTCGGCGCTGGCGCCAGTGGCGCTGAGCTTTCCACAAAGATGGCCGATTTATTGCGTGACGCTTTTGAGCGTCGCGCGTTGCGTGGCGAACCGCGCATTCTGTTGATCGAGATGGGTGACAAAGTTGTTCCCGGTATGGGTGAAGAGATTCGCGCCTTCGTGGAAAGCGCGTTGCAGGAGTCACGCGTCGAACTGCACACGCTGACGAGAGTC
>DATNOG010000176.1:0-15090 GCA_035601415.1 Pyrinomonadaceae bacterium | reverse complement strand
CCCGAGCGCGTCGGAAAGATATGTCATCAGCGGCTCAAACTCATTCTGCATCTCACGCTCGCTTAAAACGGGAGTGAACCCAAACTTCAACTCCCGCGCGGCGACGGGCGAGCCTGAGCTTTGAGCGAAGGTCGAACTGCTCGCGACGGCGGCGGCGAGGAGCAGGGTAGCAATTAAGAATAATTTATGCCGGCGACGCATTATCACGCTCCTTTCGCTGGGGACATAAGCGATACGCAAACTTGATTTAGGTCTTCAATATTCCAGTCGGCCGCCGCCTTTTCGGATAGATCGCTTTCACTGTTGACAGCACGCCCTTGGTCTTTGTAGGAGTGGTTTCGCCTAGCTTGCGTGCGTCATCGATCGCGACGTCGCGCGCGCGACGAATGTAAGAGCGAATCTCTGGTCGTTCGAGCGCACCGGTATCGCTGATTGAGATGTGCCGGATCTGGTTACCTTTCCCCTCGAGAATTCCCAGAGGATCAGGAAGAGAAGCACCAAAGTTGAAACCGAGATTGACGTGGTTTGTGTAAACAGCTAGGTGGAATACGCCGTCTCTCATACGTTCTGACCAGCCGTATCCAATCGCAACTGCGCTGTACGCGTCATAAATATTCTCGTGACACGGCGCCATTTCTTCAAGCACGAGGTCACGCAATCTTAGGGCAAGATCCTGAATCGCGGGATCATACGGCCTGAGAAACCTGATCAGCGCTCGGGGCGCCGGATGTTTTCTCTTGCGATTCATCTCGCTTCATAAATGACTCGCAGGTCGCGTTTGATTCGATCACGCAGGTAAGGGCTGATCGCCGCTTCGGTAAGCAAATCTACTCTTCGTCCGAGCGCGGCCGACATCTTCCTCTCAAGCGACACCAGCGCCAGCAGGCTCTTCCGCTTTGAGAACTCAACCAGCAAATCGATATCGCTCTGGTCGTTAGCTTCCCCACGGGCCATCGATCCAAACACACCAAGCTTTGCCACGTCGTTTTCGCGACAGAGTTTTATTAGGGCGTTGGTGTCGAACAGAAGAGTGGACATGATTGGATAGTAAGACTGAAACCTTCCACGGGCAAGGATGACCTGCGCGGCAAGGCAAACTCAAAGGAAAGTCGCAGATAATGAAAGGCCGCTGATGATGATGCAGGGGCTGGCTACTCTTCCGCTAGCAGATTCGCGTCGCGAAAGATTTGCCAGGCGCCGTTCGCATTTTTGTGTAGCACGGTAAGCGTGTAACCACTGCGGCGGTTTGCTGGTCCGCCATCGAGCGGCGTCATCGTCACCGACAGTTTGGTCGAACTGTAGGCCAGATTTCCGCTTACCTGAATCTCCTGAATTTGGCAATCAGTTTCCAACCTAAACTTGCCTTGCCATCCGCCGAATGAAGCGGCAAACGCATCGCGCCCGCGCATCGGCGGCTGTCCAGGAATCAGAAAGACGACGTCCTCGGCCATCAACGGCAGTATTTTATTGCTGTCGCCCTCGGCACTTACACGCAGCCAGGTAGCAATTAAATCGCGGATTTGTTGTTCGTCACTCATAAATCTTATTCCACTGATGTCTCGGTTTTCTGCCCCACTTCATATTCCGGTTTCGGCACACCCAACAGCCAGTGATCAAACCAGCCGACGATGTGTTCCAGGCGTTCAATGCGGTGCCAGGGTTGGCCGGAACGCGACAGCTCGTGCGATTCACTGGGAAAGCGCACCATCACCGTCGGGATTTTGCGATACTTCAGCGCGCGAAACATTTGCTCGCCGCCGGCGCCGGTCGGCGTGCGATAGTCAGCTTCACCGAGTATCAACATCAATGGCGTGGTGACATTCTTAACGTAAGTTATTGGTGAACGAGCTTTGAAGTCATCCGGATCTTCAAAGGGCGCGCCGCGAAACCATTCGGGTTGGAACTGCGTGAAGTCTGCCGAGTACCACCAGTCGGCCCAGTCGGCGATATCTCGCTGCGAAACCGCAGCCGCGAATCGGGTCGTCTGAACGATAGTCCAATTTGTCAGCAGTCCGCCGCCGCTGCCGCCGGTGACACCCAACTTCTTTTCGTCGATGTACCCGCGCCGAATTAGTTCATCCACCCCGGCCATCAAATCTTTATAGTCGTCTCCCGGATAGTGATACTGAATAACGTTGCCAAACTCCTGGCCATAGCTGGTGCTGCCGCGCGGATTCGGATACAGGACGACGTAACCTTTCGCCGCCATCCATTGAAACTCATGATCGAAAACAAATCCGTACGCTGAATGCGGACCACCGTGAATATCGAGAATCAGTGGATACTTCTTGTTTGCATCAAAGTCAGGTGGCTTCTGTACCCAGGCCTGAATTTTCTTGCCATCGAAACTCTGATACCAGATTTCTTCAGGCGGAGTGAGGTTGAGATGCGCGAACAAGTCGTCGTTGAGATGCGTCAGTTGTTTAGGCCCACCTCCGGCGCGGTCAAGCCAGAAAAGATCGCCAACGCGTGTCGGTGTTGAGAGTGTGTAGACAAGATTGCCGGCGCTGGTCGCCCGGAAAGTAATAACCGCTTGACTACCGCGAGTTAGATCCGCCGGCCTGCCACTGGAGACATCAAACGAGGCGAGGTTTGCCTTTCCTTCTTTCGCATAAACTTCGATGACGCCCCGGCCGTCCGCAGTCCAAATCGGCGGACTGCCCCCACCGGCGCGTGGCGGCGCATTATCTCCGCCTACACCCGAGCCAACATCGTAATCAAAACTTGCCGTCAGGTTGCGCGGCTTGGCTTTCGCAGCAATGTCGATTACCCAAAGGTCAGGTTGTGTATATGACGTCACCGGCTGGCCTGCGGAAGCGATGAATGCCAGTTGCTTGCCGTTGGGGCTTACTGCAAAAGCGCCGGCGTCCATATCAAACGACGTAAGTTTGACGGGTGTTCCACCAGCGATCGGAATGGAATAGATATCGGTCTTAGGTAACTCATAATAGGATTCGTCAACCCGATCAGATGCGAAGTAAAGCTGTAAACTGTCACTGGCCCAGGTAACGTGATCTTCTGAATAGCGGCCCGTAGTTAGTTGCTTTGGAGTGACCTTCTCGTCTGCATTGCGTGGCGCAGTAACGGTCCAGATGTGCTGCGGATGTTTCGCATCCAGATAACCGGCGCCATTAAAGCGATAAACCGCCTGAGTAATCACGCGCACATCGCTCTCTCGTTTGTCATCTGCTTTCTTTGCTTCTTGCGTGCCGGGTGAGGGCGAGGTGGCAGCTTGGGGCGATGCAGAAGGCGTCGGATTCGATTCTCCCTCTTTTTGCTTCACGAGATCTGCCGCGTTTGCGTCATTCACGAAGGCGATTGTCTTGCCGTCAGGCGACCACTGCGGCTGATTGGCGCCGCGTGCGATATTCGTAATCTGAAACGAGTCGCCGCCGGCCAGCGGCAACATGAAGAGTTGGGGCACGTCAGGTCGCCCATCTTTTTCAGTGACGCGAACGAAGACTAAATATTTGCCGTCGGGTGACCAACGTGGCGAAGAGTCACGTGGGCCGGTCGTCAGTTGATGCGTCTCGCCACTGCCCGGTGAAACCGTCCAGATAGCAGTGTTGTAGCCATCTTTCTTTTCGTTAACGGCGACGCGAACGAACGCCACCCGCGATCCATCCGGAGAGATTTGTGGATCGCCGACCCACACGAAGTTGAACAAATCTTTTTCGGTAATGCCACGCTTCTGGGCGGCAATTGGACTGGCGCAAAATACCAGGGTGACTAAGAGAAGGAAGAAACGGGTTCGCATGGCAAGGCCTTTCGCGTTGTTGATAAGTTAACGACCAGGGAGACGGTTATCGTGAGTAGAGACCGATTATGCGCTCGATCGCTCGGCGACACACGGCACAAAAGTGATCGGTACGCGTGAACATGATGCAGTCTATTTCAGGTCGGTAATAACCTTTAGGTTCATAATTAGCGCCTTCGAAAGCGCCGACGCGACCGGCATACTTTTCCTTTGCAAACATTGCCTGTTCGTGCACGCGCTCCTCGCGAAACAACGCCTCCATCACACTTTCCGGAAGCTTGTCTTTACGAATCTTCGCGCGGCGTTTCTGAATTTCGCGAGAATATTTTTCAAATTCTTCTTTGTTCCACGGTGTTGGAATTGGCGTATCGGGTGAAACCATGTCTTTCCACTTCAGAAGTGGTCGCAAGTCTCCAGCGATTGCAGGCAGGTTCGTAATCGCACGCAGCGCGCTGGCATTCGGTTCCCACGGCTCGATACGTTCCGCGCTCGGATGGTAGGCAACGTCCGAGGTGTAGTACTCGTCGGCGAGTCCGGCAAAGTGATGGCCAAACTCGTGCACAAAAAGGTAGTTGGCGAAAGCATTGTCCACCGCGACGGTGCTGTAGAGATTAAAAATTCCGCCGCCGCCATAGGTGCGATTGTTCGCGAGTATCTCGATGAACTCGTAAGGAGCAAACTGCGCGACTTTCCGCAAGGCATGATTATCAAAAGTAAGGACGTAGCGTTCAGAGCCAAACGCGTCGTAAGTCGCGCCAATCGGAGAGTCATGATAGACGCCGGTGGACGGGCGCGAAATACCGCTTTCGTGCGCTGGCGGGCACAACCCCCAAACATTGAAGTCCTTGCGGTGTTCCTTGAAAGGAGAAGTTGCAAACAGCACATCGAGCAACCGCCGCGCGTCGGCAACAAACTTCTTGGTTTCACGCGTGGTGTAGCCATCGCCCAGCAGGAGCAAATCCACCTTCGTTACCGGATCGCCCATCTTTTGAATCGCAATCAATGGTGCTGGTGGCGCTGGCGTGGAGCGATCAACGAAGATGTTATTGGGATCGACGCTGGTAGACCAGATGTCGCGCCAGCCATTTTTTGCATCGCGTTTCTTCAACACAATATCAACTGAGCTGATGGGCGCGGGAAACCGCAGGGACTCGCTGAATGAGCGCATCATGGTGGTGGCTTCATCGGTTGTTTCCCATTCGCCAAAGATAGAGGCGAAGCCGCGCGAGTAAAGTACTCGATGCGTCTTCGCGTCGCGAACTTCAAAGAAATATTTACCGAGGTTCGTGTCGTCATTTGTCTTGCTCATGTCACCGGGCCAGGCAAGTGGCTCGACCACAATGCGATCGATACTAAACAGTTCCTGCCTGGCGTTGCCGGTGTGGTAGTACTCCAGCCGCATGGTCCGCGGCGCGGCGAAGGCTGAAGTCGTCAACAGCAAAAGGAGCGCGGAAACCCCAGTCAGTATTTTGATCATGCGTCGGATTGTAAGCGAAGCAGTAGCCGATAGTCAGCAGTCAATTCAAGGCAAAGACAAAAAAACCAGGAAGACATCGATCGATATGGCGCGGTCTGCGACGCGTTTCGACATCTGCATGCTATACTGGGTCGCTTTATTTAGCCCCGCGATTGCTGCATGAACCATGCAGTGCCACCAACGTTTCGGAGAGTTGAGTAATTAGGAATAGTGAGTAGTGTCTTAGAGATCATTCCGCTCGGCGGCATCGGCGAGTTTGGAATGAATTGCATGGCTGTGCGTTATGAGGATGAGATGCTCATTCTCGACGCGGGCATGGGCTTTCCCGAAGAAACCGCCTATGGCGTCGACGTCTGCATTCCCAACTTTGATTTTCTCGAAGAATACCGCGAACACATAACTGCGATAGTGCTCACGCACGGCCACGAGGACCACCTTGGCGCGTTGCCTTACATTCTAAAAAGGTTCAACGTGCCCGTTTACTGCTCCCACTTCACTGCGGGACTGGCGGAAAGCAAACTCGAAGAGCACGAACTTACGAACGATGTTTTGCTCCATCGCGTCGAGCCGCGCGACGTGGTGGAAATTGGCGTGTTCACAGTTGAGTTTATTCGCGTCTCACATTCGCTAATCGATTGCTTTTCGCTAGCCATTAAAACGCCGGTCGGCACAATCATTCATACCGGCGACTACAAGGTCGATGAGACGCCGGTGATTGGCGAGCCGATAGATTTGCGATCGTTCCGGCGCTATGGACAGGAAGGTGTGCTGGCGCTGCTGTCTGATTCGACGAACGCAACCGTGCCCGGACGCACGCCGTCAGAGCGCGCGGTAATCCCAGCCTTTGAAGAGATTTTTGCCGAAGCAGGCGGCCGCATCATTGTTGCCGCCTTTGCGTCTTCAATACACCGCCTGCAAATCGTGATTGACATTGCACAGCAGTTTAATCGCAAGGTTTGCGTCCTGGGGCGCTCAATGCAGAAGAACGTCGAGATTTCCGATCGACTGGGTTACCTGGACATACATGATGGCCTGCTGGTCTCGCTTAACGAAGCGAAACAGATGCGCGATAACGAGATTGTATTTTTAGTGACAGGCTCCCAGGGTGAAGCGCGCGCTGCTTTATCGCAGATGGCGACGCAAAGTTACAAGGGACTGATGATCGACGAAGGCGATACGGTCGTGCTTTCGGCGCGCATCATCCCGGGTAACGAGCGTTTGATTTCGCGAATGATCGGAATGATCTACAAACGCGGCGCCAACATCATTGAGGAGAAGCGCAGGCTCGTCCACGTTAGCGGACACGCATCACAGGAAGATATTCGCATTATGACTGAAGCGGTGCGGCCAAAGTTTGTGGTGCCGATTCATGGCGAGTATCGCATGCTGTTTCGCCACAAGGAGTTTGTCAAAAATCACCTGGGCTACGCTGAAGAAAACATCGTGTTGATCGAAAACGGCGATGTGCTGGAACTGGACGGCGAGCGGGCCGCGGTTGTTGGCAAACGAGAAATCGGGCGCACGTTCATTGATGACACTGGTTTTGAAGAAATTCAAAGCGAAACAATTCGCGAGCGCCGGCAATTGGCTTATGAAGGAATGGTCACGTTGATTGTAACCATCAATGGGCAGACGGGTGAACTTCAGTCACCGCCGGAAATCGTAACGCGCGGCGTGCGCGGCTTTGACTCAACGAACGGTTCTTTGAAGGACGCACAGCGTGTCGTGGCGGCAGCCATCGCCGGCGCCTCGCGGCAGACACTGGCAGATGAGAGCCTGCTCAAGGAACACGTTCGCGTTGAGCTGAAGCGCTTCATACAAAAACTTACGGGTGCGCGGCCGGTAATCATGCCCGTCGTGGTGCAGGTATAAAAGTTTCAAGTTTCAAGTTACAGGTTTCAAGTTGTACTGATATCGGAAACACCCTGGCCGCTAGAGTTCTTTGTTGCGGAGGAGGTGTGCGATGGCAACTTTTAAGAAGTTTGAGGAAATCACAGTGTGGCGGAAATCGAGGGAGCTGACGAAACTCGTATATGAAGCAACGAAAAGAGAAAAGTTTGCACGAGACTTCGCTCTCAGAGATCAAATACGCCGGGCATCAGTTTCTATCATGTCTAACATCGCTGAAGGATTTGAGCGGAGTGGAACCGCCGAGTTCAATCAATTTTTAGCAACGGCCAAGGGTTCGGCAGGCGAAGTTAGAGCGCAACTGTACGTGGCTTTGGATCAGGGTTATCTGGAACATGATTTCTTCGACAAACTTACGTTTCTTGCTACAGAAGTAAGTCGAATGACCAGCGGTTTGATGAAATACTTGCGCCAATCAGGAATTAAAGGAACGAAGTTCAAAAAAGCTGACCGATAGCTTTGGCTTGAAACCTGAAACTTGAAACTTGAAACTGTGTCTTATTGGGCGGACAAAGTTGTGATGATCACCGGCGCGTCTTCGGGAATCGGAGGCGCGCTTGCTGTTGAGCTTGCAAAACGCGGAGGCCGGTTGGGCTTAGTTGCGCGTCGCGCCGAGGCGCTGGCCGAAATCGCGGAACGCATCAAAGCCGTCGGCAGCCGTGCACTCGTATTGCCCGCCGACGTACGCGATGTCGATTCGTTACGGAAGGCCGCTGAGAGATTGCAGTCGGACCTTGGCCCGGTAGACGTGCTGATTGCGAATGCGGGAGTGGGTCCCACGCGTAACGGGTCGGACCTGGATGCCGCTGAAGTTTCCAACGTCATCAACATCAACGTCGTTGGAGCAGCGAATAGCGTGGCCGCGGTCATCCCTGAAATGGTAGCGCGGGGGCAGGGACATCTGGTGGCTATCTCGAGTTTGGCTGGTTACCGGGGGTTGCCAAAGTCCGCCGCCTATTGCGCCAGCAAAGCAGCAGTATCGGCATTCTTTGAAAGCCTGCGTATCGACCTGGAACCGAAGGGGATTGCAGTAACGATTATTCATCCCGGCTTCATAAAAACTCCGCTTACCGCAGGCCGCGAGGCGCAGATGCCATTCCTGATGGAACTCGACGACGCGGTGCAGAAAATCGTGAGGGCGATCGAAAAACAAAAGAAGTCGTACGCATTTCCGTGGCAACTGGCGACCATTGTGCGCGTGGGCATGATCATGCCGATCTGGATGTACGATCGGATTGCAAGAAGGAATTCGTTTAGAGAATAGAACGAACTTTGAACTTTGTTCTTTGAGCTTTGCCCTTTGAAATTGTCGAGACGGGGTAAGCACCAGGCACATAAAAAGCAAAGTACAAAGTACAAAGTTCAAAGCACAAAGTTCAAAGCACAAAGAACAAAACAGTAATTTCAAATTCAAAATTTCAAATTACAGATTCCTGAATATTCATGACCGTTCTTCAAGCCATCATCCTCGGTATCGTCCAGGGGTTAACCGAATTCATTCCCGTCAGTTCAACTGCACATCTGGTACTCGCAGCACGCCTGATTGGCCTGTACGGGGGAGTCGATCCAACGCTCAGAGCTGAACAGACAACAGCCACGATTGCAGTCGTCCAACTGGGAACGCTGCTGGCGGTGCTGATTTATTTCGCTCGTGACATTGTCAACATTACACGCGCGTTTGTGGGCGATCACGTGGCCTTGCTGACGAAGGATCGCGGAGACAATGGCGTCGGCGCGCGATTGTCGCAAGACGCGTGGTTGGGATGGCTGGTGATTATCGGATCAATTCCTGTCGCGATCGTCGGCTTGTTGTTCAAACACCAGATCGAAGGCACATTAACCAAAAATCTGTGGGTCATTGCCACGATGATGATTGTTATTGCAATCCTGCTGGCGTTGGCTGAAGCGGTCAGTAAAAAAAACCGCGGCCTGCAGGAGCTTGGTATCGGGGACGCACTGGCGGTTGGGTTCGCCCAGGTGCTGGCTCTGGTTCCCGGGTCAAGCCGTTCAGGCTCGACCATCATGGCCGGACTTTTTGCCGGCGAAACGCGTGAAACGGCGGCAAGATTTTCTTTCCTGCTATCGATGCCCGCAATCGCCGCCAGCGGACTACTTGAACTTAAGGAAGCAATGCACAAACTTCCCGGTGCGAGTTTTTCTCCCCTATTGATCGCCACGGTAATTTCAGGCATTGTTGGCTATGCGTCGATTTGGTTTTTGCTAAGATTCTTACGAACCCATTCGACCGCAGTGTTTATCACTTACCGGCTAATTGTAGGCGGTCTAATTTTGGCAGCATTAGTAACTGGTTATATCTCCGCAAATGCATGACCTAAACCTTCTGGAATTCTTTTGCGACGTTTCCAGAATTAAAGCACTACCAAAAAGTTTAGAGATTCAGGTAAACTGTTTTCGCCCCTCTTCCTCCCCGACCCGACATTTCGGGGTCATCCCATCAATCGCAAAAGGGTGGTGAGCTTAATGAATGAAAAAGACCGGCGAGGCGCGCTTGTGCCTTCACAGCGTCCACGTAGTCCGCGAGTTCCGGTAGAGTTTGCCCTTGAAGTCGAAGGCAAGACCATTAACGGCGAGTCATTTAATGTTAAGGCGCAAGCCGTCAAGATTAGTCGCGGCGGCGCAACCATAATTCTCGATGCAGAAGTTCCGTTGGGAGCAATTGTAAAACTAACACCGCCGTTTGGTTCCGAGCTCCACGCTGAAGTCAATGGGGCGTGGACTGATCAGCTCGATGGCCGCCGGCGAATTGGCGTCAAACTACTCGATCAAGATGGCTGGTTTGCTGAATAAGCATGACGAAGTGATAATCCTCACATGACGGTAAAGCGTTGGATTGTCCGCGAGCACGATGCGCAAAAGGTCGACTCACTGGCTAGCGCTATTAATGTTTCGCCGACGATTGCGGCCCTGCTTATCTCGCGCGGTTGCGCTGACGAAACGTCAGCCCGGAAGTTTCTTAAACCTGCTTACGATCAACTTCACGACCCGTATTTGATGAAAGGCGTAAGCGAGGCGGTCGCGCGCCTGTTGAAAGCGATTGATACCGGCGAGCCGATACTTGTCTACGGTGATTACGATGTTGACGGCACAACCGGAACTGCAGTTCTTTTGCGGGCGTTGAATCTGCTCGGCGCGCGCACCGGCTTTCACATTCCGCATCGCTTCACCGAAGGTTACGGCGTTCAACAGCCGGCGCTGGAAAAAGCCGGGGCTGAAGGCTACAAAGTTGTGGTCAGCGTCGACTGTGGGATACGCGCGCACGACCCGCTCTATTGGGCGCGAGAGAAGGGGCTGGATGTCATCATTACCGACCATCACCTTCCGGACGAAGGCGAGGGCGTGCCTCCGGCCTACGCCGTTTTGAATCCAAACCAGGAAGGTTGCAGCTATCCGGACAAAAATCTGGCTGGTGTCGGCGTGGCATTCAAACTCGTTCATGCGCTGTTTCGCGAACGTGCGCGCGAATCGCAGGTTAACTCTTTCTTAAAGATCGTTGCCATTGGAACGGTCGCCGATGTCGCGAAGTTGACTGGAGAAAATAGAGCTATCGTCGCGCTCGGCCTCCACGATCTTGTGAAAGCTACGAACCCAGGGCTGCGCGCGTTGATGGAAGTTTGCGGCTGCGGCGATGGCAGCGGCATGACTGCCTACGACATTGGCTTTCGCGTTGGGCCAAGGATAAATGCAGCCGGAAGGATGGACGCGGCTCGCGCCGTCGTCGAACTTTTCAGTACTCGTGAACGCGCAGAAGCGATGCGACTGGCCACACACCTCGATACTCGCAACCAGGAGCGACAGGAAGTCCAGCGCCAGATCGTGGAGTTGGCCGCCAGGGAATTAGAGGCGGGTGCACAGGATAAGGCAAATTCTTATGTGGCGGTGATAGCGGGTGAAGGATGGCACCGCGGTGTCATCGGCATCGCGGCGTCGAAGATTTCTGAGCGCATCAATCGTCCCTGCGTCGTTCTTTCAATCGAAGATGATATCGCCCATGGCTCAGCGCGCAGCATTGAGCCTTATCACCTGCTTAATGGGCTGACGTCGTGCGCGGATTTGTTTGACAAATTTGGCGGCCATTCGCACGCGGCGGGCATCACCTTAAAGCGGGATCGGATTGCAGAACTACGTCGCCGCCTAAATCAGCATGCAGCCGCCCATTTGTCGGATGAAGATCTGCAACCGTGCCTCTACATTGATGCGGAGTTGCCGACTGACGAGATTAGTTTTGAATTAGTTGCACAACTGAATGCCCTGGAGCCATACGGCGCAGGCAACTCGCGGCCAACGTTTTTGGCTCGCAACTTGTGCATCGTTGCGGAACCGCGTCTAATTGGAGAACGTCATTTGAAGCTGAACGTGTGTGGACCGCAAGGCCGGCCGCTGGAGACGATCTGGTGGAATGGCGCCGAAAAGATGGCCGCGCTGAAAAATGGCGCGGAAATGGTCTACACCGTTGAGACCAGCAAGTGGAATGGCGAAACGTTTTTGCAGTTGTCGGTGCAAGATGTGAGAGCAGCAAACAGTAAACAGTAAACAGTAAACAGCAAACAGCAAACAGTAAACAGTGAACAGTAAACAGTGAACAGAAAACAGTGACCGGCGAAAACTTAGCACATGCGCTAAACAAAAATGCGGAGGGGATATCGTCGAGAAAGACGAGACATCTAATATCCGAGTCTTCGCTGTTTACTGTTTGCTGTTTACTGTTTGCCACTTGAGTATGCAAGAGATCACCAGAAAAAGAGCTATTGCCATCGGGCTGCGAGCGCGCGCGCCGTTGGTTGCGCGCGCCACCGCGCTGCTGATTCTGGTCGCAGCGCTCATCTTTGTGGCCCTTTCTTACTATCGCCTGCGCAACAACAAACCATTTCGACTCAAGTCCGAGACGCCGGAACTCTCCAAAGAAATCACCGGCGTTATCAACGGATATGAACAGCACGTTATGAAGGACGGCCGGCTTTACCTCTTGGTGAAAGCCGCGCGCGACATCACCTTTTCCGATGGTCATCACGAACTTGATCAAGTAAGTCTCTCCGTATTTCCACCCGTTGGCGATAAGCCGGATCAGATTACTGCCAACAAGGCGATATACGATCAGCAAAACTCCGTGATCACTTTTCTGGGCAGCGTCAAGGTGGAAACGAAAGATGGTTTGAAAGTTAATACCGAGTCAATCGCTTACGATCAGAACAATGAGGTGGCCCAGACCGATGCGCCCGTTTCTTTCGGGCACGAAAATGTTTCCGGGCACTCAACCGGCGCGATTGTTTATGCGAAGTCCAAAAAACTCGACTTAAAGAGGGATGTGGAGATAACCGTCGTGCCTGAGGTTTCGCAGGCTGCCAATGTAAAGCCGTCTTCCAGCCGCTCGCGGCCAGTCACAATTCGTTCAGCGCAGGCCTCTTTCGAGCAAGAGTCGATGAAGTTGATCTTTGCGGGCGGCGTAACCGCGGAACAAGACCGCGACTTGATGAGCGGCGAGAACCTGTATGCCA
The DNA here is from genome assembly GCA_035601415.1 of Pyrinomonadaceae bacterium. Classification (GTDB taxonomy): domain Bacteria; phylum Acidobacteriota; class Blastocatellia; order Pyrinomonadales; family Pyrinomonadaceae; genus PSRF01. The sequence goes on along the minus strand of DATNOG010000176.1, from coordinate 2,435 downwards.
CCCTTAACCAGCAGAAAAAGATTCAAAAGCTGGAAGTGCGTACGAATGCTTATCTGCGGTCGATGCAAGAAGGCCGCTCGGCCGAGGTCCACTCCGCCGACATGGATTTCTTCTTTGACAAAGACCAGCGGTTGGAGCGCGCCGTGGCAATGCGTGACACTGTGGCCCGGACTCTCGACGCCGATTCAGATCTACAACTCGCCGGCGCAAGTTTGATCGAAGTCTTGTTTCAGGCCCAGGGCGATCGCAGCTTGCTGAAGCAAATGCGCACGGAAGGCCGTTCGGTTGTGAACTTGTCTGCGCCAAAATCCAAAGCCAACGATCCGCGAGCCGCAAACAAACGCCTAACTGCCGATACGGTAAAATTGATTTGGCGCGTAACGGGGCGCGACCTGGACAAAGCCGAGGCCGTTGGCAATGCAGAACTGTTTGTCGATCCGGTAATCAAGAATGCGCAGGCTGACAAGAAAACCCTGACTGCGCCGCGCATTGATTGCGACTTCTTCGAAAGCGGAAATCTGGCGCGTACTTTCACCGCTTCTGGCGGCGCCAAAGTTGTGATTGAACCGGTGCAGCCAGTTGCCGATCGCGGTACTCGGGTGCTCACTTCGCAGAAAATGGCGGCGGTTTTTGTGAAGGACACACAGGACATTGAACGAATGGACGCTCAAGGCGACGCGAAGTTTAACGAAAACGACCGCAACGGCGTGGCAGCAACTATCTCATTCACTGCGGCGGACAACACGATCCGCCTGCGAGGTGGCGAACCGACGGTCTGGGATTCACGCGCGCGGACAAAAGCCACTGAGCTGGATTCAGACCTGACCAATAATGTGTCTTATAGTCGGGGCAAAACCTCGACGACTTATTACAGTCAGGAACAAACCAACGGCGCCACACCTTTTTCTAAGGTGAAAAGCCCGGTTTACATCGTCGGCGATAGGGGCGAGTTTCACCGCGACAGCGGCGTCGCTATTTACACCGGGAATGCCCGCGCCTGGCAGGACGACAATTTCGTGCGCGCCGACAAGCTGACGATCTATTCCAATGAAAAAAAGATGACCGGGGATGGCCACGTGCAAAGCGCAATCTACAATGCGCGCCGGCGCGTCGAAGGCACCACCAGCACGATTCCGGTTTTTGCCGCTGGTGATTCCATGTCATATTCCGATCCAAACCGCCTGCTCCATTACGAGGGCAATGTTGATATTCGCCAGGGAACTGACAGGCTCACGGGCGGCGTCGCGGACGTTTATCTTTTGCGAGACTCGAGCGAAGTAGAAAAAACGATTGCGCAACGTAACGTCGTCATGACCCAACCTAACCGCAAAGGGACAGGTGACTGGATTCAATATACGTCAGCGGATGAGGTGGCGATTCTAAAAGGGAACCCGGCGCGTGTGGAAGATACTGAAAAAGGAAGCACTGAAGGCGGTCGTTTGACCGTCAACATGCGAGACGGTAGAGTGATCGCCGACGACGTAAGAGGATCACAGTCTGCGGGTCGCGTCAGGTCAACCCACAAAGTTAAGAAACAATAGAGCGGACGACACCCAATGAGTTCTAGTCAGTCACTGTTCTGCGCACACTAATGAGCATTCGATCAGAAGGCGTGAGTATCGCAAACAACCTCAACGACGAGCGCGCCGCCAATTCAAGCAACACTCAGCGAGCAAACGAAACTCCTTCCGCTTCCGCGCTGGCAGCATTCCAATTACAAAAATCGTACGGCAGGCGCCGCGTTGTCGATCACGTCAGCCTGCATGTGGAGAAAGGCGAAGTCGTCGGACTGCTGGGTGCAAATGGCGCCGGCAAAACAACAACGTTCTACATGATGGTCGGTCTGGAGCGTCCCGACGCGGGAGTTGTTAGTTTGGGCGGGCGCGAGGTGACCAAACTGCCGATGTATCTGCGCGCGCGTCTCGGTCTGGGTTACCTCCCACAAGAGCCGTCGATTTTTCGCAAGATGACTGCGGCGCAGAATATTCTGGCGGTGCTCGAGACGATGGGCTTGAGACGGCGTGAACGGCTGACACGGCTGGAGGAGTTGTTGGAAGAATTCGGAATCGCTCACGTTCGCAACACGCGTGGCGATGCGCTCTCTGGCGGTGAAAGAAGGCGCACAGAAATCGCGCGCGCGCTGGCTACCGAACCGCGATACATCCTGCTTGACGAACCTTTCGCGGGCATCGATCCCAAGGCAGTTGATGACATTCAAAATGTCATACTTTATTTACGCAATCGAAGCATCGGCATTTTGATCACGGACCATAATGTCCGCGAAACCCTGGGGGTCACCGACCGGGCCTACATCATGGCTGATGGCCGAATTTTCCGATCAGGAATTCCGCGGCAGTTGACGGAAGATGCTGAAGTGCGACGGCTTTATCTCGGCGAGAAATTCCGCATGTAAACTCAGTTGGGCGCAAATTGCG
>DATNOG010000175.1:0-46065 GCA_035601415.1 Pyrinomonadaceae bacterium | reverse complement strand
ACCAAAAATGTGGTCCGCATGACAGTGGGTAATCAAAACTGCATCGAGCCGTTTCAATCCATAGCGCAGTGCCTGCTGGCGAAAATCGGACGAGGTGTCAATTAAAACCGACTGACCGGCATGCTCGATGAGAACTGAGACTCTTAATCGCTTGTCGCGGGGATCGTTTGAAGTGCAGGTCTCGCATTCACAGCCGATGGAAGGAACGCCTGTCGATGTGCCGGTGCCGAGAAACGTAAGCTTCATGACGGTGTCCAATGTCCAATGTCCAATGTCCAAAGTCAAATTCAATAATCGTCGCGACTTTGGACCTTGGACGTTGGACTTTGGACTTTAACGGCCGCCGGTGATGTCGCCGCTGGAGAATGCGCGCGGCGCTTTCTGCGTGGTGGCGTTGGCGAGGGAAACATACTGCATGCGCAGGTCAGCAAGCAGTCCTTCAAGAACTTGTTGTTCCTGAGGTGAAAGATTATTGCGTGTCTTTTCCTGCAGCATGCCGAGAATGTCAATCCAATGCTTTCCCAGTTCCAGATCCACTTCGCGCTTGCGCGTAACCGGATGTTCCATCATTCCCAGGGAAGACGCGGCATTCGAGGCGATTGACATCAGAAAATTGGCAAAGCTCGTCGGATCATCGGCGCCAGGTATTTCGGTTTCTTCGTGAACTTCAGCCTGCGGTTCCGGTTGAGGGCTTGCTGTCTGACTGGCCGCTTCCTGGCTTGGTTTTACAGGGACCTCCGCAGTCGACGGAGCTTCCGCGCTCGGCGGTGATGGCGCGCTGGCTACTCGTTGCGCTTCCGCTTTTGCTACTGCCGCCTGTTCTTCGGCACTCAATTCTCTGGGGGTACCGTCCGCGTTGAAAAGACGACGATCCGTAACTTTGAAATTGGTTTGTTCCTCGCTCATTTATCCAGACCCTCAGGAGCCCTGGGATTAACACAGTGCTCACATGAATTAACTTTTCTATTTGCTGTCGATGGTAGCATTCACATCTAGCGCCCGCAAATACAGCGAAAATGAAATCAGTCAAACGGATCAAGCTTCGGCAGATCAACGCGCGAGGTTTCACAAATGCAGAACCGGGAGCGGTAGCGACCGGGTGTTAGCATTCAAGCCAGGTTTTGCGTTTATCTTCTGAACATAAAGAAGGCAAGGGCCGATTCCCAGGTTGAGTTCACTACCCGGTCGCTACCGCTACCGGTTCCGTATTCGTCGACCCACTGGCGTTTTGACTTTGGACTTTGGACTTTGGACTTTAGACTACATCCATGCCTGCAACTTTTGATGACTTGATCAAGCTGATGGAAAAGTTGCGATCACCGGACGGCTGTCCCTGGGATCGCGAACAAACTTACGCCACGCTGGCGCCGATGCTTCTGGAAGAAGCTTATGAAGCGTTTGAAGCGGTCGAGGAAGCACGCGCAGGGCGGCCGGGAGAACTGCGCGATGAGCTTGGCGATCTACTGTTTCAGATCGTGTTTTATGCGCAGGTGGCAAAGGAGCGCGGTGATTTCTCCATTAATGATGTGACTGACGCAATTCATACGAAGATGGTGCGCCGGCACCCGCACGTGTTCGCGGATACGCAGGCAAACGACTCGGCGGCAGTGTTGCGCAACTGGGAAGCGATGAAGGCCGAAGAACGACGCAGCGCCGGAAAGAGTGAGCGCGAAGAGTCGTTACTCGACGGTGTGTCGTCGAAAGCGCCGGCGCTTATGGAAGCGCACCAGCTTTCGATCAAGGCCGCGCGCGTCGGCTTTGATTGGAAATGCATCGCAGACATTTTCGCGAAGCTGGAAGAAGAGATAGCTGAGCTGCGTGCCGCGATTGAAACGCATGCGAGTTCAAACAGCGAGGCCGATCACACCCGCGTGCGCGAGGAGATTGGCGATCTGCTTTTTGCGGCCACAAACATTGCCCGTCACCTGCACGTTGAGCCCGAGGCGGCGCTGAAGCTCACCAATCGCAAGTTTCGCCGTCGCTTTCGCTTTATCGAGGAAACGTTGCGCGCCCGCGGGCAAGCGTTTGAATCGGTCACGCTGGACGAGATGGAAGCGCTTTGGCAGGAAGCGAAAGGGAGTAAACAGTAAACAGCAAACAGTGAACAGTCGGATAGCAGACGAGAGTGATGTATCCGACGACACATAGCCGGTGACCTCTGGCTGTCTACTGTCTACTGTTTACTGTTTACTGTTTGCGAACGAAAAGGGCCCGCTCGAAAGCGGACCCTTGTTTTTTGAACCGTGCAGCGACGTGAACGAACTTAGTCATTCAACTGGACTGAACGAAGGACGTTGCGGAAAGCGCTTTGGAACGAACTGAAATCGTTATTTGGCGCGACCGCAATCATGTAAAAGAGTTGGCCGTTACGCAGTTGCGTCGTAACCACGGTCACGACTTCTGACTGGCCGGTTGCTTCATTGACGTTGTTGAGTGTCATTGAAAGCGCGTTCCTCCCTGAAACGGTCGTACGTTGGTAGCCGCCTTGCTGGCGCAGGTTGCCATTCCCCTGACCAAGGCTGTTGAGAAACTCGTTAGTTGCCTGTTGCAGGTTGTTGCTCTGTGGCTGGAACACGCCAAAGTTTACGCCGTGCGTGTAGACAACCTGATTCTGGTATTGGCCATAAGCGCCTTCGGGAGAAAACCAGACATCGTTGCTGCCGCCAATCTCGCGCCAATTGCTGGGCACGCTGACACGCAACGAACCGCCAAATTCAGAATAGTTCTGATAGCGCGTTGAAGGATAACCAACTGTGCCACGCGGCGGATTGTTGGGATAGTTACCTGTAGTTTCCCCGGTCGGATAGCGTTGACCGCTCTTGGCAATCTCGGCCATTGACGGCGCACGGCCCATACCTCGCAGCCGCGCCTGAATCTGCTCAAACTCGCGCGTATCATGCACCGGATTAACCACGCGCAGATATTGTGCTTCCTGATTGATACGCGCATAACGATTCGCGGGGCTGGGGTGATCGCTCATGAAACCGCCGCCGCCACCGCCCTGGCGCTCGATGGTCTGAAACATGTTTGCCAAATCGTGTGGGTCATAACCGGCTCGCGCCATGATCTGCGAACCGAGTATGTCGGCTTCAGTTTCATATTCGCGACTGAACTTTAGAAAGTAAACGCCCACGCCCTGCCCGGCAACCTGCGCTGCCGCTCCTGCTGGTCCACCAATGATCTGGCCACCAATGCCGAGAATGCCGGCCAGCAAACCATACTTTTGCGCTTTGGATGCCTGCGCAGTGCCGTGACGCAAAGCGACGTGGCTCAGCTCGTGGGCCATGACGCCGGCCATCTCGCCTTCGTTGCGCGCGGCCTGGATCATGCCGCGGTTTACATACATTGGACCACCCGGCAAGGCAAACGCGTTGATGTCGCTAGCGTTCACAACCTTGAAATAGTATTGAAACTCAGGATGCTGAAATTCTGGTGGAATCGCCGACACCAGCCGCATGCCGATGCGCGAGACATAATTTGTGGTTTGCGCGTCGTTCAGAATTGGCAACTGTTGCTCGGCCTCCGCGGCTGCCTGACGACCAACTTTCACGTCATCCGTCGGTTTGTACTTGTTACTGTGATAGCTGATTTTAGTTTGGGTGAAAACTGCAACCGGCATCGCAAAAATCGCAAAAGCCGCCAGCATGGCCATCATCCGTTGCAGGTTGTTATAGTTTTTTCTAATCATGGTTTCCTCCATATCGACGCAGCCGAAGCTCGAACTCAAATCGGGCGCCAAAGAAAAGAGCGGCCAACCCTGAGATTGTGCCGCTCTAAAATCTACTGGCCCAACCTCCCCGGAATAAGTGCGCTCACCGCAGTCATGCCATTTAGGGAAGAGAGCCTTGCGCCTGGCGTCTGTTTGATGACTTAGCGAAAGCCTGCGTTTGCCCGTTCTCTGTTGCCAAAATGTTGTGGCGCGGGAGCCAAAGCTGAACCAAAACGCAACATCGTTGGCGTCTTTGAGAACGATTTCAGTTCGACGATTCAACAAGGTGTTATTGGCAAGCCCTCCGCCGAGTTTCTCTGCAATGCCAGTGCCACATGCATCCCGCCAGGCTCAGGATTTGCGCAACTCGATGTGATCGTTGAACCACTGGGCCGGGTCCGTCAGGGCACTGATGTGGTGCGGCTTGCCTTTGGCGACGCGAATCATCGACACAATCAGAAATATGAACGCGGCCAGCTTGAAAAGAGAGCCCCCGACACTGGTGCTCGTGATCGCGCCTACAACTGCAAAAACAGTTTGCAATACCAAAATCGCCACGTGCAGCGCCAATCCTTGAGCTGCGTGAAAGCGTACTTTGGGTTCACTTCGGGGAACCAGAAACAGTTCCACAAGCGATGCTACAACTCCGATATACGGCGCATACGGCAGCGCTGTGGCCCACTTTTCCGACAACCCGATACCGGCAACAGATCGCGAACCAGGTCTTTGCGTCATCTGTGGAGCGACGGGATGGGGGGACTGGTAAGGCGCTGGTGGCGAATAGGTAGGCGGAACGAAAACTGAAGGATAAGACGCTTCCAATGATGCCTTGTCGTAACGCCGCGTGGGAGCTTCGGAGTAAATGTTGGCGCGTGCGTCTTCAGGTGGGGAACCAACTTCGCGCGTTGTTCCGTGAACCGGCTGTGTTGCTGGTCCATCGCCGCCGCCTTCGCCCCACGCTTTTTCAGCGTTCTTTACGAATTCGGGATCGAGCGGGTTGGTATCGTATTTACTCCTTTTTGTCTCCATTAGCAGTCTCTACGATGTTATGGCTGAGAGGGTTCAATCTTACTCGTCCGCGATGGCATACTCAACCTCTACCCAGCGGCCTTCAGATTCGGAAATCTTGAAGGCGCGCATCACTGGCTGTTCGCCGGCCAGACCGATAATGAAATAGATCGCCTGCGGGTAGAAGGCCAACCGCACATCGGTTTCGGAAGGCTGGGGCTCGGTCGCGCGCGGATGAGAATGATAGATGGCGAGAAGCTGCTCGCCACGTTCGCGCATTTGGCGCTGTGCGGCAAACAGATCTTCTGGCGCCGCTTCGTAGGCAATGATTGCATTGGCAGCCACATTGCGCATTGGATAAAGGCTGCTGGCGCATTCGCCATCGCCACCTATTAGGCCACAACACTCGGCAGGCGCGGCGGCGCGTGCATATGCAAAAATCTGCCGGCGGTGGTTGCCATTGAGAGTGAGCATCGACTAATCCCGTTAGGAAAGATTCGCAGGCATATCCGCAGATTTCGCAGATTTCACAGATTCAGTAAAACAAGAGGGCCCTACACGAGATAAGGAAACACCAACAACGATTCTCTTTCGTTTTATGATTCTGTGTAATCTGCGAAATCTGTGGATTATCGTTCGCGGCTTACTGCTTCTCGACGATCTTCAAATGCAACTCCTCCAGTTGTTTCGCATCGACTTCGCCGGGCGCGTCGATCATCAGATCGGTTGCTGAAGCTGTTTTCGGAAAGGCCATCACGTCGCGAATATTTTCCGTTGGCACCAGCACCATCAGCAGCCGCTCGATACCGGGCGCGATACCACCATGCGGTGGCGTGCCGTACTCAAGGGCATCAAGAAAGAATCCGAAGCGTGAACGCGCTTCTTCTGCTGTCAAGCCAAGCGCTTTAAAAACAAGACGCTGCACGTCGCGCCGGTGGATACGAATGGAACCGCTGGCCAACTCAACGCCATTGATAACCGGATCGTAGGCCTTGGTTCGCAGTTTCCCCAGCAAGTCCGTTTCGCCACCTTCAACTGCACGTTGGAGCAAAGCTAAATCTTCGTCGAGCGGCGACGTGAAAGGATGATGCATAGCGTAATAGCGGCCATCATCTTCGTGATACTCAAACATGGGAAACTCAGTTACCCACAACGGCGCATATGCATTTGCCGGAATTAATTTCTCGCGCCGGGCAACTTCGTTTCGCAAAGCTCCCAAACTGGCCGCCACTGTTTTCGGTCTCCCGGCAACGATCAGGACAGCATCACCTTTCTTCCCGGCGGCAGCCGACGCCAAACCATTTACGCCTTCGTCACCCAGGGCTTTCATGAGCGATGACGTAACCTCATCGCCAAGCTTTATCCAGGCGAGCGCAGTTGCGCCGTAGCGCTTAGCGAATTCCTGCAATTCGTCGAGCGTCTTTCGCGAAAGTCCGGCGCCGCCGGTGATGACGATTCCCTTCACTTCTCCGCCGGCGGCGAGCGCCGACGCGTAAGGAGCAAAAGTTGTTTCCGCGAGTGCCGGCGAAAGGTCCTGCAACTCCATACCGTTGATTCGCAGGTCCGGTTTATCCGAACCCCAACGCCGCATCACCTCGGCATAACTGAAACGCGGAAAGGGCAGCGGCAGGTCAACGCCAATCAGCCTGAAGACACGCGCGAACAGACCTTCCGTCACGGAATAAATTTGATCGAGCGTGGCAAAACTCATTTCGAGGTCGAGCTGTGTAAACTCAGGCTGGCGATCGGCGCGCAGATCCTCATCACGAAAACAGCGAGCTATCTGAAAATACTTATCCAACCCGGCAATCATGCAAAGCTGTTTGAATAACTGCGGCGATTGCGGCAAGGCGAAAAACTTTCCCGGCTGCACGCGCGAAGGAACTATGTAATCGCGCGCGCCTTCAGGTGTGGACTTGATCAGAATCGGCGTCTCAATTTCCGTGAAACCCAGCTCGTCCATGTAGCTGCGTATCTCCCGCAGCACGCGATGCCGCAGACGCAAATTCGCCTGGAGCGGGGGCCGGCGCAGATCAAGATAACGATACTTCAAGCGCAAATCTTCACTCGCCAACGCGTCTACGGATGAGTCGAGTTGAAATGGCAGCGTGCGCGCGTCGTTGAGAATCCAGACTTCGCGCGCCTGCACTTCTACTTCACCAGTTGGCAGTTTTGGATTCCGCGAGGCTTGATCGCGCAGCACTACCTTACCGGTAACGGCAATGACGAATTCGCTACGCGACTCTTTCGCTTTTGCATGAGCTTCAGCCGCGTCTTCGGAATTGAAAACAATTTGCGTAATGCCGTCGCGGTCGCGCAGATCGATAAAGGTCAGCTCGCCAAAATCTCGCCGCCGCGCAACCCAGCCCATCAGCGTAACATTGGCGCCGACGTCAGCTGTGCGTAAGGAGCCGCACGAGTGTGTGCGCTGCAAATTTCCAAGATGGTCAAGCATTGTCGATAGATATTAACCGTGTGACGCATTGAGGGCCAGCGTGTGTTCCGACGAGCCGATCAACTGATGTGCGGAAGGTCTTCGACCTTCCGGCGATCCACTAATGAAAAGGGGCTATGCCCTAATTGGGGCGCAGCCCCGAATTTTTATTTGAGCGAAACGGTGGGGCGTAGCCACCACCGCACATCAGACGGCAAAGCCGATTCTTACCTCTAGACTATTTCAATCAAATTACCGCCGGGATCGCGAACGTAAAATCGTTTCACGCCGGCAATAGGACGCGGGTCGGAGATTATCTCCGTGCCGGAATCGCGAATATGGCGCTCGGCCACCGCGATGTCTGCGACAACATAACAAACATGCCGGTCGCTCGCTGCGTTCGTCGCTTCTTCTTCGACTGATAAATGAAGCTGCACGCCGTTAAGTTCATACCACGCCCCTACGTTTTGCCTGGTCCCAACCGGTTTTGGAATTTCCTTCAGTCCCAGCACCGTTTCATAGAAAGTTTTGGCGGCAGCCTCCGCGCTCGCCGGCACTGTGACATTGACGTGGCTTAGTTCGACGACGTGGAATTCCATGGAATTCATTGATGCACCAGCGCTAGTCACTCTGTTGCTCCTCGATGAACTTCAAAACTTCATGCGTTGCACAAGAAGTCGCCCCATGCCTGGCGCGGGTAGCACCCTTCACAGCATTCGCGTAAAACTCATCACGCGAAGCGTTCCCATTAGCACCGTGGCTTCAGCCCGGTGATTAAAAAACGTTCCACTTGCCTTAGCCGTTTTAACGGTTTACCGGGACGCCGGAAACCGTTGAAACGGTTCGACCGGTATGATCAGCCGCGGTGGTCACCGGGCTGAAGCCACGTGTTAATGAAAACGCTCCGCGTCGATAGGGATCGGACTCTTTGTGCAAAATCCAAACTTCATTCAACCGCTCCTTAAGTTCCCTTTGCGGCCGTTTGGTTTTGAAGATAGGTATTGAACTGCGTTGAACGATTGCGTGGAATGCTCAGTGTTTTCCAGTCGCGCGCATGAAAATGTTTCGCCAGAAAAATTATCTGCCCAATGTGATCAGCATAGTGCATCAGTTGCCGGTTGATGGCCTGCGCCACCGTATGCTCTTCGCCGCGAATCATCACTTTCGTCATCAAGTCGTCTGGACCGAGCGGCTCGAGCGCGGCGAACACACACTGCCAGCCTCGCTCCCAGTAATCGCGAACGTCTTTGGCGGTGGTGTTTGGAGCCATTACGAATTCCATGTCTCGATTGCGATTCGGTTTCTCGCCGTCCGTCGTCAGGAAGTCTGTCCAGCGCGAGAACATGTTGCCGGCCATGTGCTTCATGATCACGGCCACACTGTTTCCCGCTTCGTCGAGCGTGCGGAAATACTCGTCGTCTGCAAGCTGGTCCAGCGCCTTCTCCGCCATTTTCTTGTAAGCCCGCAGGCTGGCAATTGAATCTTCCAGATAATGTTGGCCCAGTGATTCAGTCATATATCTGCACCTAGGTTACGGAATCCAGCGCGGCGCGTATCGCCTCTGCGACGGCTTCGCGCTTCACACTACGCTGCTCTCCTGTTCGCATGTCTTTGATTGCCACTTCCCCGCGCCCGCGTTCGTCTTCGCCAACCACCGTCACGAAAGGAATGCCATGCTCCGAAGCATACTTGAATTGCTTGCCTACTTTGTCAGCCTCAGGGTAAAGGTCGACACGCAGACCCGAGCGACGCAACTCGTTTGCAAGCGCTATGGAATCAACGACTGACTCGCTATTCCAAACGCTCACCATGATGTCGGCTGAAGTCGAAACCAGCTTAACCGGAAACATCTCGCGTTCCGTCATCACGACAATAATTCGTTCCAGACCCAGCGAAAACCCGCACGCGGGTACCTCTTGTCCCGCAAACATTCCAACCAGATTGTCGTATCGGCCGCCGCCGCCCAAGCTACCCGGCAGGTCCTTGACGTTGATCTCCATAATAGCGCCTGTGTAATAAGCCAGGCCGCGCGCCAGCGTTGGATCCAATTTGATGCGAGCAGCAACTCCGCTGGCCCGGCAGTACTGCAATATCTGCCGCAGATCATCAATTCCCTGCGCGCCCGTTTCGTGAGTGCCAATGAACTCCACCAGGCGGCCCAAAACGTCGGCATTGAATGCCGTGCGTGTTTCAGCGCCCTCCAAATCAACCAACTCAGCAGCGCGTTGCGCTCCGGCGATGCCTTCGAAGAAGCGCATCAGATTCACGGCAGACTCATCAACGATACCGCGTTGATTCAATTCACGCGCAACAGCTTCGGCGCCGGCTTTGTCCATCTTATCGAGTGCAATCAAAGCGTCGGCTTGCTTGTCCCGCGCAACGCCGGCTTGCGCCAGTAGACCAGTCAGCACTAGCCGGTGATTCAAACGGACGGTGAAGTCGTTGAAGCCGAGCGTGGTAAGCACGTCGCTTGCTGCTGCGCAAATTTCCGCCTCCACCACCATTGAGCGCGAACCCAGCACATCAACATCGCACTGATAGAACTCGCGAAAGCGCCCGCGCGCCGGGCGATCGGCCCGCCACACGGGTTGAATCTGATAGCGCTTAAAAAACTTCGGCAGCTCGTTTTGATATTGCGCTACCACGCGCGCGAGTGGCACCGTCAGATCGTAACGCAGCGCGAGATCAGCTTCCCCTGTCTTCTCATGCTTGCCGCGCTTGAGGATCTTGAAGATAAGTTGATTGCCCTCCTCGCCGTACTTGCCCATTAGCGTTTCAATATTTTCGACGGCTGGTGTTTCCAGCGGCTCAAAACCGTAACGCTCGTACACTTCACGAATGACGTCAATTACGTATTGGCGACGCCGCACATCGGCGGGAAGAAAATCGCGCATGCCGCGCGCTGGTTGAGTTTTAGCTGAGGGCATTAGGTCTTAACGACGACTAAATGAAGTATTAAGCAAGCATTTCATCATACCTTGGATTTTAGCGCTCAGAAAGCGTTGAGAGCTGTGCAGCTTTGCACAAAAAAGTAGTGAGCGCGATAAGAGATTGGCGAAATCAGAATCCTCAATAGGATTATCAATTCGCCCACTGTGTCTATTTGCATCGGGTCGACGAATACAGAACCGGGAGCGGTAGCGAACCGGGTCGGACTTGCGATAAACAACATCTCCATTTCATGGATCGCGGAGAACGCTAGCTTACAATGACGTTGAATTCCACACTTCGCAGACCCGGTCGCATCCACCACCCCACGCGGGCTGCCCGCGCGGGGGACCCCGGTCCGCTCCCGGTTCTGTATTCGTCAACCCACGAGAAAGAGTTCCGGTACGACGCGCCGTTGTCGTGGTTTTGAGATTGCAAGCACTGAGCGAGTCGGCTAACCTCAAGGTCCTTGTCGCGCGCGCTCAGAAAGTAGTAGACCGGTTCAACTCATACCGATGGATTCCGTTTCCGAAGCAGCCGTTCTAACCAGAGAGCCACGCCTAACTGGCGTTGTCACGGGCTTGCGTCCCGTAGTCCTTACGCTTGGACTGACGCTAGCGGCGATCATCCTGATGTATTCGCTGTGGTCCAGCCTGGGCTACAAAATGCTAATGCTGGGTCTTGGCTGGCCGCATGTGATTCTCGGCTTTGTCTTCTACTTCGGCGCTATTGTGCGCGGCAATGCCCGCACTCGAATTGCTTTTGCGATGCTGGTGCTGCTGACCCTGGCGATCTGGACCGTGCATTATGTCTACGACATTGCCGCCCTGATTTACGTTTATTTTTTATACCACGCCTTTCGCGACGACATTCTGGTTTCGGTATGGAAGGGAGCGCGGCAGGGACGAATGTCTCATGCACTCGATGCCGGCGCAATTGTTTTGATTTTGATGTTACTTGGGCTGCTGATTTTCGCTCCCGCTCAGGATGTTTATCGAAACGTTCGCAGCCTGGAACTGCATGGTGCCCAATTTTCTACAAACGGCTGGACGCTCATTTCATTTGACCCGGTGGCTGACTCCCGCGGGCGCGAGTATTATTTTTTCCTGCAAGCGCCGCATACCGCCGGCTTGCGAGCATTCGTCACCAAGGCTGGCACCAGCGATAGTCGCGCGGACGGCGAGATTCGAGTAAATAATGAAAAGTGGAGCAATGCTTCAGATCTGATCTTTCAACCCTATTATGCCGGCGAGCCGCAAACGACGCCGGCGCAGCAAACAGTAGACGAGATTCCGGTGCTGCTCACTGGCGGTCATCGCGTCGGCCAAACTTTCAAGGCTGAGCGCAACAATCTGACGGGAATCTGGCTGCCAATCGATCGTCTCAACAATGAAGGCGAAACTACTCGCTTCGTCTTTGGCCTTTCTGTTCCCCTATTTGCGTATCCGTTCACGCAAACGAATCTACGTTGGGCCGGCATCGTTGCGCTTTCGCTGATTCTGTTAGCCTGGTTGTTGCTGAGACAGCGCGGGAGTGCTCAGGTTTGGGTTTATCTGGTGTGCATGATCGCATTTGTAATCGCGTTGCAGGCAATATTCAAGACCTCGAATCTGGCGGAACAATCTCTACGGTTCTTCGCCCAGTTCGTTCTCGTCTTCCACTATTTTCTTTGGTACGTGATTACGTTCCATAAGTATCGTGGCAAGGCGCCGGCAGTGGGACAGATCGTTCCTCACAATCTTTATGATCGCATGTTGGCTTATCTGCGACGGACGCCGCAGTTCCCGATAGCGGTAGTACTTCTGAACCTGGCTTCCCTGGCTGGCGTGGCCTGGTACTATCAAGCGAACGCCGCACCCCGATTGCTATACTTTTTTGACTACCGCTTTTTTCTGTACTTTCTTGCCTTTCACGTGACTTTCAGTTTTAAGCCCACGTTCCTGCAATCAAGAATGTAGTTAATTTGGGAAAACTCTATTTCTCGGCAAGATACTTTTGCGTGAAGTTTACATAGTTTTGCCAGAACAGATTTAGTCCGGCTACCTCTTCTTCCGTAAGGCCGCGCTTAACCCGGGCTGGCGAACCCATCACCAGCGATTGCGGCGGAATTAGTGTCCCTGGCGTGATTAATGAACCGGCAGCGATCAGCGATCGTGCACCCACACGCGCGTCATCCAGCACAATGGATCCAATGCCAATCAATGAGCCCTGCTCGATGTAACAGCCGTGCAGCGTGACGCTGTGGCCCACCGTGACTTCATCTTCGAGGATAGTCGGTTTCTCACCGGTACGCGTATGGACCACGCAGTTGTCCTGAATGTTGCTGCGATTGCCAACGCGAATGTAATACATGTCACCGCGCAGGACGGCATTGCACCAAACGGATGACTGTTCGCCCAATTGCACGTCGCCAATTATTTGCGCGCCAGGATCAACGTAGGCGCTGTCTGGGATCTGCGGATGAACACCGCCAAATGGTCGAATCATAATTTTTCGCGCCATCCTAGCACACCGTTCTTCCTGGGAGAGCTCGCATCCCGCCCGCAAACGCGCCAGCGACAGACAGAGTTTTGCTCTCTTCCAAGCAATGTTCGCGCTTCGCGCTCATTGCGGGCGAGACGCCCGCGCTCCCAGTATTTGACTTGTGCTGCTACGTTGACAGTGGCCGCATTCGCGTGAGAGATTGCGCGCGTGAACCGCCCCTCTAAACAATTGCGCACCGAATTGCTAATTGGATTCATTGGAATTGCGGTCGTTAGTTTGTTCACCATGTCATGCGCCGGCTCGCTCTTCAAAGTAAAGCCGGCGATTGAATTGCCACCGCTTGCCGAAAACGCGCGCAGCGCAAGCGCGGGCGGCGTTACCGTAAGAGTTGCGCCGCTAATGAGCGATGAAGAGAGCCAGGACTTATTCGAGGCTAACTTACCATTGGGCGGGATTCTGCCGGTGAGAGTGGAGTTTGTCTTTGAAAGCGGCGCGCCGGTTGAAGTGAAGCAAGCGCGTTTTCACTTGCTCGATGCCGCCGGTCACGAATGGAAATTGATTTCGCCCAAGGCCGCGGTCGCACGCATTCTCAAAGCGAACGACGTTTACGCCTACAATCCAAACTCGCGCAAGCAATTCGAAAAGGAGTTTGCAGCCTACGCAATCGATCTTGCGAATCCGCTGTCCTCTGAAGATCGCCGGCGTCAGGGCTTTCTCTTTTTCGAAACTCCGAAGAAAGAACCGGTCGCCAGCCCGCAGGGACTAACGTTGCGCGTAGATCATCTGCCACAACCGGTTGAGATCAAGCTGAATTAGCCCTTGCCCCAACGCATCACTTTCCGACAATCAAAAGCGTAAACGATCCTGGAATGATCGATGGCCGCGGATGCGGGCGTTCTGCTGTAGGCGGCGGCGGCGGCCCAAATTCAGCCGTGATAAGAAACACGCTGTGCGTCTTAGGATCTAGCGTCATCGTTCGTGCCCCTCTTTGGGTGGGCAGGGTTTGCACGACGCTAAACTTATCCGGCGAGTCTTCGTGAATAACGGTAAGCGTGCCATCAGCACCATTCGGGCTAAATGCAATTTGAGCCGAAGGATCAAACTCCGCACCGTCGGCGCCGCTGTCGGTCGGTACGTTTGCCACCACGTGGCCATCATTGGTATTCACCACGGCCATCAGCTTGTTCCCACAGGCTGCAAATAAACGATGATGCTTTTGATCGATTGCCAGTCCGCTTGGCTCTTCGCCTGGCGCCAGCGGCCAACGCGCATCAACCGTCAGTTTACGAGAATCAATTCTGGCGATCATGCTCTTGTCTTCGAGATTTATGTAAACATGGCCCTCGTCAGACACAGCAAATTCGGGCTTGCCTTCCAGCGGAATCGTGCCCTTCACCGTCTCGCTCTTGGGATCGATTGCGGTAACGTCGCGGCTGCCTCCGTTGCCGGTGAAGACAAGTTTGGAATCAGGATCGTAGATGATGATATCCGGGTTCTTGCCTACTGGAATCTGTTTTGAAACATGCAGCGTCTTAAGATCGAAAACGCTTACCGTATTGTCGCGGCCGTTGCTGGTGAATCCTTTGCCAAGTGAGGGAACCAGCGCAATGCCGTGCACGCCGTTGGTGCCGGGAATGTCTCCGACGACTTCGCCTGTGTCCGCATTAACCACCATCACGTGAGTGCCTCGCGAGATGTATAACCGCCGCGCTTGCGAATCGACTGTCAAACAATCCCAGCCACCATCGCCGCCGAGCTTTACCGTCTTGACAATCTTGTACTCCGTCGCAGAACGCGCAGCGCGGGCGAGGTTGGATCCGGCGAAAGACAGTCCCACCAGGACAACTAACAACAAAACAATTTGAGTGCCTTTCCGCAATGACATCATAAAAATAATCTCCTTCACTTTTTCGAATGACGCCTCAGCCTACACCTCGCGTGGCGTTTCCAACAAATGCTTCACGGCGCGTCGTCAGGTTCGCTGTGCGGTTGTCAAACAATTGCCTTGGGGCAGATAATCGAATCGTCTTCCCTGTTCATAAGCAGTCCGGGTCCCCCCTTTACAATCGGGAGTTGAGTTATGAACTTCAGTCATAAGGCTGCGAGGACAATGGTCTGCTGGCCTTTTTGTCTCGTCTTCATCATCGTTCTATCTGCTCAAGCCTTTGCACAAACTACACCGGTGGCGCCTTCTGCGCAGCCGCAACCGACGCCAAGACCCACAACGGAAAAGAATTTCTTTAGCAACATTCTGCGAGATCAAAAAGGAATTTGGACCGCGCCGTTTCATGTTCACCAGAGCGATGCGAAGTGGATCGCGCCGCTCTTGCTGTCTACCGGCGCCCTGGTTGTCACCGACCGGCACACGTCGGGAACACTGGTCGCGCACGGCGACAATCTCAATCGCCTGCGAATCAGCAAAGACATAAGTTATCTCGGGTCGGCTTACGCGACTGGGGGAACTGCAGCCCTCTTTTATATTGCCGGACGGCTCAAGCATGACGAGCGAGCGAAGGAGACAGGACTGTTGGCAGCTGAGGCATTTCTCGATAGTGCCATCGTGGCCCAGGCGCTAAAGGTTGCTTCGCAGCGGCAGCGTCCTCCAGTCGATAATTCGAGCGGAGAATTTTTTGACGGCGGTTCGTCGTTTCCGTCCGGACATGCTATTAGCGCGTGGTCCGTCGCGACCGTAATCGGGGAGGAGTATGGCCCTCGGCATCCTGCTGTTCGCTATGGCGCATACGCGCTGGCCACTGCGGTAGGAATTTCTCGTTACACCGGGCGCAAGCATTTTCTTTCCGACGTGCTGGTGGGCAGCGCCATGGGATATGGGATTGGGCGCTACGTTTATCATCAGCATCACGACCTATCTCTTGATCTCTTGAATGAGAAAAAGACAAGCCGCGTCCCATGGAAACTAATTCCCAGGGTAAGTCCTCTTTACGGTCCCAGATCGCACGTCTATGGAGCCCTGCTGGCATGGAATTTCTGAGTTGGATCTACACGCGGTTCCAGAGATGTGGCACTGACAATCGTTACTCATTTGCAAGGCGGGTCGTGCTGACTTTTCATCGAGAACAATGAGAATTCTGTTAGTGGAAGATGATCCGCGCATCGCCCGGTTTGTGGCGAAGGGTTTGCGCGAGCACGCTTTCGCGGTCGATTTGGCCGGCAATGGCGACGAAGCGCTTTACAAGTCGTCCATTAACGACTACGACGCAATAATTCTCGATGTGATGATGCCTGGACGCGACGGGTTTAGTGTCTGTCGCGAGTTGCGGGCGACGGGTTCAGTGGTACCGGTAATCATGCTCACTGCGCGCGATACAGTGCAGGACCGAATCACGGGTCTGGACATTGGCGCAGACGACTATTTGACTAAGCCTTTTGCGGTGACTGAACTACTGGCACGCCTGCGTGCGTTGATGCGTCGTGGTCACGTCGTCCGTCCGGCGACAATTCAAATCGCGGATCTCCTGTTGGACACACGCGCTCAGCGCGCTACTCGGGCTGAACGCGAGCTGGAGCTCACCAGCAAAGAATACGCGTTGCTGGAGTACCTCGCCCGCGAGCACGGCCGCGTGGTTAGCCGCGCAGAGATTGCGGAACACGTTTGGGACGAGAACTTTGACCCGCTCACCAATTTGATCGATGTGCACATCAATCGTCTGCGAAGAAAAGTAGATAATGGGTTCTCCACCAGGCTGATCCATACGCGACGCGGCGCTGGCTACATGCTGGCGGCGCCGAATCAGCTGTCAGTCAAATGATTTTATGGCTATGCTCTCTGAACCCAGCTTCGCAGCAGCGTTCGAACAATGAACACAAGACCATTAGGCTCCATGCGCATCCAGCTCACGCTGTGGTACACGGGCATCCTCGCGTTTGTACTGCTAATTTTTTCCATCACTACTTACTATTATCTCTCGCACGCAACTCGCCAACGCACTGACGACTCTCTGGCAGAGACAGCCAACTCGTTTGTTTCAAATTTCATTACTGAGTCAACTGACGAAAATCAGGCCCACGATAGTGCAGCAAGGGAAACAGCGCGGAGTTTCCGTTCCCGGGATAGGCAGATAATTATTTATGACGCGCAACGCAGGGTAGTAGCCGCGTCAGACAAGCCCGAAAATTTGCGCTTGGAAAATACCTGGTTTACTTCACCGGAATTACAACCGCAACTTGCTGTTCTCTTCGCTTCGGCCTCACGCTCGGGCCGCGCTTATGGAAACCTTTCTTTAGGAGGCACGAACGCTCTCCGCGTCCTGGCTGTTGCAGTGCCGGTGGCCCATCAGAGTTATATCTTCGTTTTTGCAAACTCATTAAGAGATCAGGACAAGGCTCTGGAACAGGCGCGCCAGGCGTTCTACATTGCCATTCCCATCGCATTGGTGATTGCCAGCCTGGGCGGATATTTTCTGGCGCGCAAGAGTCTCGCGCCGGTCGTGACCATGGGCGAACGAGCTGCTCGCATAGGAGCGTCGAACCTGGACGAAAGAATCCCAGTGCCGGAAAACAATCAGGAGCTCGGCCGGCTTGCGGGAATTTTCAACGAGCTACTGGCGCGCCTCGATCAATCGTTTGCCCAGCAGAAGCGTTTTATGGCAGACGCCTCGCACGAGTTGCGCACGCCGGTCGCAGTTATTTGCGGAGAGTCGGAGGTGTCTCTCTCACGACAGGTACGAGACCCGGCCGAGTTTCGTGAGTCTCTGGCCATCGTTCACGATGAGGGGCGGCGTCTGACAAGAATGGTTGAGGACCTGTTTACACTGGCGCGCGCCGATGCTGGGGAATACCCGCTCGCTTTGGCGCACTTCTATCTGGATGAAAGCATTAACGAATGTGTGCGCTCAATACGCTCGCTGGCTGCCCAAAAGGGGCTGGAAGTTTGCTATCAACCGCCTGCTAAAGAAATTCCCTTTCGCGGAGACGAGGCGCTCATTCAGAGAATGGTCCTTAACCTGATACATAACGCAATCAAGTACACGCCGGCAAACGGCCGCGTCCAGGTAAACGTAAGAGAGGATCGCGACCACTGTGAAATCGTCATTAGCGACACGGGACCAGGCATTCCTGCCGCTGCGCAGGCCCACGTTTTTGAACGCTTTTACCGCGTTGACAAGGCGCGCTCGCGCGACGAATCTCTGAATGGCAGCGGCGCCGGTTTGGGCCTTTCAATTGCGAAGTGGGTGGCTGAACTGCATGGCGGGACAATTGTTCTTGATAACACGAACCACGAAGGCGCCACGTTTGTCATTTCCCTGCCGAATCTTAAATAATTCTTGTCTTCCGGCAAGTTAATCCTCCCGTAATCTTCTTAACTGTACAGTGCTCGTCATAAGGAGTAGCGGGTTTTGGCGCCAAGAGCCGCCTGCTCCCTCAAACCACAAACATGTAGTAATTAAGGAGAAAGTACATGAAGAAGAATTTTGTGCTGGCAGTCTTTATCTCAGCACTCTTAACCGGCGGCTCGTTGGTCATGGCCAAATCCCGGGGACAGGAAAATGCCAACGAAGCAAAACTTGCGCGCCAGGCGAAGATCACAAAGGAGCAAGCCCAGGAAACTGCGCTCAAACGCGCACCAGGCACAGTCGAGGGCGCCGAACTCGAGAAGGAACATGGCAAGCTCGTTTATTCATTTGATATCCGCAACGCCAAAGGCACGATCGACGAGGTGCAGGTCAGCGCGATAACTGGAAAGGTGGTGCGAGTCGAGCACGAGAATAAGAAACAGGAAGCGGCTGAGAAGAAGGCCGATCAAAAGAAGAAGCCTTAGAGTAATTGCCGCATGCTCATTCTCGTGTGAGTAAACCAACGAGGGGAAGGACGGGTGCACAAGTCAGCAACAAAAGTGCTCCCGTCCTTTCTCGTCCAGCCTCTTAACTTAGAGAATCTGGCCCATGAGTGCTAAACTGCGACTCCTCTTTTCACAAAGTTTAAGAACGGATTACGCCTGGGTGATACGCTTGAACCGTCTCCGGTTGCGCCAGCTTTCAGGAATTCTTATGCCTGTTTTTTTCTGCGGGGCGGCAGCATTCGCCGCAGAACTTCGCGCAGACGCGGTTGTAGGACAGACGCAAACAACAACAGTCACACAAACTACACCGGCTGCATCGACGGCAAGGCCCAACGCTACACCACAAACGCCCGGTTCCGCGACGGCAACTCCGGCGGCATCACCGCCAGCAACATCTGCCTCGCCAGTCCCCGCGCCACAACCAACGGCTTCGCCCATTGCGACTCCTTTTGTTGGTCCAACTCTCCCGGTCGCGCCTTTCAATCCTGGCGGTGCAATTGTTCCGCCAGGGGCAGCAGTAGTAAACGCCGCTAGTCAAACTGCAAACCCACTAACACTTGACGATGCGCTGCGGCTGGCTAACGCGCACGCCTCTGCCTTTCAGCAAGCAGGGTTGAACGAAAAAATCGCCGCTGAAGATGTGAAGCAGGCGCAGGCGGCGTTTCTCCCGCGCCTGACTGCCCCACTGAGTTACCTCTATACCACGCCCGCGCTGGGCCTGCCGCCCGGTACACCGCGAATGCAAAGCTTTCTTGCTAACAATGCGCTTGGCGAATACCAGGCGTATATGAATGTTGCCGGTGACATTGATATTGCCGGGCGCTTGCGCGCCACACTGGAAAGAAATCGCGCCCTGCTGGCGGCCGCGCACGCCGGCACCGACGTTGCCCGACGAACACTGGCCCTGGCCGTGATCGATGCTTACTACGGCTTGGCACTCGCAACCGCGCAGCGAAACGCGGCGGAGCTCAATCTGACAGCGGCAGAGGAGTTCGAGCGGATTACCACACTTCTATTTAGCGGAGGCGAGGTTGCTTCAGTTGATGTTACGCGCGCACAACTGCAAACGACTGCGCGACGCGACGAGCTCGAGCGGGCGCGAGCAAATGAACAAGTGGCCGCTGGGTCTTTGCGCGTGCTGGTCGGTTACGATTTTGTTACCCCCATCAATACCACCGATCTGGCAGTAGCGGCGCCAGTCGGTTCAGAGTTTCAGCAATTCAGCGTCAACGACATTTCTCGCCGTCCAGAGTTTGCGCAGTTCGAAGCACAGATTCATGCCGCCAAAGCAGGCATACGGATCGCGCGCGCGGATCGGTTACCGCAGCTTTCTTATTCGATTCTTGGCGGCGCCGATACCGATTCGTTGAAGCCTGTGCGCTTAAAGGAGCACGTTGGAGCTTCCGCAGCCATCAGTCTGACAATACCGATATTCGATTGGGGATCGACCCGAAGCAAGGAACGGCAGGCAAGCCTGCGCGCGCAAGTTGCTGAGAACGAGCGCACAATCGCGCTGCGCGGTTTTACGCAGCAGTTCTATGCCGCACAGGCGCAAGTGAGCACCGCGTCCCTGCGCGTCAGACTGGCAGGCGCTGGCGTTAGCCAGGCGCAAACGAATCTGAATGCATCTATTGCGCGTTATCGCGCGGGCGAAGCGCAGATAATCGAGGTTACCGATGCACTGACCACGCTTGCGGCGCAGAGATTTGCTCTCTATCAGGCAATCTTCGACTATCAAACCGCGCTGGCGCGCCTGAGGCAGGCGACCGGACAGTGACGTAATGTCCGACAAACTTTAGTTTGTCGTTGGGTTTGATAGCCAGCTTCTTCCGAGACAACGACAAACTGAAGTTTATCGGACACTTGCAGAGCAACAGGCGGAACGACAATGACTCAGGACAAGAACGATATTGCGAGCGACCGGGAGGGCGTATCGCAAACCGAGGAAGAAACAGAACAGTGGCTCGCCGTGCGACGCGAGCGACTGGCGCGTGAACGCCGGCGCAATCTGATTATCGTTGCTTCGGTCGCAGTCGTCGCCTTGCTTCTGTTGTTTTTCGTAATCTGGAAATGGCGAAGCTCAGCAGCGGCGGATCAAACAGCAGCGGTGGTTGTTAGCGTTAAGGTTGCCAAAGTCGCGAAGGAAACGATCGCCGCCCCAGTTTCGGCGGTCGGCACAATCTTTCCGCGCGAGCAGGCAACGGTGGCCGCGAAGATCAGTGCGCAGATAAAGCGAATGGGCCTTTTGAAGAACAAGGTCGTGCACGCCGGCGAAGTGATTGCAGTGCTGGAGTCGCGCGACCTGGTTGCCCAGCGCAACGAAGCGGTCGCGGCCCTTAACCAGGAGCGCGCCAACGAACGCAGTGTAACAACTGGAACGATTCCGCAAACAAACGCACAAGACCAAAAGGCGTTGCGCGATGCGCTGGCTAAAGTCTCAACCGCGCGAGCAACTTACGAACGGCGTTTGGTTCTGTTTCAACAAAACGGCATTTCAAAAAAAGATCTCGAAGCATCGCAATTCGATCTGACGACGGCAGAAAACGAGTTGCGTCTCACCGAACAAACAGTAGCGCTGCGGGCCAAGTCGCTTAATCCAAACGATCGCGCGATCGCTGCCGCTCGCGTGCAGGCGGCACAGCAACGCGTCGCTACGCTTGACGCGCAACTGAGTTATGCCACCATTCGCGCTCCTATTACGGGCGTGGTAACGGATCAATTTCAATACGAAGGCGAGTTTGCCGCCTCGGGCGGAAAATTAGTGAACATCGCCGACATCAGCGAGGTGATCGTCAAGGCTCCTTTCGCTGATACCGTGGCCGCCCAACTCAAAGTTGGAGATGTGGCACAGGTCATCCCAACGGATACGACGGGCGAAGAGATGACTGGCAAGGTCACGCTCATCAGCCGTTCGAGTGATCCGCTCAATCGCAGCGTCGAAGTCTGGGTCACACTCGGCAACGGGGCCGGACGATTGCGCGCCAATGGCGCCGCTCAGGTCACGGCCGCAACCTTAACCAAGACCGATGCGATAGTCGTTCCCGCAGCCGCTGTTACCCTCGACGCAAGCAATGGAAGTGAGGGCACCGTGATGGTGGTGGACACAGCAAAGGTCGCGCATGAAACGAAGGTTACGGTAGGCATTCGCACCGCAGAAAAAATTGAGATTGTGTCCGGTTTGCAGGAAGGAGAGACCGTCGTCATCGAAGGCAACTACGCGCTGCCTGACGGCACAAAAGTTGAAGTCGCTAAAGAAGAGCCTGCAGGAGAGGCGACTCCAGCAGCAAAGTGACGCAACAATGTTATGAACCTCGCTCGTATCATCTCGCGGCAATCGCGCGCAGTCGTAGTCCTGGTCCTGCTCCTATCGGTCGCAGGTCTCTACGCCGCATTCCAACTTCCGACTGCGATCTTCCCGCAAACAGATTTTCCGCGCATTGTCATCATCGTCGATAACGGCGTAGTGCCTGCGCCGCAGATGCTCGTCTCCGTTACCCGACCGCTTGAAGAAGCGATGAACGGCATTCCGGGAATCGTGCGCATCAAGTCAACGACGGCGCGTGGCGGCACGGAAATCAACCTCTTCTTCGACTGGAGCGTGGACGTGCTGCAATCGTTGCAACTTGTGCAGGCGCGTATGTCCCAGCTCTCCTCGAGCCTGCCGCCTACTGCCGCGATCCGCAACGTCGACCGGCTAACTTTCGCTGTCTTTCCAGTTACCGGTTACAGCCTGGTTTCTGATACGCGTGACCCTGCTTCCTTGCGCGACCTTGGGAATTACACCATTAAACCGCGATTGGCGCGCCTTCCGGGCGTAGCGGATGTGACAGTTGCGGGCGGGAAGAATCGCGAATATCACGTGACTATGGACCCGGAACGGCTCAACGCCCACGGCGTCTCGGTTCAGCAGGTCGCGGACGCAGTGCGCAACTCCAACGTTGTTGCAAGCCCGGGACTCATCGAAGAGAACCATCAACTTGAACTCACGCTGGTCAGCGGACAAGCGACAGCGCCCGATCAACTTAACTCCATCGTCGTGGCAGTAATTAATAATGCTCCGATCACAGTCGCGGATGTTGCAACTGTCGGCGCCGGCGTCGAGCCGCAGTACACTATTGTCACCGCTGATGGTCACCCGGCAGTTTTGCTTAACATCAGGCGTCAGCCCAACGCCAATACCGTCACAGTCACCGACGAAGTGAAGGCGGAGTTGGCGGCCATGCAGCCGCAACTGCCAAAGGACGTGAAGATCGCGCCCTTCTACGATCAATCGCTATTGGTGCGCGAGTCGATGAAGTCCGTGCGCGATTCGATCTTAATTGGATTGTTGTTGTCCGTGGCGATCCTCTACGCCTTCCTGCGCAACTGGGGCACGACGTTTGTCGCGATTCTGGTAATTCCCGTCACGGTGCTAGTCACTTTTTTGGCGATGTGGCTCGCGGGGCTAAGCTTCGACCTGATGACACTGGGGGGCGTGGCTGCGGCGATCGGGCTGGTGATTGACAATGCGATTGTGGTCGTTGAAAACATTTACACGCACATGGCGCGAGGGCAATCGAGGCGCGAAGCCGTTGAGCGCGCCATTTCCGAGATCATGATTCCACTCATCGGCTCGACTATTACGCCGGTAGTCGTCTTCCTGCCATTGACGCTCCTGACGGGAGTCACCGGTGTGTTCTTTCGTTCGCTCGCGTTGACTATGGCGGTAGCGCTGCTGATGTCGCTGGTGCTCGCGCTTTCTTTTACGCCGATCCTCGCCGAACGCTTCGTCAAAGTTCGACGGCGAGATCAGAAGCATCCGGTTGAGGATGAATCGGCGACTGCTGCCACGGATCCCGTCAGCGAGATGCGCGCCGGCGATCGCGAGGAGGAAGAAGAAGGCGGACGATTCCTGCGCGCGATTATTCGTCGCTACGAATGGGTGCTTGAGTACGCTCTCAGCAACCACTGGGTAGTGATAGCCGTATGCGTTGTGGTCTTATTAGGTTCATATGTCCTTTACCGCAACCTCGGCTCAGACTTTTTGCCGGCCTTCGACGAGGGCGCGTTTATCCTTGACTACACCGCGCCGCCCGGCACGTCGCTCGCCGAGACCGATCGGATGCTTCAGCACATCGAGCAGATGTTGAAGGACACGCCCGAAGTCGAAAGCTATTCGCGACGTACGGGTTTGCAGCTTGGGCTTTTCATCACCGAACCGAACACGGGTGATTTTCTGGCGAAGCTCAAGCCAGGACATAAACGTTCGACTGAGGAGGTCACCGCTGACCTGCGAACCCAGATTGAATCGAGCGAACCGGCTTTGCGCGTAGAGTTCGTTGGCATACTTTCCGACTTGATTGGCGATCTGACCAGTTCGCCCGCCCCAGTGGAAATCAGATTGTTTAGCGAAGACACGGCGGCGCTACAACAGACGGCAACTGCCGTAGAAAAATCGATCCAAGAGGTTTCGGGGATAGTTGATTCGTTCAACGGCATAGTGGTCAGCGGCCCGGCTATCACTTTTAAGATCGACCCACAGCTAGCGGCGCGCTTTGGCGTGACGGCGACTGATGTAGCGAATACGGTGACCACGGCAATGAGTGGCGACGCAGCTTCTTCGATCCTGCAACAGGGAAGGCTGATTACAGTCCGAGTCATGTTGCCTCCTTCAGCGCGCCAATCCCTCGACACGCTGCGCGGGTTGATCGTTCGCTCGGCGAGTAGCGGTGCGCAGTTTCGTCTGGACCAAGTGGCGGTCGTGGAGTATGACAAGGGGCAGACCGAGATCCAGCGCGACGGTTTGCGGCAGTCTCTGGCGGTGACGGCGCGACTTTCAGGCAGCGATCTCGGCTCGGCGATCGGCGCAATCAAGACGCAACTGCCAAAAGATGTGAAGCTGCCGCCAGGAATGACGATTGAATACGGAGGCTTTTATCAGGAGCAACAATCGAGCTTCCGGGAACTTCTTCAGGCGCTGCTGCTGGCGATCGTGCTGGTTTTCATCACACTGCTGATTGAGTTTCGATCATTTGCCCATCCGATCTCGATTGTCACCGGAGCAGTGTTGGCCCTCGGCGGCGTGCTGGCGGGACTCTTCATTACCCGCAGCACGCTCAACATAGTTTCTCTGATGGGCATGATCATGGTTGTGGGCATCGTTGCTAAGAACGGCATCCTGATGCTTGATGCGGTAGAGGATCATCTGGGAGCAGGGGATTCTTTGCGCGAGGCGTTGTTACGTTCGGGGCGCCGGCGCTTTCGTCCCGTATTAATGACTTCGCTGGCTGCGATTTTGGGAATGCTGCCGTTGGCGCTGGCGCTGGGATCAGGCGCCGAGCTTTTACAGCCACTGGCCATTGCGGTTATTGGTGGCTTGGCAGTTGCGCTTTTACTTTCGCTGGTGGTGACACCGACGGTCTATGCGATGTTAAGTCGCGAACCAAAACGCTAAGAAGAATTGCCGCGGATTAACGCGGGTACGATAAGATCTGAGTAAGACAATATGACAACGTCTTCTTGTTGTTCATATCCGCGATTATCCGCGTTCATCTGCGGCTTAATTTCGCCGCCCATTCATTTAGCCAGTTGAACCAAACCCGCCGCTGCCCCGATCAGTTTCATTAATCTCATCCGCCCACGCTGCCTCGGGTGTAATTATCTTCTCGATAATCAACTGGCAAATCTTGCTTTGCGCGGGCAGGTTGATCGTTTCGTCGCCCGTGTTGTAGAGAAGACAACCGATCTCACCGCGATAATCTGTATCAATGACTCCAGACAAGACGTCCAGACCTGTTCGCAACGCCAGCCCGGATCGCGGGGCAATACGTCCGTAATAACCCTCGGGGATAGCAACAGCCAACCCGGTGCGTGCCAGGTAGCGTTGCTTTGGACCGATAGTCAAATCTTCAATCAAGTAAAGATCAAGCCCAGCCGCCAGTGCGCTTCCGCGCGATGGCAAAATCGCCCTGTCGTCCAATTTTTTGAAACTTAAAATGCCGGTTCTCTTGACTGGAGCAGTTTGCATTCGTCCTAAATGGAAAATGGAAAATGGGAAATGAGAAATGGAAAATTCTTTTGTAGATTCATAATCGTGGCAGTGTCACGCCGCGCTGACCCTGATATTTTCCGCCGCGGTCTTTGTAGGACGTTTCGCAGACTTCATCCGATTCAAAAAATATGACCTGCGCTACTCCTTCATTCGCATAGATCTTGGCAGGTAAGGGCGTGGTATTGGAAAACTCGAGCGTCACGAACCCTTCCCATTCCGGTTCAAACGGAGTGACATTCACCAGGATTCCGCACCTCGCGTAGGTACTTTTGCCGAGACACACGGTCAGTATGTTCCTGGGGATGCGAAAGTATTCCACCGTGCGCGCAAGCGCAAAACTGTTTGGGGGAATCAGTACAGAATCGGCTTTCACATCGACGAAATTCTTCGCATCGAACTTCTTCGGGTCAACTATGGTGCTGTTGATATTGGTGAAGAGCTTGAATTCATCGGCGCAGCGGATGTCGTAACCATAGCTCGACGTTCCGTACGAGACGATTTGTCTGCCGTTTACTTCCTTCACCTGACCCGGTTCAAATGGATCGATCATTCCAAAATCAGTCGCCATTTTCCGAATCCATTTATCTGACTTTATGCTCATGATAATGAGTCGAGAGAATACCGTGGCGGGTAAGCAAACAGCAAACCGTAAGCAGCCGGAGTAGGTCAGAACATCCGCTTCCAGCTATGGCTATTGGCTGTTTACTGTTTGCTGTTTACAGTTTGCTTTCCTGCTTCTTGATGTAGATCCGCCCATCGCCAACAGTAAGTTTTAAGAACGCGCCGCCCGAACCCATTCGTCCCTTCACCTGCTGTTTCGTAATGCCCGGCTTCTCGCGTGCTTCCAGGCCTTCGTAGCTGTTCTCGATTTCGCCGGCGCGCAGGATCTCCGCATCAAGGTCGCCACTGAATCCGGCCGGGAGTTCGAGCACGATATCGCCTGCCGCAACTTTAATGTCAGCGCCAACTCCACGCCAGCTCCGGCCGAGTACTTTCAGAGTTACCTTTCCCGCTGCAATCGTGGTCGACAACGTGCCGCCGGAAAATTCCAACTTAACCTCGCTTTGCGGCGACGAGACGCGAATATTTCCTTCCACGCCCGCCAACCTTATCGGCCCCCGCCCGGCGTTGATATCCAGGTCCACAGACATCGGTACCCGAATTCGATAGTCAATCTTCCAGGGCAGTCCCAGCAGTGTCTTGGGAAAGTTTTTTGCTTTGGCTTTCATGAAAGCGCGGTCGTAGGTACCGGTAGTCAATATGCGCAGATGATTCAGATCTTCGTCGAGCACAAACCCGTTAACGGCTGCCAGTCGATCCAGATCCTGCTCGGTATTGGCCCGCAGTTGAATCTCCGCGCGCACTTCAACTTCGCTACGAGACCAGCCTTCGATGGTGATTGAACCTTCAGGAGCGCCGATGATGGTCAGCGTTCCGCCGTAACCCAAACGTCGGGTTTCATTCCGCGTCGTGGTCCGCACGAGTGGTGGCGGCGCCACTGGCGTTAACGTTTTTTTCTTTTGCGCAGCGGCCCCATCAGCTAACAAAAGAACCCCGCCACCGAAAGCAAGCAGCTTGAAGAATTTGATCGTTGGCTTAGTCATTGATTGCTGCGGTGAACCCTGAAATGAAATCATGAACGCGATAGTAACACTACTCGCGGGTTGTAAAACTAATGCGGACGCCCGATCAGCGATCGTAACGTCCGCATTTGGCTCGAGTTTTCCCGATTCCTATTTTCGTACGAAGGTAATGCTGCCCTGGAAGGTGGTCACCAGCACCGACGAGCGGCCGTCGCCAACGTCGCCAACGTACTTGCGTCCATCGCCAAGACTCTTGAACCCATCATTCCAAAACGGTCCCAGCGCGATTCTTTTTGTGGGCGTCGCGGCCACCAGGCTAAAGGCGGAGTCGGAAGGAATGCGAATTGTTATCTCGCCCTTGCTCGATTGAAATTGATAAGTACCACCGCGGGAAAATTCTCCGTCAAAGTAAATGTTTCCGATAAGATTTTGCGCAAATACCTGCGACGCACTAATGCCGTTCAACTCGATGTCGCCTTCGGACGAAACGTGGGCGCGAACCAAACCACCGCGAATGTTGGTGACGGTAATCTGGCCGCGTTTTGTTTCCAGATCGACTGATGAGTTTACCGGTACCTGCAGCTTAAAGTTCACGTCACCAATGTCGCTGCGCCCGCGATTGTCGGCCATCACATCGACAATCAAACCATCGCCTGTCTGGCGCGGCGACACGTTTGCCGCTGGCGCTTCCATCGTCGCAGAGAGTTTGACCTCGTCGCGGTTCCAGGATTCAACGGTAATTGTGCCCGAGATGTTCTTCAGTTCGACGCGAACGTTGTTTCTTACCGGATATCGCTTTGACAAATGCTGCTGGCCCAACGCACTGGTAATACTCAGCGCAACGAAAACCAAAAAAAATGCGAACAACGCGGGTTTTCGAGACAGAGAAGTGCGGGAGGTTTCGGCTAGAGTGGGCAACATTCCAGTCATTTTTATGTGGGGCTCTACAGTAACTAAATTCCTGCTTAACAGTAAACGGGGATCAATGCCGGCGTGGCGCCGGGTAAAACTAGAGCTCAGCAAACTCTTTCAGCAACGAAAGTTTCTCGTTAAGCGCAGTATTCAACATCTCCTCTGAGACCTCGTCATGCGGGTTCTTGCTCAAACTGTCAAACGAATCATTCACGGCCTGATCGATCACCGCGAGGTTGCGATCAAAAGTTTCACGCATCTGCGGATTCCAGCGTGCTTTATTATATTCCACGCGCTGATTCCAATAGGAGATCAACTGCTGTTGCTGTGATACGCGATTGCGAACGTCAATGGCGCCCACATTCAAACTATTCTGCGCGCCGCTTTGAACCTTCGCGTCGACGGCACCACTCTGCCAGCGGCGCAAGCCAACCGCCGTTGAAAGCGAGACGATCAAAACTATTGCGGCAACCATGGCTGCAAGCTGTGGAAACGAAAGTTCCCAACTGCGCGCCGTCCAATTGCTCAGAACACTTCGTGTGGCGGCGGGTGCCGGCGTATCGGCACTGGCGCCCGCCTCGATCATATTGCGGATACGCAGCCACAACGCTTGTTCGTTTGGCGGGGCCGCATACTGACCTCGTTGCGTGCGACAAAATCCAACAATCGATTGCAGATCGTCGCGCACCTCAGCGCAATGCAAACACTCTTCCAAGTGCGAACTCAGCTTTGCTCGATCTTGATGATTTATCGACCCATCCAGCAAATCGCTGATTAGGTCCTGACACTTCTCGCAGTTCATTGTCTTTCAACCTCTAAACCTGCCGCGCGCTCGCTGGTTGCGAATCGCCTTCACCGGCATCTGGTTTTCAAGCAATCAAGGGGAGACTGCGTAAAAATCTCGTTCTTGCGAACTTCCTGGGTCCAGGGATAAACCCGGCAAGTTATCTTGGAAGCTAGTCCTTGACCTTCTGTTGCCTCAAAAGTCCGCGCAATTTCATTCTTGCCTTGTGCAATTGCGACTTTGAGGTCCCAACCGAGCACCCCAGCATTCTGGCAATCTCTTCGTGTTCGTGTCCTTCAATATCGTGAAGGGTAAAAACCGTGCGGTAGCCGGGAGGCAATTGGGCGATAGCTTTGTCGAGCGCTATGCGATCCACGACCGGCATCGCATTGGGGTTCTCGGTGCCTTTAACTATCTGAATCGGCGTTTCACCATCGTCGGTTGTCTGCTCCATCTTCACGCCGCGTTTGCGGAAGTGCATCAGGACCTGATTGACAGTTAGACGATGCAGCCAGGTAGTAAAGGCCGACTCACCACGAAAGCTTCCAATTTTTCTAAAGAGCTGGATGAAGACCTCTTGTGCCAGGTCTTCAGCTTCCGAAACGTTGCTGGTCATTCTCAAGCAGAGGGAGTAAACCCGGCGATTATGTCGCTGGTAAAGCTGCTCGAAAGCGGCCATGTCGCCTTGAGCTGCTCGCTGCGCCAGCGCGTAATCTGTTTCCGGCTGCGTCTCGGTTTCGGCTGCGGTCACGTGTTCGTTTTCGGGCTAGCGACGAAATTTTCCGTAACGCTTGTCTTCGACGCATCACGATTGCGCTTATTTCAAAGGAGCGACAACCTTTTCCCTCAGCCTTGTCAGGCACTTGCGAGGTTCTGGTGGCCCTCAACGCGGGTGTGATGCAGCGCTTCGAGCGCGTCGTTGCCTTGCCCAACCCAAAAGTATTGAATTTCCCCTGCCGCAGCAACGCTTTTTCGCAGTCTTTAGCTCAAGTCCAATAGGTGCGATCGAGTGACCGGTAACCTACGGCTTCCGCTACATGAGCCGAGCGAATGTCATCGGAACCCTCCAAATCTGCGATGGTGCGACTGACTTTCAGGATACGGTCATAGGCGCGCGCTGACAAGCCAAGCCGCGTCATTGCGCGTTCCAACATCTGCTCGCTCTCAGCGTCGATGGCGCAATGACGACGAATCATGCGCGGCGTCATCGCAGCATTGGAAAACATTTTTTCCTCAGTTAACCGTGCGCGCTGTTTGTCTCTGGCGGCAATCACACGATCGCGAATTGTATCCGAGTCGTCTGTCTCTGGTGGAGTCTCGCCTGTCAGGTCGCGAAACTTTACGGCCGGTACATCAATGTGAATATCTATACGATCAAGCAACGGTCCCGAAATGCGACCGACGTACCGTTGAATCTGCAAAGGCGAACAACGACATTCGCGCGTGGGGTCATTCCAAAAACCGCAAGGACAGGGGTTCATTGCGGCTGCCAGCATGAATGAGGCAGGAAACGTCAACGACATTGAGGCGCGGCTGATAGTCACCTTTTGATCTTCCAGGGGTTGACGTAAGACTTCCAGCACGCTGCGATCAAATTCAGGCAGCTCATCGAGAAACAAAACGCCTTGATGCGCCAGCGATACTTCTCCCGGTCGCGGCACTGCACCACCGCCAATCAATCCGGCATCGCTAATTGTGTGATGCGGAGAGCGAAACGGGCGCGCTGTTACCAGTCCTGCGCGACCAGTCAAGCCCGCGACCGAATGAATTTTTGTTAGTTCCAGGGCCGCTTCGAATTCCAACGGCGGCAAAATTGTCGGCAGCCGCTTGGCCAACATCGTCTTCCCGGAACCTGGCGGACCAATCAATAGAATGTTATGCGAGCCGGCGCTGGCGACTTCAAGCGCACGCTTGACTGAAAGCTGGCCGCGCACTTCGCGAAAGTCGACGTTGTAATGATCGGTCTTCACCAGGATTTCATTTGGATCGACTTTCAATGGCGCGGGAGGATTTTCGGAACGCAGTGCGGCAATCAAATCGACTGCACTGCGCAGGTCGGCAACAGGATAAACATTAACACCCGACACGACGGCTGCTTCCTTGGCATTTTCGTCCGGCAGAATTACGTGCTTGATCAGAGCATCGCGCGCGAGGATGGCGATTGGCAATGCACCTTTAATTGGACGCACTCGACCATCAAGTGAAAGCTCACCCACACACAGGACATGAATGAGGTTGTTCTGTTCAGCCAGATCACCGTTGGCCCCAAGGATTCCCAGTGCGATGGGAAGATCGAAGCTTGCACCCTCTTTGCGTACGTCGGCAGGAGCCAGGTTGATGGTGGTTTTCTGAAATGGAAAGAAGAATCCGCAGTTGCTGATCGCGGCCCGAATGCGCTCGCGCGACTCGCGCACCGCAGCGTCGGGCAAGCCGACGATGGTGACGGACGCGGGCGACTCAGCCTCTCCGCGGACGGGAGTTAAATCAACTTCAATGTCGACGAGGTCGGCATCTATGCCATAGACGGCCGCAGACAGAGTGCGAAAAAGCATGGGAGCAGCTTCCTCTGCAAAGACGGTGAAGATCGTAGAGCATCAGTAAGCGGCAATTTGAGGGTGAAAACGAATCGAGCGCGCTAGCGACATTCGAAAGCGCGCTCAACGAGGGTTTGCCAACTTCAGGGTAGCGAAGCGGCAGAACATGTGAATTTCAAAACTACCTGCGGCGCGAAGGCGCGGCGGCTGTTGCTACCGGCAGTCGAATTTCCTGGCCGACGCGAAGTTCTGCTTCGGGAGTGACGCCGTTCAAGCGAGCCACTTCATTTGCATCGAGATTGTGGGCCGCAGCTATCCGCGCGATCGTGTCGCCTTTGCGGGCGCGTACCTTGCTCAATGCCGGAGCTGCTGGCTGATCTGTCGTGCCGGGCTTAGCGCGTCGCCAGCTGGTAAGCCGAATGCCGCTGTTGGGTACCACCAGTTTCGTAGTCGCCTTCAAATCGACCCCGGTGTTCATAGCTTGCAACTGAGACACGCTGACTCCGGTGCGACTTGCTACCGCTTGTAAATCTTCGCCCGGCGCCACCGAAATCACGCGCGCCGAATCGCGTCGTTCGGCCGGAATGCGCTTCAACAGCGCGAAGAACTGTTTGCCTTTCCCAGCCGGCACGCGAACGTTGTACGCCTCGCCACGCGGAGTAACGTCACGTCGCAGTTCGGGATTAAGGCCGCGAACATAATCCACGCTGGTGTCTGTCGCCTCAGCAACGAGTTGCAGACTGGTGGAGTTTGATACCTGAACCACGTCATAGCCGAGCGGCGCATCAGGTCGAATTCCTTTGAATCCGTACTTTTCCGGATTCTTTGCAATCAGGATCGTGGCCAGAATGTTGGGAACGTAGTTGCGCGTTTCCTGATAGATGTAAGGATAGATGGCCCAGAAGTTTGCTGTGCCCGCGCGCGCGATTCCGCGATCGACGTTTCCCGCGCCGGTATTGTAAGCAGCCATCGCCAATTCCCAGTTTCCGTTGTAACGGGTGGCAAGGCTCTTCAGGTATTTCGCTGACGCGCGCGTGGCCTGTTCATAGCTGTTACGCTCATCGACCCACGCCGTTTGCTTCAAGCCAAATTGCCGTCCGGTACCGGGAACAAACTGCCAAAGTCCGGATGCTGCTGCCCAGGAAACAGCTTTCGGTCGCCATGCACTTTCAACCTGGCCCAGCCAGGTGATATCAACCGGCACGCCTTCTTCCTTAAAAATCTGGCGGGCCAGCTTCATGAACTGACCGGATCGGCGCAGGCCGGATTCCATCGTCCCACGACCGCGACCTTGATAGTAATTAATGTATTGCTGAATCAGCGGATTGATCGTGAACGCGAAGTTTACATTCTGCTTGGCTTGTTCGAGTGCCAGCACGTCTGCGTCGGAAACGTTTTGTTCTTCCGGAGTCAGTACGAGTTTGCTCAGCTCATCAAGCGGCGAGGGTTCAAACTTCTGCTCGCGAAATCCGATCTGTGGCGGCTCAGCTTTCTGCGGAGCCGGGGTCGTCGCGGAATTGTTTTGCGCCACCAACTCGGAGATATTCGTTTGCAGTGGAGTGCGGCCGAGTGGAACTTCTTCGCGGTAAATTTTTTCGACTAATTCCAAATAGAAAGTTTGTAGTCGCTGGCTCGCGCGTACGTCCAAACCTGATTCCAGGATCGAGTCGACTGCTTTATCAAACTCGTCACGAGCTTGTTCGCGCTTGTTGTCTTCGAGATTTAGTTTGCCTTTGCGGAAATGGTCTTCGGCTCTGGATATTACTTCCCCAACCTGCGCGTCGCTCTTCTCGACCTCATTGGGAATGGAGCGAGCTGACGAGCCGGCTGGAATCTGTGCGGACACGACGGTAGCGGAAGCCACTAGCAGCGAAATAAGTGTTATCCGCTTGATGGGGGTCGCAAAACTCATTGACATCAACCGTCGTTCTCCTTGAATTCTAGTACGAAATTCCAGATCGATTTCCCCGGGGATTTAAGCAATGTCCATTTTTGCGAGGGTTTAGGGCTCCTCTTGTTGGATTGAATGCCCAAAAATGCTTCCAAAATCGAAGCGAAAGTCAGTCCGGAGGTTACCACACGATTTTCCGGAGTGTCAAACAAACCACGTATCAAATAGACGCCGAAATGGTGCAATTTTCCACCCGTTTTTTGCCGGCGCGAGTGTAAGGGATGCAAGCGTCCAGGCATCGGGTTGCGTGCCATTTAAGGACGGCAATTCTTGGGCTTGGAAATTGCCGCAAATTCGGCACATAGTTAACGCTGAATCTGTTCAGTTTGGGATCCTGCAAACGATGGGCTAGGTTGGATAACTATCATGGCACGAACAATCGTAGTCGGTGACATCCACGGCTGTTACGACGAGTTGGTTGAGTTGCTGGAAAGGGGCGACTTGGCCAGCGACGACCACGTCGTTTCGGTTGGCGATCTAATCGTTAAGGGACCGAAGAACAAAGAGGTCTTGGATCTGTTCAGCAATGATCCGCGCTTTTCTTCAGTGATTGGGAACCATGATCTAAAGGTATTGAGTTTCTGGAAAGGTGAGGACGTATTCCTCAAAGACTCGCACAAACAAGTTTGTCTTGATCTGGAAAGCGAAAGAGGCCGGTACGCAGCCTATCTCGACTCATTACCCTACATGTTGAATCTGAATTCGCATGTAGTCGTTCACGCAGGAGTCCGTCCGGGCATCCCGCTCGCGAACCAGTCGCCGCAGGATCTAATCGAACTCCGCACTCTAGGCGACGATCGAACCAGCCGGGAAGGAATTCCCTGGTAC
This sequence comes from Pyrinomonadaceae bacterium, assembly GCA_035601415.1. Classification (GTDB taxonomy): domain Bacteria; phylum Acidobacteriota; class Blastocatellia; order Pyrinomonadales; family Pyrinomonadaceae; genus PSRF01. The sequence continues at coordinate 12,080 of DATNOG010000175.1, read as the reverse complement.
GAACAATATGATGGAGGCCCAACAATTCTTTTTGGCCACTGGCCCTTTCCGGAGCCACGAAAATCGAGGAATGCTATCGGGCTCGATACTGGGTGTGTCTACGGTCATCAGTTAAGCGCGTATGTTCTGGAAACTAATGACTTCATTCAAGTGCGTGCTCGACAAATTTATGACCCCCCAGGGCTTGGCTTTAAGCGGGACTTGGCAAATTCATTGAATTTGAAATAAGAATCAATTTCGTACACGCGCGTAGCGATTTTGGCAACATTTTATTGAGATTCTGTACCAGGCGAACCTATTCGCGTGAGAACGCAGTCACAGGATCAGTTTGGAACAAACCTTGCTAACTTTAATAGTCTTTCCAGATGGAGTCCTGGAAAATATTGACCCGAACTAAAAGGATATTGCGAAAACCAATGTCAACTGCCCTTAAAACTCAATCGCACGCAACAGCGGAGCTCCGAGAAGTGCCCCGGCTTCCTTCATTACATCCGACTGCCGCAAATGCGGTACGCCTTTTCTTCAATCGCGAGCTGAGTCTGCTCGAATTCCACCGTCGCGTTTTGGAAGAAGCCTTCGACGAGTCGAATCCAATACTTGAACGACTGAAATTCCTTGCGATTTTCTCAGCCAACCTGGACGAGTTCTTTATGATCCGCGTGTCTGGCCTTAAAGAAGAGTTGGATGAGAATGTCACCGAGCTGTCGCCTGACGGAATGACGCCGGGGGAACAGTTGAAAGAAATAAGAACGCGAGTTTTACCACTGGTTGAAGCGCAGGCGCGATGTCTGCGCGATGACATTCTTCCGGAACTAAAAAAAGCGGGCCTTGAAGTCCTGTCATATCACGAACTCAATCAGGAGCAGCAGGCGGATCTGAATGAGTACTTTAGCGAGAAAGTGTTTCCGATTCTGACGCCGCTTGCTGTCGATCAGAGTCACCCGTTTCCATATATTTCGCCGCTCAGCCTGAATCTGGGTTTGATGGTCGAAGCACCGCCGGGATATTCGCCTGCTGATCCAAAACAGAAACATGGACCACGGTTCGTGCGCATCAAGGTTCCGTCGCTCGTACCACGGCTGGTTCCAGTGGGCAGATTACAACCGAAGTTTGTACTGCTCGAAGAGTTGATTGAAGCCAATTGTGCTTCACTCTTTCCCGGAATGATTGTCGGCAAGTGCCATCGCTTTCGCGTGACGCGCGACGCTGACATCGAACTTCGAGAGGATGAAGCTGAAGATCTCTTGCGGGTAATCCAACAGGAGATTAGACAGCGCCGCTTCGGTACGCCGGTTCGTCTTGAGGTTTCCGCTGGCATGCCGGAGGAAATGACTGAGTATCTCACCGAGTCGCTTGGCCTTTTGGCTGAAGATGTTTACGTCAACGACGGCCCATTGCGCGTTCAGGACTTCATGTCGCTCTACGATTTGAATCGACCCGATCTGAAAGATAAAGGATTCGAGCCGGCGATACCCGAATGGCACAATAAGAGGTCGATCTTTGAGACGATTAAAGAACGTGATCTCTTAACGCACCATCCATTCGATTCGTACGACAGTGTTACAAATTTCATCAATGAAGCGGTCGATGACCCGGATGTTGTAGCGATAAAGATTTGTCTGTATCGCACCGGGCCCGAATCTCCAATTCCGCCAGCATTAATTCGCGCCAGTGAAAAGGGCAAACAAGTGACTGCGCTTATCGAGCTTAAGGCGCGATTTGACGAAGAACATAATATCGAATGGGCCCGGCGGCTGGACCGCGCGGGCGTGCACGTCGTTTACGGAATCCTCGGGCTGAAAACGCACGGCAAACTAACGCTTGTCGTTAGGAGCGAGGGCAACTCGCTCAAACGATATATGCACATCGCGTCCGGCAACTACAATCCTACGACGTCGTGCACCTACACCGATGTTGGCCTGTTTACAGCTGATGACGCAATTGGGGCTGACGCCACCGAATTGTTTAACTACCTGACAGGCTGTTCACGTCAATTGGAGTACCGCAAGCTTTTCGTCGCGCCGGTAAATCTGCGTGAAAAAATGAATGCGTTAATCGATCGCGAGATCGAGCATCAGCGCGCCGGCCGGCAGGCTCATATCATGGCCAAGATCAACCGGCTGGCGGACACGCAAATAGTCGAGAAGCTTTATGAAGCGTCGGCAGCCGGCGTGAAGATCGATTTGATCGTGCGCGGCATTTGCATGCTTCGTCCCGGCGTTCCTGGCTTGTCGGAAAACATCACCGTGCGGAATATCATTGGCCGCTTTCTGGAGCACAGCCGGGTATTTTACTTCGCCAATGGCGGGCACCAGGACGTTTATATCGGCAGTCCCGATTGGATGGCTCGCAATCTGAAACATCGTATCGAGGTGGTGACGCCGATTGCCGATCCTGCGATGAAGAATTACTTGAAAGATGTCTTACTGGCCGCCTATCTGCGCGACAACGTTAGAGCGCGCGAATTGCAGATTGATGGGACGTACGCGAAAGTTCAGCGCGCGCCGGACGATGGGCCGTTTGACAGTCAGGCATTTTTCATCGAAAGAGATGCGGGACTTTCAACGCATGCGTCTGGATAGTTGTGATTAACCTATGCCCTACCTTGATTCAAAACGAAAACGAGAAAGCCTGACGCTGGTGGTAGTGTTTGTGCTGGTTCTCGGCGTCAGTGCTTTGGTTGTTTATTTGGTTTCGCAGCGAGCAGTGGTAAACGAACCTTTGGCCCAAACGCCGGCGCCGGCAAGCAGCGTTACACCCGGCGAACGGCAACCGACAACGCCGGCGCCGAGACACGACAGCAACGTATTTGACGAACTTTTCGGTGTTCCGCAAAGCGAGGCTCATGTTGTCCGCGGCGAAAGTTGGGGCGCAGTAGTTGGGAGCATTACCTTGAGGCTGATGCTCGCAGCTTTGTTGGGCGCGGCCCTGGCTTTCCGTCCCCGCAAACGTTTGTTGATACTTAAGCGAAATCCATACGTAGAACAAACGCAAATACTGCTGGCGATAGTCGCAGCCGCGTTAATGATTATTGTCGGCGACAACGCTGCGCGCGCGTTTGGAATCTTTGCTGCTGTTTCCGTCGTCCGTTTTCGGACGAACATCCGCGACCCCAAAGAAATTACGGTGCTCTTGATAAGTCTCGCGGTCGGCCTTGCAGCCGGGTTTGGGCGCTGGGACCTTGCACTCATACTCACGATATTTGCGTTGGTGGTCTTATGGGTGCTCGAGTATCGCGAGGCCACTCAGGTATCGCGGACGATGGATGTGAAGGTAAGCAGCAAAAACGTGGCAGTTACGCAGGCAGTACTGCGCGAAATATTTCAACGGTACAGTTTTGACGCCGAGCTGCGCGGCATCAATCGCGAAAGCCCGGATGAACCGGTCGGAAGTCTGGTCTATTCAGTTGAGCTCAGTCCCATATTAACTACCGATGCGCTCAGCGACGAGATTATGACGCGGGACTCAGCAAACGTTGACAGCATCGAGTGGGAACAGAAGAAAAGCTTCTCTTACATCTACCAGTAGGTCTCGATTGTTCTCTGGACAAAAGAAAAGGCCGCTCAAGTTGAGCGGCCTTTTTAGTTGAACTGAGATTGGCTTACTTCGTGACGGTCACAGCCGTCGCGGTGGTGTTTGCCTGCGACTGCGCGTAGTCCTGAACGAAGTCCTTCAATTTTCCGTGACCGAACCGAGTGTAGAAATCATAGTCTTTCATCTCGGCATAGACCTGATCGAAGTTCCAGTGATAGTGGTTGAAGCGATAAACCGCGCCCATCACGCCCGTGCGATGGCGACCACCAGCACAGTGTACAAAGAACTTTCCGGTAGAAGGATCGTCAACTAGCTTCAAGAACTGATTAACCTGTTCTGCTTTCGGATAATCCGAGTCACTCATGGGGATGTTGATGTAACGCATTCCCAGAGCTTCGACGTCACCCTTTTCATACGACTCGGGGTCAGAACGGAGATCAATGACGGTCTTGATGCCCAGTCCTTTCAGGTCTTTATAATCTTGTTCATTCGGCTGCGCGCCGCGGTAAAACCGTTGGTCCATTTGACCGAAATTTCTGATCTTGATGCTTGAAAAAGCGGGGTCGGAATGTCCTTTGGCAAACGAGATTGCGGACACTGCCAGGATTACTAAAAAGGCAGCAATTTGTGCTTGGGGAAACTTCTTAAAATTCATCTGCTAATTCTCCTCTGGTAAACCGAATCGTTAATAATTGTCGGGCTAATCAGCGTCTCAATTCCGACGTATCTATGATTCAAAAGCGTCTCGGAAAGTTGTACAGAACTTCACGAAAAATGAACAAAAATAACCGCCTGTAACCCGCCCGAATACTGGACTTATCAGACCGGTCTGGCGGCGGCGGCCTGCGGCAAGCGCTGGGGCCGTGGGCTCGAGGAAATTGGCGGTGTAACCTTCTCTTTCAGGGCCTCGCGAAAGACCTGCCGCATGTTATCAACGAAAACAAAGCGTATGTCTTTGAACGGTTCTTTTGGCACCTCATCGAGGTCGCGTCGGTTTTGTTGCGGCAGAATGATTGTTGAAACGCGAGCCCTGCGTGCCGCCATGACTTTCTCCTTAACTCCGCCCACTGGAAGGACGTTCCCTCTCAACGTAATCTCGCCGGTCATGGCGACATCCTTGCGCACTGGTCGCAGAGAAAGCGCTGAAACCATCGCCGTCGCCAGTGTAATGCCAGCCGATGGTCCATCTTTGGGTATCGCGCCTTCCGGAATGTGGATATGCAAATCGTAAGTATTGAAATCCTCTTCGTTAATTTCGAGTTCCTTGGCGCGCGACTTCGCATACGAGTAGGCTGCCTGTGCTGACTCGCGCATCACCTCACCGAGTTGGCCCGTCAAAACCAAATTGCCTTTTCCTTTCATTCGCAGTGCCTCGATAAAGAGCACATCGCCGCCGACAGCCGTCCATGCCAGGCCCGTTGCGACCCCGATTTGATCCTTCTTGAGCACTTCCTCAGGAATTACTTTTGGCGCGCCAAGAAATTCGTGAATGTTTTTCAACGACGCCCGGATCGAACCCTTGTGTCCTTCGGCTATGCGGCGCGCAACCTTGCGACAGATGCGGCCAATCTCGCGCTCAAGTTGCCGCAAACCAGCTTCTTGCGTGTACTGTTGAATGATTGCGGTTAGCGCAGTCTTTGAAATATGCAAATCCTTTGCAGATATACCGTTTTCTTCCATCTGCTTCGGCATCAAATGCCGGCGGGCGATCTCGCGCTTTTCCTCTTCCGTGTAACCGGCCAATCGAATAATTTCCATGCGATCGCGCAGTGGCGGTTGAATGGTGTCAAGTATGTTGGCGGTCGTCATGAATATGACGTTGGACAGATCAAGAGTTACGCCCAGATAGTTGTCGCGAAAACTATTGTTCTGTTCCGGATCAAGCACCTCAAGCAAGGCTGAAGATGGATCGCCGCGAAAGTCAGCGCCAACCTTGTCTACTTCATCGAGCATGATTAATGGATTGTTTGTGCCGGCTTGCTGAATCGCCTGAATCACGCGGCCGGGCATAGCACCAACATAAGTGCGCCGGTGTCCGCGAATCTCGGCTTCGTCGTGGACGCCACCCAGCGACAAACGCACAAATTTCCGATCGAGCGCCCGCGCGACTGACCGCCCCAGTGACGTTTTGCCAACACCGGGAGGTCCAACCAGACATAGGATCGGTCCCTTCGGTTTTTCTTTCAGCTTCCTTACCGCCAGGGCTTCAATAATTCGGTCCTTAACTTTTTCCAGACCATAGTGATCTTCGTTCAGTATCTTTTCGGCCTTTTGCAAATCAAGATTGTCTTCGGATGATTTGGACCATGGCAGATCGGTCATGATCTCCATCCAATTTCGTAGCGTTGCCGTTTCGGCGGCGTCTGGGTGCATGCGCTCGAGTTTCTTCAATTGTCTCAGCGCTTCTTCTTCTGCCGGCTTCGGCATGTTCGCTGTCTCAATTTTTTCCCTGAACTGGGCCACCTCTTCCGCCAGCTCGTTACCCTCGCCGAGCTCACTTTGAATTGCCTTCATCTGCTGGCGGAGATAAAACTCGCGTTGGGACCGATCGATGTCGGCACGAGCCTGCGTGTTGATTTCCTGCTGCACCGTCAACACCTCAATCTCTTTGTTCAGCAGGTCGTTGACACGTCGCAGGCGCGCCGTTGTGTCAGCGATGTCCAGAACAGACTGCGCGTCTTCAACTTTGAGTTCGAGATTAGATGCCGAGAGATCCGCCAAACGCCCCGCGTCATCGAGGTTTGCGATTATCGCCATCACTTCGGGCGAAATATTCTTGCCGAGATTGATCGCCTTCTCCATCGACGCGCGCACGTTTCTTACCAGCGCTTCGACTTCGAGCGAACGCTCTGGCGGCAAAACTTCCTGCATCACATGTACGCGCGAACGAATGTACTGGCCCGTAGTGTCAACCGACTCAATTTCAGCCCGCGCCAGACCCTGGACCAAAATGCGAATGCGGCCATCGGGCAATTTCAGCATGCGCATGATGACGGCGGCGGTGCCTACTTTGTACAGATCTTCAGCGGTCGGCTCTTCTTTATCGAGATCTTTTTGCGAGGCGAGCAAGATCATGCGGTTTTCGCCAAGTGCCTCATCAACTGCCTTAATCGATTTTTCGCGTGAGACAAAAAGCGGCACGATCATGAACGGATAAATCACAATGTCCCGTAGCGGCAATACCGGCAGGTCATCCGGAATTTGCAATTCCTGGGCGTTATCCGCCGCTTCGATGTCTTCCACCAGATCTGTTTCTTTCACAATTGGCGTCTCATTCAAATTGGCTGGCTCTTTTTTCATAAGTTCTTAATGGCTAACTATCAACTTCATCCTTCACTGGTATTTTGAATTCAACTCCGCGCCGGTCTTCGATCTTTGGCAATCGCACAATCAACATGCCGTTATCAACCGATGCTTTCGCATCCTGAATACTGACCGTCCAACGCAACGGCACAATGCGAGAAAACTTTCCATAACTGCGCTCTGAACAGAGATGCGACAAGATCCGATTGCGTGGCATGCGCCGCTTCTTCTCGCCCCAGATCCTTAACTGCGTATTAGTCGCACCCACTTTGATGTGCTCGGCCGTCAACCCCGGCAGCTCCACACAAACCACGATTGCTTCAGCACTCTCGCAGAGATCAACTGGCGGCGCCCAGGTTTCAGAAGCCAGCGGGTCTTCGGCGACGGTCGCTTCCTGTAATGCCGCAAACAACCTCCCCACGCGATCGCGTAGTTGCTGAAGTTCGAGCCGTTCCAGGCCGGTTGCGCGAACTGTCTTGATCATTCTCGAACCGTACTTCAATGCTCTAATTCTTTCTGCTTGCCTGATTGCGGGTACGCACCAGATGTTTCAGCTCCGTCATAAACTCAGAAACATCTTCAAACTCAAGATACACTGAAGCGAAGCGAACGTAAGCAACTTTATCGAGTTCTTTCAAACGGCGCATTATCATCTCGCCGATTTTGCTGGTGGGTCTTTCGCGCTCTGATGATTCCTGCACATACTTTTCGATCGCGTTGACAATGGATTCGAGCTTTGAAGATGGTACGGGCCGTTTCTCGCAGGCGCGCAACAAACCCGCCATTACTTTGTTGCGATCGAAAGGCTCGCGCCGGCCATCCTTCTTGATGACCATGTAGGGAATCTCGTCGATGCGTTCGTAAGACGTGAACCTGCGCTCGCAACGCAAACATTCGCGTCGCCGGCGAATGGCCTCACCCTCGCGCGACTCGCGCGAATCAACCACCTTGTCTTCCAGATGACCGCAGAATGGACATTTCATCGCGTTAGCCCTCTAAGCTGGATTTCAAAACAGCTACATTCAATTCTTGACTGATGCTGTCTCGAACTTGGTTTCCCCCAAAACTTCGTCTGCGCTTATCGGTTCATCCTCCACAGCGTGCTCGACCGCATCGGCGGAAGTCAGCGAACGCAGTCGTGAAAGGTTGATGTCGCCGCGAACAAAATAGAGAAAGCCGAAAATGGCCGCCGGACCAAAATCAACCAGGTGCATAACGATGGAGATGGCGGCCGCCGTCTCTTTTGTTACTCCCAGGAACAGAAGACCGGCCGCGGTTGCCGCATGAAAAGCGCCGGCTGCACCACCTGGAGTTGGCACCAGCGAACCAACCAACGACCAGCCGAGCACAAAAATCGTTTCCGTAATTCCGAATGGCAAACCGAAAGCGCGCAAGACAAGCCAGTTTGCGAATGCGATGCCTAACCAGACCATCGCTGTCCAACCAACTGTAATGGCAAGCTCGCGGGCATCAACAAGCACTCGCAGCGCCTTGGCGAGTTGCTCAAGAATGCTCAGAACAGCTTTGGTCACCGCGGCCGGTACAAAACGTCGCCCCTCAAGAAACCGTTTCAATCCAGCGATCGCGCCTTCAGATCGTTTTCGAAATTGCGTCAGACCAAACACTCCGGCGGCGGCAACGATCAGCAATCCGATGCCAACGGCACGAATGCGCATGAGATTTCCGGCCACAATTACTGGCGGCCGAAACCACAGCAGGTTCACCGCAAACAACACTACCACCGCGATTGAATCGTAGATGCGCTCGATCATGATCGTTACGAATGAGGCGGCGGGACGAACTCGAGGCTCCCGCATTGGCAGCACGACCGGACGCACCACTTCACCGGCGCGTCCAAAAAGAAAGACAGCACCGAACCCTACCGTCGTAGCCACGAATAGATTTCTCAAACTGGCGGCGGCCAGAGGGGCTAACAAAGCTCCCCAGCGCGCCGCGCGAAAAAGGTAAGCCACAGAAATCATCAGCACCGCGAGCCCGAGGAGATATGGATTTGCGTGACTAACCGAATGTCGCACTTCCGACCAGTCAAGCTTCCTGCCGAACCACCAGATAATGGCAATCGCCAACAGACAAAGCGCTACAAATTCGAGGTATTTCCGGGTGTTTGATTTCAATGGGTTGTTAATGTTGTTGACTCGCCGGGAACCTGAACCACAAGATATTGGGCCGAGCGGGAAGGCTACAACATTTTCAACGTGTCGAGCAAGATCGGGCGCGATTGCGGTTACCGGCCGGGACCTGTCGCACCTTACAATACCTGCCTGACCGGAACTTTCCCTTTTCGCCTGTCGTATGTGGCGCTGACAAAGAGGGTTGCAGGTGGTCGCAGCGGCAGAACAGAATAGCAACGGTTAGGCGGAGCAGGAACAAAGTGAGGGCTATACGAGTTTTGGCTGCCAACGAAGGAGCCGAATTGGTTCGCAGGTGTCGTGCCGGTGATGGCGCGGCCTGGGAGCAGATTGTGCACGACTATTCCAGACGGATTTACAATCTCGCTTATCGCTTTACCTCTCGTTCAGATACTGCGGAAGATTTGACACAGGAAGTTTTCGTTAGAGTTTACAGATCACTGGAGCAGTACGATGCGCGCCAGGGTGACTTGCAAAACTGGCTGATGAGGTTGGCGCGCAATTTGATCATTGACGATTACCGAAAGCGCCAGCGGACCCCGCATGACAACCAGGCCGACGATCTTGCCGACCACACTTATCACCTGCATAACTCTTCGCGATCCGTGCAACAGGAAATGGAACGCCTCGAGCTCGGCGCGCAGGTCCAGGCCGGCATCGACAAACTTTCGCCGGATCTTCGTACGTGCGTCATCCTTCGCGACATTGAGGAATTGAGTTACCAGGAAATTGTCGAGTTGTTGAAGATACCTGAAGGAACAGTGAAATCCAGAATCAATAGAGGCCGCATTGAGTTGGCCAAGATCTTAAAACGGATGAAAGTACTGGCTGTAAGTGAAGTTTAGGAAGCAGCTCGCTCGGGGAAAGCGAGACGCTAATGATTGAGGGGCGGAAAAGAGAGACAAATGCTTTGCAACGAATTTGAGAACGGGCTGACGGATTACCTTGACGGCACATTTGCGCCGGAGGTGCACAAGACGTTTGCCGAACATGCGATGCGTTGTCCGCTTTGCCATGACCTTCTAAGCGAAGTAAGAAACACAATGCAGGCCTGTAATGCCGCGGGCGCTCTTGAGCCTTCTCGAGAGCTTGAGGCGCGAATCCTGGTCAGCACAATGCCGGAAACGGCAATGAGTTGCGAGGACTTTGAGGAATTCCTAACGGACTATCTCGATGGCTTTCTTCCGGCGGGGCTTTATCATCGCTGGGAACGTCACGCCGTGCTTTGCGCGCGCTGCACGGAATTACCGGGCGATGTCGTGCGCGCGATCGGCGCCTGCTACGTTTATGTCGGCGAAGAACAACCCGTGCCGGTGGGACTGCATGAACGAATTCTGCAGGCTACTTCTGAGACCGCGCTGGCGCGCGAAATTCGTTCGTCGCTAAACGAACGAATGGCCGCGTGGCTGCGTGCCTGGTTGGATCCCATCATCTCTCCGCAACTGGCGACTGTCGCGACGATGTTGCTGGTAGCTGTGTTTGTTCTGACTAACACAGTATCAGCCGACGGCTCAATCAGCGGCGTATACAGCGCAAGCTTGCGTTTGGTGGAGCAAGGCTCTGATACCGGTGCGAACGGTGGAATCAAAGAAATCACAAAAGGGTTGAAGGAACTCGTAGGTGGAGAGACCCAGGCCCCGTCGAGCACGCAAGATCAGAACAGCACGCAAAAACAGAAACAGACAGGACCCGGAACTAAGAACCGGCAAACCAACCCATAAGAGATCAGTGATGTTCTATTGCGCCTATCATCCGAAGAATGCAGCCGTCGTGCAATGTAATCAGTGTGCGCGCCGGCTCTGTTCCGCCTGCGATCATCGCATTCGTGGCTTTCCCTTTTGCCAGGATTGCATCGTTGCGGGTGTTGAATTACTGCGGCAACAATCACAAACGTCTGCAACTCCTGCCAGCTATCGAAAGACATCCCCGGTGGTAGCAACGCTATTGTCTTTCGTTCCCGGCCTCGGTGCGGCTTACAACGGACAAACCGCAAAAGCTATCGTCCACTTTGCCATCTTTGCGAGTTTCTTTCAGATGGCCGTGCTCACGCAGGGTGTTCAGTTCTTCGTTCTCGGAGTTCTGGGCACCTGGCTATTTGCGGCGGTCGATGCTTGCCGAACCGCGCAATTGATTCGTGCCGGACTGACTCCGGAGACAGAAGAAGACGTGATAACTCGCCGCTTATATGGAAATCCTTTTGCGTGGGGTTTGACGTTGATTGTGATCGGCACGCTCTTCCTGCTCCATACGCTTCTTGGCGTGCAGTTGCCCGTTCGGCAATTGCTTCCGGTGGCGTTGGTAGCACTCGGTGCTTACATGCTTTTCGAATACATCCGTGGTCGCGGCACAAACGGACGAATAGTTCGCTTTGATTCAAGACGACCGCCGCCGTCTGTGGTTTCAAATACAATTGAGTCTCCGTCATTTCGTACCGGCGAAACCACGCAATTAGGTCGCAAGGTAATCGAAACCATTCCCTTCAAACGGAGTTCATAGGTAAGAGAGCTCAGGGGCAGCAATAAATGGCATTACTTCTTAAGGCAATCGCTGGCGTCGCCGCGCTCGTTCTGCTGGTCGTGACATTGTGTGGACAAATCCTGACATTGGGTGGCGTGTTGCTCGCCGCCATCAAAATTGCCGTAGTTGTGATCTTTCTAGCTGTTCTTACCTCGGTCGTCTTTCTTATCCTGCGCGATCGTTTCCGCCACAAACGAGAAACCGAGCCTAGCTAGTCCAAAACTCCCTAGTTCCCTGTTTGCAATCGCCTTTGGGGCTGTGATAGGGTCACCCTTCTTTGCAGCATCGGCCGGACGAATTTCACCCGAATTTGTTGGGTTTTCTTTGTTCGCTGCAATCTTCAAGCAGGGTCAAAAAACAAACCTCGCAAAAGTATAAGTCCCGCACAAGTCGCCTTTTGGAGGGCTGTGCCTTTTTCACAGCCGCGCCGGGCATTTTGGCTTTTTGCGCCGACGCGATCGGAGACACATTGATGGCCAGAGACGACCGTTTTTATGCGTTCATAATCGCTCATACCCCCCGCTCCAGCGCTCAAATTCGTAGATTCTGTGTTGAAAAACGCTCGCTTAGAATTCT
>DATNOG010000174.1:0-25742 GCA_035601415.1 Pyrinomonadaceae bacterium | reverse complement strand
CGCCACAGAGGTTGTCCGATCTCTGGGATGAGCACGTCAAGTGTGAATTTGCGACACGTGATACTGAGGACACGCTGGCAACGATGGTCGCAGATGCCTACGTCAATCACGTTCCTGTGCTGACCGGCGGGATCGGCCACGCTCAACTGCGGGAGTTTTATTCGCAGCGCTTCATTCCACAAATGCCGCCAGACACCCGGATGACTCCGGTGTCGCGTACGATTGGAGTCGAGCGTGTCGTCGACGAAATGGTTTTTGAGTTCACCCACACTATCAAGATGGACTGGATGCTGCCCGGCCTCGCGCCAACGGGCAAGCATGTCAAAGTCCCGCTGGTTGTGATCGTGCATTTCCGCGACGGCAAATTGGCGCACGAACACATCTACTGGGACCAGGCATCCGTGCTGGTCCAACTAGGACTGCTGGATGAGGGTAAGTTGCCGGTGGCTGGAGTTGAGAGCGCGGAAAAAGTTCTCGACCCGCGCTTACCCGCGAACCGTTTGATGGAGCGCGCAGATGGCCAACGATGATCAGGACGAAGCAGAAGGTACAACCTCTCAAGTTCTGATCGGGCGCTTGCGGCGTGATCTGGGCACGCTGGAATCTTACGCCGCGTTGCTGGGCATCCTGATCGGGGCCGGAATCTTCACGGTGACGAGTCGCGCCTGGACGCTCACCGGGCCGAGCGTGATTCTTGGTTATGTCATTCTCCTGCCCGTCGTCCTCGCCACCTCAGTGCCGTATGCCGCGTTTCTCTCAACACCGCTGGGCCGTGAACCGGGCGGCGAGTACACGCACATTTCGCGGACACTCGGCGGATACCGCATCGCCTTCATCGGGACGTGGTTGAAGATCATCTCTTACATCGGTGCGTTGGCTTTTCTTGCCACCGCTCTGGCCGATTACATGATTCAGTTCGCCGGTGGTCGCCTGCAACCAGAGATGTACCGCTTACCGCTGGCGCTGGGGAGTCTGCTTTTTTTTTATCTGGTCCATGTCGTTGGAGTGCGCTGGTTCGGTCGTTTGCAGGTGACGATGTGCGCGCTGCTTGGACTTTCGTTAATCGTGCTGATCGTTCCGGGCTTGTTTGCGATCCGCGTGGCAAACTACCAACCATTTATCACTCACGGCCTTGCAGGATTAGCGGCCAGCCTCACGCTGCTCTTCTTCTCGTATGCCGGTTTCGAGTCTCTGGCCCAGACGGCCGGCGAAGTAAAAGACAGCACCGAACGACTGCCGCGAGTTTTCCTGAAAGGCATCACCATCACGGCTGTCATCTTTGTGTTGATGTCCGTCGTGGCTTTCGGCGTGCTGCCCGGCTCGCGTTTGCAAGCCAGCAACGCGCCGATGGCGGCAGTCGCCTCCGTCTATCTGCCCGCCGGTGCTGCGCTGTTCGTCACCTTCGGCGCGATCATGGCGGTGACGACTTCCATCAACTCGACCATGCTGGTGCCATCGCGGCTGGCCATTATTCTAGCGCGCGACGGATTGGCCCCGCGCTGGAGCGGCACGATTCATCCGCGCACCGGAACGCCGATTCGCGGCCTCACTCTAACGCTGGCAGCGGCAACCCTCCTGCTCATTAGCGGACAAGTCTCGCTGGCGCTGAACATTGCCGTCTTTGCGTTGGTCGTCCTTTATTTCCTGCACAGCCTGACCTTCCTGCTGCTCCCGAGCCGGAATCCCCGACTCTACTCGCTTGTCAACATTTCGCTGTCGTCATCACTTCAGCGGGCGGCAGCTCTGCTGTCCGTGCTGGCGATGGGCGGAATCATTGCGATTCAGGTAGTTCAGGACCTGCGAACCTTGGTGGCACAGAGTTTCCGGCAGAGACTTGTCGGTCACTCACTCACAAGCGTCGAACTTGCCTTAGCCTGGGGCTTGATCGGAGCCATGCTCTACGCTTACGGTCGCCTGCGCGGACATAGTGGGTCAGTTTCGTTAAAAGGTGTCCGATAAACTTTTTAGTTTGTCGATGCCGCGCGAAAGGGACAAACTGGAAGTACGTCGGACATCATCAATGGAGAATAGGCGATGGAGATCGAAGGGAAAAGAGTCCTGGTGACGGGAGCTAATCGCGGTTTGGGTCGCGCCCTGGCACTTGCGTGTCTTGGGGCAGGCGCGCGCGAGGTGTTAGCCGGTGCGCGGCAGCCGGAGAGTCTGGAAAATCTTAGAGAGACCGCACAGGATGTGCGCCTCACGCCGGTGCGTCTCGATGTCACGTCGGAAGATGACGTCCGGGCGGCGGCTGACTTGGGGCGCGTGGACATTCTGATTAACAATGCGGGAGTCTGCGTTTACGCCAGCGTGCTGCACGTGCCGATGGCGGAATTGCAGCACGAGGTCGAAGTCAATTACTTCGGCGCCCTGCTGATGGCCCGGGCGTTCGCACCGGCGATGATTGCGCATGGCGACGGGTTGATTGTCAACGTGGCCTCCATTCTTGCCAAAGTTAATCTGCCCGCGCTTGGCAATTATTGCGCTCTGAAGGCGGCGTTGCTATCTCTGAGTCAGGCGCTGCGCGGCGATCTGGGGAGGCACGGAGTCAGAGTAATCACCGTCCTGCCGGGAACGATTGACACGGACATGAGTCGCGACTTTGATGGGCCGAAGATGTCGCCGGAGCAAGCTGCTTCGGAAATCATCGAGGCTATCCGCACAGAAAAAACTGAGACTCCGATTGGTGATGCCGCCCGCGAAGTTATGGCCGGGCTCCGGTCTGATCCGCTGGCAATAGAGATGTCTTTCGCGGAATATCGCGCTTGAGTGAAATGGCAGGACCAAACATTGACCGTCGCCGAGCAGAATTCCCAACCTTAGCGTCGGGGATTCACCTGTTGAGTCACAGCCTTGGCCCAGTGCCGCGCACGGCACGCGAATCGTTGCTCGCTTATTACCAGGCTTGGGAGCAACACACCAGCGAGGACGCCTGGGCCGCAAGCTGGTGGGAGTTGTCGAGGCAGGTGGGCGACCGCATCGCACGCATCCTGGGCGGGGCGCCGGGCTCAGTGCAGATTCAACCAAATGCCTCGATTGCGCTCGCGAGTGTTGCCTCGTGTTTTGACTTCGCATCGACGAAGCGCAATAAGGTAGTCACCTCCGCGCTGGATTTCCCTTCGATGGAATACATCTGGGAAGCGCAGAGAGCTCTCGGCGCGAAGGTTGAGATTGTTGGCTCACCTGACGGCATTACGGTTCCTCTCGAAAACATTCTCGCGGCCATCGACGACGCAACGAGTCTCGTGGCGATGTCACACACTTCATTTCGGAGCTCTTATCGGGTGGATGCAAAAGCGATCGTGGAACGCGCGCATAGCGTTGGTGCGCTGGTTCTACTTGATGTCTACCAATCGGCCGGATCCATTGAGTTGGATGCGTCTATCTGGGGCGTTGATTTCCTGATCGGTGGCACGATCAAGTGGCTCTGTGGCGGCCCAGCCTGTGGCTATCTGTACGTGCGCCCCGACTTGCAAAGAGATCTAAAGCCGCGACTCACCGGTTGGGTCGCCCACGATGTGCCGTTCGAATTCGCGCATTCGCCCATGCGTTACGCCAGGTCCGTACGCCGATTCGCGCAGGGCACGCCCAGCATTCCCGCACTCTATTCAGCGCTGCCCGGTCTGCAAATCTTAGAAGATGTCGGCGTCGAAACAATCGCCCGCGAATCCCGGCGCCGAACGGAATGGATGATGGCGTTTGCTCTGGAGCGAGGCTGGAAAATAAACAGCCCACGCGACGTCAACCAGCGCGGGGGTTCAGTAATGATTGATGTCGATGACGGACCAGCAATGGTAGATCGTCTCGCGCAGAGAAAAGTGTTCGTTGATTGTCGCCCCGGCGTGGGCTTGCGCATCTCGCCTCATTTCTTCAACACAGATGAAGAACTAGCAGAAGCGATGACGATTCTTTCACAATTGATTGATGAAGAATTCGCCGCCTAGCTGGTTGCCAAAAAGCACTCACATTGAACTGACAATTCAAGCTAAGGAAAATTTGCAGGTTGGGAAGGTGGGCAAGCGGAGCGCGCCCCCGCTCCAGCGTAGCGTGATCAACTTGCGTTTCCTTCAAGGCTGCACTGGCTAAGTCCGCATGAAAAGTGAGCGGCTTTTTGAAACGAGCAACAACGCGCTGCGCTGGAGCGGGGGCGCGCTCCGCTTGCCCACCTTCCCAACCTGCAGATTCCTGCGGCTTGAATTGTTGGTTCAACCTTGAGTGCCGGTGGATCTTGAGGAGTTCTAAACATCGTATCTCACACTCGGACTTCCCGCCGGATAGAAAACACCCAACAGTCGCAGTTCATCATCACCCGTGTTCTCAACGCAGTGAACCTGGCCTTTGGGTAAGTAGATGCAAGAGCCCGAGGCAATGGGAGTGTGAGTTTTCCCGGCCCACATCCGACCCTCTCCGCGCAGGATGACAAACACCTCTTCGTAGTTGTGAAAATGATCGGGCGCGCGGCCCGAGGGAATCGAACCGACAAATTGCGTCACTTGCGTGCTGCCGACTTCATCATCGACGAGCACTCGATACCAGCGGTCTGCAGTCGGGACGGCTTCACGATCCGCGAGACGCACGATCGGCGGTCGCCCTGGTGGGGATGTCTCTGGCGCTTGAGGAGAAGTGAAAGGCGGCAACGTCTCTGGCGTTGCTAGCGGCTCCGGGCATTGCGAGCTGATGAGAACAAACGGTTCTGGATTAGGATTGTCCACCGTCAGGATAGCGCCGGGTCGTAGATAGACGCCGGTCTCTGACTGAACCGGGTAAGGCCAACTGTCTATCAGGATGGTGGCAGCTCCTTGCAGAACGTAAATGATCTCGTCGCATTCCTGATTGCGGAAACCGGGCGACAAGCCCCGCGCGAACTCCATCGTGCGTAGAGAGATTGCCGATGCACCGTTGGCGCGTCCGATCTGAGGCCAAACGCTTAATGTTCCACTGATCGTTGGCTCGCCGTCTCTAAGTCCTGTTACCCGGCAGCCGCCTTCCAATACCAAAGCCATTCTCAACTCCCTAATCGCATCTATGAATTCTAACGCTAAACTCACCGCGCCAACCCTACAAACACGGCTCATTTCTGACTCAGCGCAAGCGGTAGAACATTCGCTGCGTGATTCGCATTATTGACTGCTGACGTCGAGTGTCTGAATTTAGGAAATCAAGACATTTTCTGTTTAGTCGCAATTCGCCGAGAAGGACATGGAATTTCGTTAGTGCTTGTGTTCGCTCTCCACTGGTAGCCCTGCATCAATCCAGTCCTGCTTACCCTCAGCGTAGTCACGCACATTGGTGTATCCCAGCGCCGCCAATTCACGGGCGGCATTCTCTGAAGCGTTTCAAGTAGGATTGGCGCAGTAAACGACAATCTCCGCGCCTTGATCGGGTAAGAGCTGAGAAGCAAGCATCGCCACACTGTCGGGCGGCAGGTTTATGGCTCCGGGTAGGTGGCGGTGATGATAGGCCGTAGCTGGGAGAGTTTCGACGAGCAGAAAGTCGTCCTTTCGATCGATCTTCTGCTTCAATTCATCCCTTGAGATTGTTTTCGCCATTTTCCCCCTCACTTTCTTAGTTCTTTCGCGGCCACAGCAAAGCAATAAACTAAACGGAAAGTTGAACTCGCTAATGAATTGATTGTCTTCTTGCTGTTCTTGCCCGCCTGTTTGAGCCTGTAATTACGACCCGCGGTCTTATTAGTGGTAGTATAAACCATAGTTAACGGAAACCGTTCTTTCCCATCTCAACTTGCGACATCGGGATTTGTCCTAACAAAGCATCTTCTCTTGCCGTCGGCTGTGTTTATCACGTGCCCGGTCAAAAAGGAGATGCTCAATGCCCCCAACTGCAAAGCCAGCGCCCATCCAGAATAAGATTCTTGCCGCCCTGCCGGCGAAAGAATACGCGCGTCTCTCGCCCCACCTGGACGACGTCTCGCTACCGCTTGGCCAAACACTCTATAGAATGGAAGACCGTATTGAATACGTTTACTTTCCGAATCAAGGAGTCGTTTCGTTTGTGACAAACTTGAAGGACGGCGCGAGTATTGAAGTTGGTCTAGTGGGCAATGAAGGCATGGTCGGTATCCCTCTCCTGTTTGGCGATAATATTTCTCAAAACCTAGCCATCGTGCAAATCGCTGACGGCGCAATGCGTATGAAAGCGTCAGTATTGACCGAAGAGTTGAAACGAGGCGGACAACTCCAGGTGCTGTTACTCAAGTACGCGCTGGCAGCACTCAAACAAATCTCCCAGACGGCAGCATGCAATCGTAATCACCACATTGGCGAGCGCCTGTCACGCTGGCTTTTGACTTGCCACGACCGCGTTGAGGGTGATGAGTTGAAACTAACACAGGAGTTTATCGCGGAGATGCTTGGAACGCGCCGGTCCGGCGTGAGCGAGGCGGCGATGTTGCTGCAATCGGCCGGGCTTATTCGCTATTCACGCGGTCACATTACTGTCCTTGATCGAGAAGGAATGGAAGAATTCGCCTGCGAGTGTTATGCAGTCGTGAAGGTAGAATTCGATCGGCTACTCGGAAACCACGATAACTGAGTCACGAGCCGGGATTTGCCAGACGCGGCAAAGAAGCATGCTTCACTGACTTTGCCAGTCCTAAAAGTTGCAGCACGCGAATACCCCACCAGTTGAAATCAATCTCATACCACTTCAAACCGTGACGGGCCGAAGTAGGATAGGCATGATGATTGTTATGCCAGCCTTCACCGAAAGTAAGCATCGCTACCCACCAACTGTTGCGCGAGTCTTCACCGGTGTCGAAACGTTTCGTTCCCCACAAGTGAGTGGCTGAGTTCACCAGCCAGGTGGCTTGCAGTCCCAGCGTCACGCGCAGGAAAACGCTCCACATCATCACGCCCCAGCCGCCAAAGAAAAGCAGCACCAGAGCCAGGCAGATCAGCGGCACCGGATAATAGCGACTAAGCCAAACATAGAATCGA
Source organism: Pyrinomonadaceae bacterium (assembly GCA_035601415.1). Taxonomy (GTDB): domain Bacteria; phylum Acidobacteriota; class Blastocatellia; order Pyrinomonadales; family Pyrinomonadaceae; genus PSRF01. The sequence goes on along the minus strand of DATNOG010000174.1, from coordinate 18,789 downwards.
TCTTTACTAAGATCGGGAGCATAACGGGCGATCACGTGGGCTTCATGGTTCTGCGCAGTGCCGCGCAAGATCCAGCCAACGTGCGACCACAGGCGGCCGTCGCGCGGCGTATGTGGATCGCCGTTGCGATCGGTGTGTGCATGATGAATGCGATGCGTGGTGGTCCATTCTATTGGACCACCCTGTAAAGCAAGCGAGCCACACAGCACCAGAAAATACTCCAGCGCCTTGGGAACTTTATAACCACGGTGCGTTATTAGCCGGTGGTAGCCCATGCCAATGCCGAGGCTGCCGGCAATCCAATAAAACACCACCGCGCAAACGATCGCCTGCCAGTTCCACATGAAGAGAGCACCCACGGCAGCGAGGTGGAATGCAGTCAGAAAAGTGCCCAGCCCCCAGTTGATAGCCTGACGTTCGGGCTCCATCACTTCACTTTCCTGAATGTTTTCCAATTCAATCCTCCGCCGGCAATTCAACTACCCACCCGCTTCCGCAGGTGGTACCAACAAGCACGAGGCGTTATCTGGCGCGGCGCGGTCGAAAGGAACGCGTTCCAAAATTCGCTGCTCTGCGTCCGGCAAAAGAAGGGGCCTTGCTCGGTCTTACAGCCGCCGAGTGCGAACCTCCAAATGCCGGCATGACCACACGCTCGATCGACTGGCCAGTCAAACGTTCGATGCCGCGCATGGAAAGTTCTTCCGCGGGCGTAACCAGCGTAATCGCGCGACCAGGTTTTCCGGCCCGGCCACTGCGGCCGATGCGATGTACGTAATCTTCAGGCGCCATGGGCACGTCATAGTTAATGACATGGGAAATCGCATCCACGTCGATGCCGCGAGCGGCAATGTCGGTGGCTACCATGACGCGCGTTCGTCCGCCCTTGAAATCGCGCAGCGCTGCTTCGCGTTGCGGCTGCGTGCGATCGGCATGAATGCGATTCACGCTGTGATCGCGCGCGCTTAAGATATGCGAAAGGCGTTCGGCGCCACGTCGCGTGCGAGTAAAGACCAGCACACGTTCAAATGGCTCTCGTTCTTTTTCGAGCAGCTCCAGCAACAATGTAGTCTTTGATTCTGCCGCGACTGGATAAGCAAATTGGGCGACAGTTTTTGCCGCGATTCCGCGCCTGCTGATCTCAATGAGTTTAGGATCGCGCAACGTCGTGCGGGCAATTTTCTCAATTGATGCCGACATCGTTGCCGAAAACAGCAACGTCTGCCGCGCACTTGGAAGTTTTTCGAGTACTCTTCGAATTGAAGGCCAGAAGCCCATGTCGAGCATGCGATCGGCTTCATCAAGCACGAGCACTTCAACGCGCGACAAATCAATTGATTCGCGTTGCATATGGTCCAGTAAGCGACCGGGAGTGGCGATTAATACGCCGGCGCCGCGGCGCAAAGCGTCGCGTTGTCGCTGCATACTGGCGCCGCCGATGATAGCGACGCAGCGCGGACTATTCTTTAGAGCAAAGTCGCGATAAGCGCTTTCGGTTTGCAATGCCAGCTCGCGCGTCGGCGCGATGATCAAAACGCGTATGCCGGGGAATGACTTCGTCTTATTCAATCGTTGAATAATTGGTAGCAGAAAGGCGGCCGTTTTTCCGGTGCCGGTTTCCGCACAGCCGATCATATCGGCGCCGCTCAACACGATAGGAATCGCGCCGGTTTGTATTGGTGTAGGTTTGGTGTACCCAAGGGCTGCGCACGCGCGCACCAACTCGGGTAGAAGATTTAATTCAGTGAAGCTCATCTGTTCTTTCCGCGCGCTCTAATTTTGGCGCGCAATGTGTTGACAAAAATTGTTTGATTTAATCGTGGGATGCTTCTCAAAGCATCGTCGGTAAGAAACGTCTTACCAGCGTGGCGCGCGGTCGTCGCGACCTCCAAGGTCGCGGTTGCCACCGCCTCCATCACCACGATTGCCGCCGCCAAAGCCGCGGTTCTCGCGAGGTTTTGCCTCGTTTCATAGACCTGTAGATATACCCTTCCCTTTTTAGGGAAGAAAAGAAGCTGCGAAACGGATTGGCTTCGGTGAAACGGTAGCAGTCGAAGGACCAGGATCGGATGCTCAAATGAGCGGCTTCGTAAGTGAAATCAGCCTGCTCTCGAACTATCCAAAACGCCAGCGCTGTGTTGTCTCTTTTGCGCGGGGCGCATCACCGTCGATGCGCGAGAGAAGGATTAACTGACTGCTAAGATGCCCTATTTATGGTCTAAGTTGCAAGTCCCGGCGATGCCGGTGACGAGTTTGCCTTTATAAACCGTCAAAACAGTTAGCCACCAGCTCGGAATTATTTGGCATTGATAATTAAGTGTGGCAGAATCCCGTCGTCAAAGAGACTACCTGAAGTGCAAATCTCCCCTTGCAATCCGGAAATGATTCTCATGATTGGAATCTCCATCGCTTGATGATGATCTGAAGATTCACAACATCCCAGGGCGGCGGAATTCCAGCTTCCATTCGCGCTAGTAGATATTTGCGAAGCAACAAAATAGCAAAGAGTTAAGGCAAAAGGCTTTGTGTCCTTTTGCCTTTTCTTTTCGAACCTCTCATAGACTTTCGCCGACCTTACCCCAAAACGCCCAGCCTACACACGTTATCGTCGTTCGCCGCGGGCCAGCTATCTCGCTTCGATTCGGAACGACACGAAACGCTTCGCGAAACGAGATATGTCCGCGCGTAGGAATCCAACGCGCCTGCATGGCACGGTCATTGCCAAAGAGCGTCATGGAGGCGCACAAATGAAAAGAATTCTTGCCACTCTTGTTTTCCTGATAGTTCTTGGCATGATGGCCCTGCCAGTCGCGGCGCAGACGCGCGGTCGTTGTGCGACTAACCAGACTACTTATTCTCGGTACGGTGATCGTAACAATCGCAATACCAGTTACGACCCGCGGTATGACAGCAACGTCTATCGAAACGATCAGACTGTTTACCCGAACGACAACTATGGTTATGACAACCGTTCGGTCTGGCAGAAACACCGAGACAAGATCACTACTGCGGGGGGCGCAGTGGGCGGAGCACTTCTTGGTGGCCTGATTGGTGGAAAAAAGGGCGCGGTAATTGGCGCGGTTACTGGCGGCGCAGGCGCGGCCGTCTATACCTACAAGATTCGCGACCGTTATCGTCGTTACTAAGATCGTCTTAACGAGCTCGGTTGCTGATTGAAAAATTGGCGACCTTGTTTGAGGCCCGGATGTGAAGGGGAGAGCACATCCGGGCCTCAGCATTTTTGCGGCAGGAAAAAATCTAAGCCGACAGTTTGCACAAAAACGTGAAGTTCGCTTAACGTATTCGTTCTTGAACATTCAAAGTGAAGCCAGCTTTACCTTCCAGCAAACCTTCGATGAATCACAACGGCGGCCGCGTCCGAAAACTCTTACCCAAACTCCTACTGATCATTCTGGGGTTCTTGTTGGGCGCTGTCATTGCCGAGATCGCATTGCGCGTGACGGGCTATTCGTACCCGGAATTCTATGAGTTGGATCAAACCCGTGGTTACGGTCTTCGTCCGGGTGCTGCGGGTTGGTATCGAAAAGAGGGCCGCTCGTATGTGCGCATCAATTCCGCTGGTCTGCGCGATCAGGAACACTCGATAACAAAGCCAGCCAATACTTTGCGCATAGCGCTAATCGGGGACTCGTATGCCGAAGCTCTTGCGGTCCCGCTGGAACAGGCGTTCTGGTCTGTCATGAAAACAAAGCTCGACGAATGTGATGCCGCTTCCGGCAAAGCAATCGAGATTATTAATTTTGGTGTTTCCGGGTACGGCACTGCCCAGGAACTGCTGACACTTAAGGAAAAAGTCTGGAAGTATTCCCCCGACATTGTGATGCTCGCGGTGACGACTAACAACGACGTTACCGACAACTCGCGCGCGCTGAAAAAAGTTGACGAAATACCCTACTTCATCTTCCGCGGCAATCAACTGGCGGTCGACAATTCATTCCAGACCTCTCGAACGTTTCGTTGGCGACAGTCTCGCATTAATCGGTTTGGGCGCTGGCTCCGTAACCACTCGCGCCTCGTACAGGCACTAACCGAAGGACACCACGCATTAAAGATTGTGAGCGCGTCCTGGCGTGCGCGCTGGTCGCGGCGTGAGCCGGCGGCAGCGCCCACAGCTTCGCCGGATCAAAAACCTAATGTCGCCAATGGCACGGCGGATGCGGAAGAATTGGGCGCCGACAACCTTATCTACCGCGAACCACAGATGGAGGTTTGGGATAATGCCTGGCGCGTTACAGAAAGCCTGATAACAGAAATGCGTAACGAGGTTCGAGCACGAGGGGCGAAGTTTTTGCTGGTTACGCTGAGCAATGGTCCGCAGGTTCTTCCCAGTCCAAGTCAACGCGAAGCCCTGAAAATACGCCTCGGTGCTACCGACTTGCTTTATCCCGACAATCGCCTTAGAGCGCTGTGCGAGCGCGAGAACATTCCGGTGATTACTCTTGCTCCTGAGTTACAGCAGTTTGCGGAACACAACAACGTTTTCCTGCACGGGTTTGACAAAAACATTGGCAACGGACATTGGAATGTCACTGGCAACCGCGTTGCCGGCGAATTGATGGCGAAAAAAATCTGTGAAGGTTGGCTTCTCAAATAGCGCCGGAGGTTGAGTTTCTGCTAGAAATAGACCAATCAACTGTGCCGGAGATTCGAATGCATTACTACGACAACGTACTTGCGCTTATCGGGCGCACGCCGCTCGTCAGGTTAAATCGACTGACGCGTGGGCTGAAGGCCACCGTCCTGGCAAAAATGGAAAACCTGAACCCGGGTTTTTCAGTCAAGGACCGCATAGGCGTGGCCATGATCGAGTCAGCCGAACGCGAAGGTAAACTGAAGCCGGGCGGAACAATTGTCGAAGCGACTTCGGGCAATACTGGAATCGGGTTGGCGCTGGCCGCAGCCGTCAAAGGATACAAGTGTATCTTTGTGATGACCGATAAAGCGTCGGTCGAGAAGGCACGCTATTTAAAAGCGCTGGGTGCGGATGTAGTAATCACGCCCGTTTCAGCCAAGCCGGGCACGCCAGACCACTACGTTTCAACCGCACAGCGAATTGCGAAAGAAACGCCAAACTCTTATTATCCCGACCAGTATTCTCATCCCGCGAATCCCGAGGCCCACTACCGCACTACTGGCCCTGAAATTTGGGAACAGACTGAAGGCAAGATTACACACTTCGTTGCCGGCATCGGCACTGGCGGCACCATCTCCGGCACCGGTCGTTTTCTCAAAGAGAAGAATCCAAATATTAAAGTTGTGGGTGCGGATCCCTTCGGCTCAATCTTCAAGACTTACAAAGAGACTGGGAAGATCATAGAAACGACGCCATACCTGGTCGAAGGAATTGGCCAGGAAGTTGTGCCGCCGAATGTGCACATCAAATACATAGATGAGGTGATCAACATCACCGATCGCGACTCGTTTGAGATGTCCCGCCAGTTGGGTCGTGTGGAAGGAATCTTCTGTGGTGGTTCGAGCGGAACCAACCTTGCTGCCGCGCTCCAGGTCGGTCGGGATTTGGATGAAGACGCCGTGGTTGTCTTTATTATCTGCGACACAGGCGAGCATTATTTGACTAAGCACCATTCGGATGAATGGTTGAAAGAGAAGCGTTTGCTCGAGCCGCAAAAGATGACTGCGGGACTAATCAGCGGCACCAAAGGCAATCATGCGCCGCGATCGCTGGTCTGGGTTTCGCCGGCAGACAAGGTGTCGGATGCGCTTGCGAAGATGAATGAGTTGGGATTGACGCACCTTCCCGTGCTTGAAGAAGGCCGGCCGGTTGGGTCTCTGCGAGAAAATCGCGCGCTGGCAAAGGTGGTGCGCAACCTGCATTTGCTGGAATCGCCTGTCAGCGAAGTGATGGAAGCAAGCTTTCCCACAGTCGATGTTGACGCCAGTGCCAACGACGTGACCCGCCGATTGCAATCCAGTCCAGTGGTGCTGGTTGAGGAGTATGGTCGCATCACGGGGATCATCACCCGGCATGACGTGTTGGATTTGAAAATGAATACTACCGGACCGTTGAGTTAATTTGCTTTTCGACATCAGCAAGCTACTTTGAAAAATTTAATAAGGCTAAAGCATGAAAGTTGGCATTCTTGGATCAGGCGAAGTGGGCCAGGCTCTTGGAGACGGGTTCGTTAAGCACCGTCATGAAGTGATGCTTGGCACGCGCGACCCCGCGAAATTGGCGGATTGGGCAGCGCGCAATACCGCAGCTCGCGTTGGTAGTTTCGCCGAAACAGCGCAATTTGGTGAGTTAATAGTTTTAGCAGTGAACGGCCGAGCGTCGTCGGCGGCATTGGGCCTGGCGGGAGCCGAACACCTTGCTGGGAAAACAGTCGTTGACGCGACAAACCCGATCTCCGACGCTCCGCCAGTTAATGGCGTGCTAAGTTTCTTCACTAACCAAAACGAATCGTTGCTGGAACAACTGCAACAGGAGTTTGCAGACGCGCGCTTTGTCAAAGCCTTCAATTCAGTTGGCAGTGATTTGATGGTGAATCCCCGGCTGGAGGGCGGACGCCCGACGATGTTCATTTGCGGCAACGACGCGGCCGCAAAAAAAGTGGTGGGTGAAATACTCGATCAATTTGGCTGGGAAACTTTGGACATGGGCGCCGCGGAAGCAGCCCGCGCCATCGAGCCCTTGGCCATACTCTGGTGCATTCCCGGATTCCTGCGTAACGAATGGACCCACGCTTTCAAGTTAATACGTTAGACGCCTCATCACGCGGCTTTCGGGCGGACGTAAGAAGTCACGGTTAGATCTCCATCTAACTTTTGTGAGTCTGCGACGACGAATCCGTTGAGATAATCGTCCGGCACGAACGTATCAGCACCGTCAACAATCAAAGGCACCTCAGTCACAATCCACTTCTCGATGTAAGGCAGGAACGATTCGTAAACCCGCGCTCCTCCAATTACGAACAGCTCGGTTTTCAAAACCTTAGCCATTGCCAGCACTGAGTCGACGTCGCGCAGCACGACGAGCGAATCCTGAGGTGCGATTTCCGCTTGCCGGCTCAGAACAATATTCAGCCGGTTAGGTAGCGGGTTTTTTAGAGTGAGCCAGGTGTTGTAACCCATCACGCAGGCGTTGCCGGTGGTCGTCTTTTTGAAGAATTTCATATCGGCAGCGTAATGCCAGGGCAGTTTCCCGCCCTTGCCAATCGCGCCATTTCTATCTACAGCAACTATTCCAATGATCATAAGTAGGACAGACATTTCTTTCTGTCCCTTTCTCCTGAGATAGCGACAGACATGACGGGAATTCTTCTTACTAAGCCAGGACAGACAGGAATGTCTGTCCTACACCGCCACGGCCGCGGCAATTTTTCCGTGCGACTGGTAACCTACCAGACTCAAATGTTCGTAGCGCATCGCCAGCAAACCTTCGAGACCCTTCAATTTGTTTTCAGGATCAAGAAATTCAAGCTTAGGCAAGGGATAAAACTCTCGCGACAACAACGTCTCAACTTGCTCGAGGTGATTTTTGTAAATGTGATAGTCACCAAGCGTGTAAACGAACTCGCCGGCTTCCAGGCCGGTAGCATGCGCCACCATGTGCGTCAGCAGAGCGTAAGAACTGATATTAAAAGGCACTCCAAGGAAAGCGTCAGCCGAGCGCTGATAAAGTTGGCAATGCAGTAATCCGTCGTCCACTTTGAATTGAAACAATGTGTGGCAGGGAGGCAAATCAACATTGTCGGCTTGTCGTGGATCCCAACCAGTAACAATCAAACGACGCGAGTTTGGGTTCCGCCGGATCTCTTCAATCAACTTTGCGATCTGGTCCACTCCATTTCGCCGCGGATAATCTCCGCCAAAAGAACGCCACAGGTAACCATAGACCGGCCCAAGATCACCGGCATCGCGATCGAAGCGGCCGGTGTGTTCTTCATCGGCCCATTCAGCCCAGATATCGACGCCTTTTGCTCGCAAATTGGCTTCGTTGGTGTCGCCCGACAGAAACCAAAATAGTTCTTCCGCCACCCAGCGAAAGGGAATTTTCTTGGTAGTTACAATGGGAAAGCCGGCGCGCAAATCAAAACGCGTTTGATAACCGAAATGAGAAATTGTACCGACGCCGGTGCGATCGTGATGCTCGTGTCCGTTTTCCAGAATTGATCGCAGCAGATCGTGATATTGTTTCATGAAAGCTGTCTGACAGGATTTACAAGATGAACAAGATTGCCGTAAGAGTCAAAAACAAATTAGGACAGGGTTGACAGGATGTACAAGATGGCTGAGAGAAGTAAATTGGTGAATGACGTTTTCGATCTTGTGCATCATGTTAATCATGTCGATACTCTTCTTCCAGTATAGCGTGCTCTTAGCCGGCAAGTAAGCATGAAACAATACAATCTTTGTTTCCTCGGTTTTGGAAAAGTTGGCCGCGCGCTAGCCCGCTTGCTCGCAGCTAAAGCGGGCGAGCTGCGCGAAATGTACGGCATTGAATATCAAATAACGGGCGTTGCCAGCCGGAATATTGGTTGGCAGGCAAATGCTGACGGATTTGACGCGTCAGGTTTGGCCGCAAGCCAGACTCTTCCGACTAGTTCTTCTGCGAATGGTATTAGCGAATGGCTTAAGGACACTAAAGCCGACGTTGTCTTTGAAACGACTTCGCTGAACCCCGATTCGGGACAACCTGCGATCGACTATCTGCGGGCTGTGTTGCAATCAGGTGCGCATGCAATCACAGCGAATAAAGGTGTGCTGGTTTACGGCTTTCAGGAGCTGCACGAATTAGCGCGTGCCGGCGGCAAACAGTTTCTCTTCGAGTCGGCCGTGCTGGACAGCGCACCCGTGTTTTCACTGTTCCGTGAAACACTTCCAGGGGTGAAGCTCCGCAGCTTCAGCGGCATCTTCAGTTCAACTACGAATGTAATCATCGAGACGATGGAGGCGGGGCGGACGTTTGACGAAGGTTTGAAAACGGCCCAGGAGTTAGGCGTCACAGAAACTGATCCGAGTCACGATATTGATGGCTGGGACGCGACGGTGAAGGTTTGCGCGCTGGCCAACGTGTTGATGAATGTTCCATTGAAACCAACCGAAGTGGCCCGCTACGGAATTCGCGACTTAAACGCAAATCAATTGCAGCGGGCGCGCGCGGAAGGGAAGCCGTATAAGTTGGTGGCGCGCGCAAGCCGTCAGCAAGATGGAAAGATTTCAGCGGTGGTACGTCCAGAACAAATTGGACAACTTGAACCGCTGGGAAATGTTCGGGGTACTTCGCTGGCGATTCACTTTGAACTCGACATGATGCCGGGCCTCACCATTACGTCGCACCGGCCAAATCTGCAAAGCACTGCGTATGGATTGCTGGCAGACTTTATCAATGCTGTTCGAAAGTAAGTCCAAAGTCCAAGGTCCAAAGTTCAAAGTTCCAGTGGACGGGCAGACATTGGACTTTGGACATTGGACTTTGGACTAGGTCAAAGCGATTTCATCCACACCTGCAATCAAGCGATCGATTTCGTTTTCTGTCGTATAGCAGGCACAGCCCGCGCGCACCAGGCCTTCTGCTCCGAGCCCCAACCGTTCAACTACAGTGGCCGCGTAAAAATCTCCGTGCGAAAGAAATAATCCGCGCGCTGCAAGCCGGCGCGAGACTTCAGTTGGAGCTACGCCAGCCACCGTGAACGCAACGGTTGGTGTTCGCGGCAAATCAGGCGAAGGGCCATAAAGCCGAACGCCATCTATCGACGCCAGTCCCTTCCACAATCTTTGTGTCAGAGCAGTACTCCGCTGGTGCAATTCATCATAAGCCCTTGCTAATCGAGCGCGCCGCGAATCTCCGTTTGCGAGGCAGGCGACGAAATCGATAGCCGCGCCCGCGCCTACGATCCCTTCCTGATTCTGCGTTCCCGTCTCCACATTTTCGGGCGCCACATCAGGCGCGGGAATGAGTTTCGGAAAGTCGATCGATTCGAGCAAAGCGAGTTTGCCAAACAACGCGCCGACGTGCGGACCATAAAACTTGTATGCCGACATGCCGAGAAAGTCGCAGTCTAAAGCCTGAACATCTGCCAGCACGTGGGGCACATAATGGACGGCATCGACAAAAACCAGTGCGTCAACAGAGCGCGCCATTTCGATTGCGCGCCTCACGTCGTTAATTGTTCCCAGCGCGTTTGAAGCGGCGCCGATTGCAACCAGCTTCGTCCGTTTCGTTAGCGACTGTTCAAAACTTTCCCAATCGAGCTGACCCGTCTGCGCAACCATCTTCACGGCTTTCAGTTTGGTCGCACGTTCTATCGTCAGGTAGTGCCAGGGCGCGACGTTCGCATGATGATCCAATTCTGTCACCACGATTTCGTCGCCGGCAACAAACCGCTTTCCCAGCGCCCGCGCGAGATGAAACGTGAGCGTGGTCATGTTGGCGCCGAAAGCGATCTCCTGCGGCGATGCATTCAGAAAGTCCGCACAAGTTTGGCGCGCAGCTTCAATCGCAGCATCAGTCTCTTCGCTGGTCGGGTAGGCCCAGTGGGTGTTCGCGTTGTGATTATAGAGATAATCCGACATCGCCTCGACCACCTGATGCGGAACCTGTGTGCCACCGGGGCCGTCAAAATAGGCGACTGTGTGGTTGTTGTGCGGGCGTTTGAGCGCAGGAAAGTTTGCGCGGATGTCAGTGGTTGAAGCGAAGGTCATAACATCGTCTCAGTAGTAGGATCGGTTTGAAAACTAATCCACAGATTACGCAGATTACACAGATTGCATCAAGCGGCTTGGCAGGCGATGAGTCTGCCACGTTCGTGCTGTCCATCTTGTTTTTACCTGCGAATCGACGGCATGGGTGGCTTAGATCGTTTGGGAGAAGGCTTCACATTCGCTGTTTTCTTGTTACTACGAGCCACCAGCGAAACTCTTTTTTGTAATGCGATTACTTGTCTGTCTCTGTTTGCTTGCTTTGGTTGTTTCGAGTTGCGCGCTAAGTGCGCACCCGACGGCGCCATGGCCCAGTGACAATTCCGCGCCCGCCATAACAGGTGCGCTGGGCGTCAATATTCATTTCACCCATCCCAAGCCAGGCGAGTTGGCGATGTTAGCTGCGGCCGGCTTCCGCTGGGTGCGAATGGATTTTCTTTGGCAAAGCACGGAAACCGAGAAGGGCACTTATGACTTTTCCGCCTACGATCGTTTGTTGAGCGCGTTGGACGAACATCAGTTGCGGCCGCTGTTTATCCTCGACTATACGAATACGCTCTACGACGGTGATCACGCGCCTTTCACCAAAGAAGGCCGGCAGGCTTTTGCAAACTGGGCGGCGGCGGCAGTAAAGCGTTACCGCGGTCGCGGCATCGTTTGGGAAATCTATAATGAACCAAACACCGGTTTCTGGACCCCGGCGCCGAACGTTGCGGATTACGTGAAGCTGGCTCTGGAAACCAGCAGGGCTATCCATCAGGTGGCGCCTTACGAACAAATCATCGGACCAGGCGTTTGGGGATTTGATCTTCCGTTCGTTGAGGAGTGTTTGCGCGCGGGTCTGCTGAATTACTGGTCCGCTGTTTCGGTCCATCCCTACCGCAAGACCGATCCCGAAAGTGTAGTTGACGATTACGCGCGCCTGCGAAAGTTGATCCAGAAGTATGCGCCAGCTAACAAACGCGTGTCCGTAATTTCCAGCGAGTGGGGTTATTCATCCGCCTCATTTAACATAGGTGAAGAAAAGCAAGCGTCACTATTGGCTCGCCAGATTTTGATAAATCAATCGCAGGGCATCGCACTCTCAGTCTGGTACGACTGGCGCGATGATGGCCGCAATCCAAGCGAGATTGAACACCACTTTGGAACCGTTTTCGCGCCGCAATATCCGCAACGCGATCCCCCGTACGATCCGAAACCGGCGTATCGAGCTACGCAAACGTTAACCAGATTTCTGCTGAACTGTGGATTCGGCGAACGTCTCGCCGGCCCTCAGTTGAGCGGCGACGATTACGTACTGGCGTTCCGCTGTAACGGTGTGACAAAACTTGCCGCGTGGACCACGTCGTGGTTGGGCCGAACCGTAATTGTTCCCTTGGATCCGGGAGCTTATCGGCTCACGTCTGTGACCGGTGAAGCGAACGGCGAAAAAACCAGCACTGAGTTCGGCCTGATGGTCAAGCTCAGCAACTCGCCGCAATACCTCGAATCAAAATCCGCCTCGAGATAACGCAAAATATCGCCGAAAAACTGCCTGATCCTCAGGTTTTGAAGCTAACGCTGCTCGCGCGAGCGACTTCCAGAAAATGCGGAAGTGAGCCCCCATTCCCCGTTTAAATCATTTGCAGAACTTTGTTTATGAACAATTTCAACCCGAGCAAACCGGAGCACGCTCAACTCTCTGTGCGCGATATCGTAGGCGTCCTATTTCGCCACAAGGCGTTGATCTGTACGACGTTTTTGACAGTCGCCATCGGCACCGCCGTGCTGACGTTCCTGATGCCGAACGAGTATGAGTCGCGGATGAAGATTCTGGTCAAGAACACGCGCTCAGACGTGCCGATCACTCCAGAAAGAACGACCGGAACCGCGGGCACATACTTCGAAAATGAAGTCTCCGAGAATCAAATCAACTCCGAAATTGAATTGTTGACGAGCGACGATCTGTTGAAGCAAGTGGTTAGTGAATGTGGCTTGTACCAACCGAGGGCCTCGCTTGCGGTAATGCTCGGCCTCCGTGCCGCTCCCGCAACACAGGCTGCGCAGGTAGAAGAAGCCAGCCAGCGTTTGGCAAAAGATCTGGTGATCACGCCCGTCAAGAAAGCCAACATAATCGAGGTCAAGTACACCTCCGGTTCGCCCGAGATGGCCGCCGCAGTGCTCCGGAAAGTCCAGGATCTTTATCTTGAAAAGCATCTCAAGCTTCACCGGCCGCCCGGCACCTACGATTTCTTCAAAAACCAGGCCGCGCAATCCGAAGATCAACTGCGCGATTCACAGAAACAGCTCTCGGGCTTTCAGCAGTCGATGAATGTCGTTTCGCTGACTCAACAAAAAGAGCAGACGGTGCAGAAACTCACCGACGCAAAATCGCGCTTGTTGGAGACCCAAGCTACGCTTCACGAGCTAAACGAACGAATCGCCAAGCTTGATCAGCAATTGCTGAAGGTTCATCCGCGCATCGTGACGCAGAGCCGCGCGCTGCCAAACCAATATTCAGCCGAGCACCTGAACACAATGATCGTAGAACTGCAAAATAAGCGGACGCAGTTGCTCACCAAGTTTCGCGCCGACGATCGCCTGGTGAGGGAAGTCGATCAGCAGATCAGAACTACCAGGGCCGCCCTGGACAAAGCGACCGGCGAGACGGCCACCGAGCAGTCAACCGATCTCAATCCCCTGCGGCAGACACTTGAGACTGAACAAGCCCGCGCCCGTGTGGACCAGGCCGGCGCCGAGGGGCGGCTCGAGATGCTTGCTGCGCAGGTGGCTCAATATGAAAACCAGTTGTCCCGGCTCGAAGGCATAACCGGCGAATACGAAGATCTCAATCGCAAAGTTAAGCAGGCCGATGATAACTATCAGCTCTATCAGAAAAAGGAAGAAGAAGCGCGTATCACTGATGAGCTCGACGAAAACAAGATCACCAATGTTTCCGTGGCCGAGGCGCCGATTCAGCCCAGCATACCGGTGCGCCCAAACCGGCCGATGAACCTGCTGCTCGGATTGTTTCTTGGCGCTTTGCTGAGTTTGGGAAGCGTGGTAGTGGCGGAATTCATGCGCGACACCGTGCTGACGCCGCATGAGCTCGAAGTGCTAATCGGGCGACCGGTGCTCGCGTCCTTACCGCAGAATGCCGGAAGGTTGGTTATGGAAACCGTTCGTAGAGACGAACCATCACCGTCGCGTCTGGCGCAACCGAAGATCGCGCACGAGCCGCAGTTCGACTGGGCAGATTAGTAGATACATTTCGATCTCAAATTTGATATCTGAGATTTCAAAGGCAAGGGCGATTCAAATTGGGTTTCTATCTTGAGTTAATCAAAACGGTGTTTCAGGCGGTTCGCGACGATGGAAAGTTGCGCAATCGCGTGGTCACTTTTACGTCCGCGACCCCGGCCGAAGGCGTCAGCTACGTCGTAGATTTGATAGCAAAGGAATTGGCCCTGCAAACGAACAAGCGCGTGTTGCGCATCGACGCCGGCGCTTTGCGCGAGCTTTACCTCGCCGATGCGAATTATGTTGCGCGGTATTGTGAAGAAACCGAAGTAGAAAATCTGCTGAGTATCGCGACTGGTCAAACAAAGGCACGCGCAGTGACGGCTCGCGGCTCACGCTTAAGTGATTTTGACACTAATCCAGAGTATCGCATCGCCTGCATCAAGGCCTTGCGCTGGAACTTTGATTACGTCCTGATTGATTGTGCTTCGCTGGCAGCGTCCGCCGATGCCACGACGCTGGCGCCGTTGGTTGACGGCACTAGTGTCATCGTTAAGGCGGCGCAAACTCGTCGCGCGCAAATCAAGCGAAGCCAGCAAATGATCGAAAACGCTGGGGGAAATTTTCTCGGCTTCGTTCTCAACCAAAGACGGTACCCAGTACCTAACTGGATTTACCAGCGACTGTAAAAATTCATGACGCCACTCAGAAAAATTCTCGTGATTGCTTTGCTTGCTATCAGCACCGGCCTGGTTGCGTACGCGCAAAAGCCGACGCCCGCTCAGCGTCCAAGGCTTACTGCTTTCGGTTCGGAAGATCGTTACCTGCTGCATTCCGGCGACGTGCTCGACATCGAGTATCGTTACACACCTGAATTTAATCAGACTGTCAGCGTTCAGCCGGACGGTTACATCTCGTTGCAGATGGGTGGAGATTTGAAAGTTGCCGGCCGCAACCTTGAGCAGGTTCGCAACCTGATTCTGGCGCGGGCGCGAACCCGGCTCGAATCACCTGAACTGACCGTGGTGCTGAAAGAGTTTCAGAAACCTTACGTGGTGGTCGCCGGCGAGGTAGTGCAGCCCGGTAAACTTGAATTGAGAGAAAACCTGACCGCAATTCAGGCGGTGCTGTTGGCCGGCGGTTTCAAGGACAGTGCCAAGTCGTCACAGATTCTGGTCTTTCGCAAGCTCAATGCCGATACCGCCGAAGTGCGCAGTCTTAACTTCAAAACTCTCAAGCGCACCAGCGACCTGGAAAACGATCTGACATTACAACCCGGCGACATGATCCTCGTGCCGCGAAATCGCATCAGCAAAATCGAGCGTTACGTCAGGCTGGCCAGCATGACGACATTTCTTTATCCGTTGATGCGCTAACTCCATTTCCCGAGATGTTTTTGCGTTGCACTTATGACAGCCCGTTACGGACAACTGGCAAACTTCTTTTTGAAGATGAGCGATCTGGTGCTGATGCTGGCGGCGCTGGCGATCGCGATTGTCATTAACTATGCGCCGTCCGCCGAGCCCAGCGTACCTGCCTACGCCTTTGATTTTCTCTCCACCAGAATAAAACTCGGCAACGCGCTGCTGGCGGGCCTGCTGTTGGTTGTCTGGTACATCGCCTTTGAGCTGCAGGGCCTTTACCGCTCACACCGCTTAACCACCTTCGCCGACGAAATGAAAGAGATAGGACGGGCAGTTTTCGCCGCCTCGGTTTCCCTGCTGATCGTGGCGCAGATCGGCCAGTGGAAGACAGTTAACTTTAAAACCACACTCTGCGTGGCAGCGATCGCAATCGCGTTGATTGGCGGCATGCGTGTCTTGTTGCGCCTAAACCTGCGCCGGCTGCGACTGCGCGGCCTCAACATCAAGAAGCTGTTGTTGATTGGAAATGGACCACGCGCCGAATGGCTCGCGAAACAGGTTTCTGAACGCACGGATTTCGGTTATCGACTGGTGGGATACGTTGACGAAGAGCGGCGCGTGAAAGATCCCGCCACGTTCAATGTGCCATGGTTGGGCCGTATCGCCGACCTGCCGCGCGTAATTGCTAACGAAGTAATTGACGAGGTCTTCATCACTCTGCCGATCAAGTCACAGTACTCGCACATTGAGTCAGCGATCACGGTTCTGGAAGAGCAGGGAATCATGGTGCACCTCTTTTCCGATTTGTTTCCGCACAAACTGGCGCGCTCGCGGGCCTGGGAATTCGAAGGGGCGCCGCTGGTTTCGCTGCACAGCGCGCCTTCGATTAGCTGGCGCACCGAAGCCAAGCGCGTAATCGACTTTGTCGGCTCCGTGGTGCTTTTGCTTTTGCTGCTGCCGCTGTTTCTGCTCGTTGCTGTGGCCATCAAAATCGATTCGGCTGGATCAGTATTCTTCGTTCAGGAACGCATGGGCTACAACAAGCGCCGCTTTCGCATGATCAAATTCAGAACGATGGCCAGCGACGCGGAAGCGCGCATGAAGGAACTCGAGCACCTCAACGAAAAAGATGGCCCCGTGTTCAAGATTCGCAACGACCCGCGCATGACGCGCGTGGGCCGCCTCATGCGCAAGTTGAGCATCGACGAGTTGCCGCAGCTAATCAATGTCTTGTTTGGCGATATGAGCCTGGTTGGCCCACGACCGCTGCCAATGCGCGATGTCATGGGATTGGAAGTGGCCTGGCAAAAGCGACGCTTCAGCGTGAAGCCCGGACTAACTTGTCTATGGCAAGTCTCAGGTCGCAGCAATCTTTCGTTTGAAGAGTGGATGCAGCTTGATCTCGAATACATCGATCGCTGGTCGCTCGCGCTCGACTGCAAAATTTTGTTGCGAACAATTCCCGCCATCCTGACGGCGGAAGGCGCGGCCTGAGCCCGAATGTTCACCAAAAACATAAAGATGGTTTTCAGCACCAACGCACTAGCTCTGATGTGTGGCGTGTTGACGAGCCTGCTCAGCGCGTGGGCGCTGGGGCCGGCCGGCCGCGGCGATCTGTTAATCGTTATGTTGTGGCCGCCAGTGTGCGCGTTGTTGGCGACCTTTGGCCTGACGCAAGCGCACCGCTACTGGGCAGCAAAAGATCCGGCATGCGTTTCCATGCTTTTCTCGAACGCGTTGCTGTTTTCGCTGGTGGTTGGTCTGGGTTCACTCGCGTTCGCTGAACTCATCATTCCTCATTTGGTTGGACAGCGCAGCCCGGAAGTAATGCGCCTGGTGCGTATTTACCTGCTGAACATCCCCGCCGCGCTGGTTCAGTTTTTGATGATCGGCTTGCTTGAAGGGTCGCGACGATTTGGCTGGTCGGGAACTTCACGATTGATCACTTTCGTAGTTCAGGCCGCGTCGTATCTCGTGCTTTGGTTGTTCAACCATTTGACAGTCGAGACCGCTGCGTTTTCAGCGATGGCAGGACAATTCGCGGCTATGTTCCTCTCGCTGTTTGCGGTCTGGCATCAGTTGCGTCCGCGCTGGCAACCGAGCTGGTTGCAGTGGCGCAATGCGCTGCATTACGGCATGCGCGGTTATCCCGGCACGGTAGCGGATTTTGCCACGCTGCGCATGGACCAACTGCTGCTTGGCGGACTCGCCTCGAGCACTGCCATCGGCCTCTATTTTGTCGCCGTTCGTCTTTCGGAAATTACTGCCATCCTGGCCGGCTCGGTTGCCGACGCTGTTATGCCCGAGGTCGCAGCGGCCAAACACGGTGACCGCGCGGACAATCTGCTTGCGCGCAGCCTGCGACTGACTGTTTACACACACTTGATTGTGTTGGTTCCGCTGTGGCTGGCCGCGCCGCATATTTTGCGAATTGTCTATGGCCCAAGCTTCAGCGCCGCGGGTGGAACGTTTCGCATCCTGTTGGTTGCTTCGGTTGTGCTGACGGCTGGGGGGATTGCAATCAGCGGGCTTAACGGTTTTGGACACCCGGGTCTCAGCACCATCGCTCGCGTTTCTTCCGCTGCGATCACCGTAGTCGCTTTGCTCACTTTGTTGCCACGCTATGGAATTGCCGGCGCGGCAATAGCGTCGTTGCTTGGTTATAGCGTGCTGATGATAGTCGCGTTTATTGCGCTGATGCGCCAGCGCGAACGCAGCATGTGGAGTTACTTAAAGCCGCGCACCAGCGACCTGCCGCTAACGCAGCTCCGATCGTTGTGGCGCATAGGAATGCCGGCGGCGCAAAACCTTGACGCCTGAGGTTTGGAATCTGGAATTTGAAATCTGAAATCTGAAATCTGAAGAAGTCAGAGGTCAGAGGTCAGAAGTCAGAGATTGAAATGAGCGCAGTCTATCCGGAAATCACAGTATCGCGCCGCTCGCCAATCGTTTGGCTGGCGCCTATCCAGGCCATCTGCGCGTTCACAATCCTGGCCATCATCGGCGGCGGACAAATTCTGCGTGGCTGGATTCTCGGCGCGCTGCTTTTCCTAATGGCCTTGCCGCTTGCGCTCAGTCTTGAAGCGGGCTTGCTGGCGATGATTTTGTTCGAGCCATTCCGCGGCTTCATCCGGCGAGCCGAGTATTTCATCGTTGACTACTCGCAATTCGATCCGATTCACGTGCTGACACCAATCGTCGCCCTGATGGCGCTTGGTCTCATGCTGCAACGATATCGGTTGAACATCGTTCGCGCCACGCCACTGGCCAGCTCAGTTTCAATTCTCGCGGCCATCTTCTTCCTGCAAATTTTCAATCCATTGCAAGGCGGGATGATGATTGGTTTGTCCGGCGCAATGCTGATCCTCGTGCCCGTTTGCTGGTTTTATTTTGGCCAGGCAGTCAACCCACGCTTCATTCGCATTGCCTTTCAGGCCATCGTGGTGCTCGGCATAGTTTCTTCGCTCTACGGAATTTATCAGCTCATCTACGGCTATCCGCAGTTTGAGCAGTACTGGCTTGAGAA
>DATNOG010000173.1:0-14635 GCA_035601415.1 Pyrinomonadaceae bacterium | reverse complement strand
GCCCTGCAATTAAAGTCGGAAGTCGGGCGGATCAATCGCCACATTACAGATTTTCTCAAGTATTCGCGGCCTTCGGCGCTCGAGCTGCAATCGCTAGATCTTCGGTCTGAAGCCCAAGACGCATTGCGAGTGATTTCAGCTAACGCAGCGGAGAATGGCATTGAGACAAGCGTGATTCAGCACGGCGATGTGCCTCACGTCGTCGCCGACAAAGATTCTTTACACTCGGTCTTTACCAATCTGCTACTTAATAGTGTCGAAGCGATCGACAGCCAGGGTGGAAAGGTTCAGATTGCCTTGACGGTGGAATCGCCGGATCGCGTACGTATTGAAGTTATCGACACGGGAAGAGGCATTGCCCCGGAAGACATCGCCAAAATATTTGAGCCATACTATTCGACGAAAGACACGGGTACGGGTCTCGGCCTTGCTATTGTCAAAAAGGCAATCGACGATCATGGCGGTTCAATCACAGTAAGTTCGAAACTGGATAGCGGCACGACTTTTACAATTATTCTGCCGGCAAGAGCAGACGACGGAGGAGGGACGGAAAAGGCAGAAAGATGAAGGATGAAGGCGGAAGCTTGTTCATCCTTCATCATTCATCCTTCATCCTTTAGATACTATGGCGCGCAAAACTATACTGGTAGTTGACGACGAAAAATCGCAACGCGAAATACTCGAGATGATCCTGTCGGGCGAGGGATATGACGTTACCACCGCTTCTTCAGGCGAGGCTGCGATCAAGTTTGCCAAAGAAAAGCGATTTGATCTGGCGCTAACGGATCTGAAGATGACCGGGATGGACGGCATCGAGTTGTTGCAGCATTTGCTGGCGCTCGACTCCTCGATAATCGTACTTCTCTTAACGGCGCATGGTTCTATCGACTCAGCAAAAGAGGCCTTACGACGCGGCGCGTTCGACTATCTGGAAAAGCCCTACGACAAGACCGCATTGCTGGAAACAATCAATCGGGCGCTACAGCGGCTGGACGCGCTCGACACCGAGATTGTTTCGGCATCGCCCAAGATGGAGTCAGTTAAGCGCATGATCCTGAAAGTGGCGCGCTCGAATTCGACGGTTTTGATTCGCGGGGAATCGGGCACGGGCAAAGAATTGATTGCGCGCGCGATTCATAACCAGTCGCCGCGCGCGCAGGACATGTTTCAAGCGGTCAACTGCGCTGCGATTAACGAGAACCTGCTCGAATCAGAGTTGTTCGGTCACGAGAAAGGGTCGTTCACCGGCGCGCATGCCGAGAAAAAAGGACTGTTCGAAATAGCGGATCGAGGCACGCTGTTTCTGGACGAGATTGCGGAGCTCGACGTCGCCATGCAGGCAAAACTGTTGCGCGCTTTGCAGGAACGAAAAATAAGACGCGTCGGTGGCACGCATGAAATCAGTGTTGACGTGCGGGTGATTGCCGCCACCAATCGCGACTTGCGCGCGATGGTTGCTGACGGCAGATTCCGCGACGACCTTTACTACCGCATAAATGTTTTGTCAGTTGATGTGCCGCCGCTTCGCGAACGTCGCGAAGATATTCCGGTGCTCATCGATTACTTTGTTAAGAAGCACACGCGCAACACGTCACGATTGGTGCGCGGACTGACTGCGGAGACGCGCAAGCTTTTGATCGACTACAGTTGGCCCGGCAACGTGCGCCAGCTCGAGTCGGCAATCGAACGCGCGATTCTACTTTGCGAGGGCGATCAAATCACCGTCGACGATCTGCCCCTCGAAGTGCGACAGGAGTCTCGGCCGATTGCTGAAGGCGCATTCAAGCTGCCGCCCGAGGGAATCAGTTTCGAGGACGTCGAACGCGATCTGATCATGCAGGCGATGGAGCAGACGGACTACAACATAACGAAGTCAGCCAAGCTTCTCGGTCTGACCTTCCGCACCTTGCAATATCGGCTGGAAAAGTTTGGCATCAAGCGTCCCGAAGCAAAGAAAGAGGCCGCTGGGTAATGTTCTTCAAAAGTTTGCTGGCTCTTTCCGTTTTGTGCGTGCTGGCCGCATGTGCGAAACAACCGCCCAACCCGCCACCGCAGGCGGCCTCTTCGCCGGTTGAAACGAACGAACCAAAAAGAATAGCTTCCGTCGATGTCGTGAAAGCAACGCCGCAGCCCGTGGAAGTTAAAGCGGGCGGAACCGCTCAGCTTATCGTGCAGTTGAAAATCCAGAGCGGCTACCACGTCAACGCCAATCCGCCGACGTATTCTTATTTGAGGCCCACACAATTGGACGCTACTGCGAGCGATGGGATTTCTGCGACGTCTGTTACCTACCCGTCGCCACTCACAAGGAAATTCGCCTTCGCTGATAAGCCGCTGGCCGTCTATGAAGGTGAGACTGAAATAAAGGCGACAATTAAGGCAGACACCGCAGCCAGCAAGGGCGAGCATTCAGTTGCCGCGCAACTGCGCGTGCAAGCCTGCGACGATCAAGTGTGCTATCCGCCGGGCCAGGTTGAGCTGCGAATTCCAGTGACGGTGAAATGAAGCCGGGTGACTGATGAAACTGTTTTGGATGATTGTTGCCGGCATTTGCATCGTAGTAGCTGCTTTTTACATGCTGCGACGAGATTTCAATACCGCGTTTGTCGTCGCGGCACTTGGTATGATTTTTTGGTTTCTTAACTACCGCGCGCAAATGAAAGAAGTGATCGCGACGGCTGATTTGGAAGAAAGCAAGGGGGAAGATTCCAATGAAAACTAACTTCAATCGCTGGTACCGAGCGCCGTTTGCCGCAACAGTAGTGCTTATGATTGCATCAGCCCCGATGGTTGCGCAGTCGTCAGAAGAATCCGCAGTGCGCGCCGTCGTCCAGCAAGTCTTTTCGCAGTTGCAATCTCATGATTACAGTTCTGTCTACGATTCCCTGCCCTCGTCCACGCGGACCCGCATGTCGAAGCCGCGTTTCATCAGCGCGCTCCAGCGAGCGCAGGATCGTTACGTGCTCGATCGGATTGGAATTGGGAAAGTTCGCGTGGCCGGGGATCTCGCGGTGGTCGATACTGAACTTTTTGGCCGCATTAGTCAGCCGTTTCCAGCCGAAGGGAAGATCGTGGTGCAACAGTACCTGGTGCGTGAAGATGGTAAATGGCACGTTGCCACGGGTGACAACGGAACGATTCAGCGATTTCTCAAAAGCAATCCCAGCTTCGCTCGCAAGTTTCCCATTCGCCCGCCGCGCGTCTACGTAAAGCAAAATGATAAGTGGGTGGAATTTGTAGGGTTTAAGAGGTAGGCTGTTGGATGGCAGTTAGTTTGTTTGTTCTGTCCTGGCATCGAAACTAAATCCCCACGCCCTAACGTCCCGCGCCTTGCGCAATTCCCCCTAAGGTCAAGTCGTCAAACGAAAGCTGGGCATCGTCGACTGGCTCTTCATATTCGCCGTGCCGGATTCGTGAGCGCGGCACTTCCAGCGCCTCGCGCACCGCATCCAGGTGGAAACGAATGATATGCGGCGTCACGCGCACCGAGGGAATGCGGCGCTTGCGGGCCAGGCGCCGGACAGTTGACTCGCTAACCTGCAATACTTTAGCAAGCTGACGAGCCGTCAGAAACTCTTCACGTTCTTCCATGTCGCAGTTGCCGTAATCCTATAGCAACTTCAAATCCTGAACCAAACATAAAACACCCTGGTGAATCGTGAATCGTAAATCGTAAATGGAAAAAGTCTCCCCGGACAGCATGGCACCTCCCAAGGGTTATCACCAACTATTTACCATTTACGATTTACTTATTTCGGCTTGAGCGTCAGCGCAACGCGATACACCGCAGCGCCATCAACCTCAACATCTTTGCTGACTGCGTCGGAATCCTTTGCTATGGCCGTGACACGATACTTCGCAACGTTCGGAGTGAGACGGAAGACAAATGAGCCGATCTCATTGGTAACTCGGCCATCAATTTTCTTTACATTGCCGTCAGCTTCTATTCTCGCGAGTTCAACGCGTACGTTGGGAACACTGCGGCCGGTAGGATCAAAAACGCTGCCACGAATGAAGGCGATCGAGCCTTCATCGATGGTTAGTATCAGGCGATCGCCCAACGAACGCGTCTTGCCTGCTTTGACTTCAATGTTTTCGATAGAGCCGACACTTAAGCCTGCTTTGCGAAGTGTGACACCATACAGCCCGGGTTTGAGCCGGTTGACCGCAAACTCTCCGCCCTTGTCAGTAACCACGCGCCCGACTTCGCGCTCTCCTTGTCTGACAACAACAGTAACGCCTGCCGGCGTTCCTACTTCAACACGAACTTTGCCTTTGAATCCGCCGGTTGACTTATCCTGCGCGACCACCTGTACGGCGGCGATCATTACAATGCAGAGAAGGATGAGATACGATCGGATTTGTTGCATGTCTTAATAATAACACTGCCCGCGCCGCCAGCCGATGTTGGGAACGTATGGTTGATGCTTGTTCAATATGAACTTGTTGCCAGCGGTAACGTAATAAACATGTAAGCTTGAATCGCTTGGCGCGGTGTTAACAGCGCTCGTATAATCCGGTCCAAGCTCGTGCCGGACAAGGCCGCGAATGCTTCAGTTTTACCAATCCAGCAAATCCCGCATTCTGTCGCTTTTCCTGCTTGCGACCCTCGCAATTGTGTTCCCATGCCGGGCGCAGCAATCCGATCCAAAAGCCGTTCGACCGCGTCAGGTATTTCCGAAAAATGAACAGACGCCGGATGAAGTTCTAAAGATTGACACCGATCTTGTCTCAGTCGATGTAAGGGCAAACGATTCCGAGGGTCGCCCGCTGCGAAATCTGCGGCAGGAAGATTTCAAAGTTTACGTTGACGGAATCGAACAGCCGCTCGCTTTTTTCCAGGTTGAGAGGCGAAGCGGCGAGCCACGCCCATTGGCGATGGTATTTGCGCTCGACATTTCGGGCAGCATGACCGCGGAAGAAATGAATCGGCTGCGACGCGCGCTCAATGCGTTTTCCCAACAGTTGTCAGACCATCCTGCGCTTTACGCGGTGATGTCGTTTGGCATGAACGTGAAAACCGTGCAGAAGTTTACTTCCGAAGCGGACAAACTCGACCGCGCCATCGAACGTCTCGCGCGAGAACCAAACGGATTATCAACCCATACTTACGATGCCGTTGACGACGCTATACGCATGCTGGTACGTCATGCACCACGCACGCGTGAAGGGCGTTTGATAAAACGCGCGGTGTTGGTTGTGACCGACGGCTTTCCGGTTGGCGACACAGTTTCGGCGCCGACCGTCATCGAACGCGCAAATGCCGCCGAAGCAAGTATCTATGTAGTCACGCTTCCTTCTTATTCGCGGGTAATGCCGGTCGCGGCCCAAAATCCGCTACCGACGCCGCTCGATGTTAGTGGATTAGCTGAATTGAGTGGTGGGAGGAGTGTCTACGCTGAGGAAAAGAATTACGAAGCGCTGTTTCGCGCCCTGGCAGAGGAAGTAACGTCGGCTTACGTGCTCGCGTTTTATCCGCCCGAAGAAAAACGGCATGATGGCCGATTTCACATTATCAGAGTCGAAGGTCCGAACGGGGTAATGCTGAACCAAAGTCGTCCGGGATTCCAGACCGCTAAAAAGTAGGCAGAAAGCAGTAGGCAGAAAACAAACCGCAACGGAAGATGCGGGCTTTCTGCCTACTGCCTTCTGCCTACTTCCCTTCAGAACTCGTCTTCATCCTCGTCATCGTCCAAATCCTCTTCTTCGACCATGTCGAGCTCTACAGGATCCAACCCGACTACTTCCAGATCCGTACCGCATTCCTCACACGAAACGAGTTCGCCTTTATCTGTGTCCGTATCTACGTGGACATCCGCATCGCACTCGGGACATGTTCCAATCGGCACTTCATTACCCTCCGCAAGAATCTTTTGCCAACGAAATGTCGCCAATATCTTCGGGCGACTATATCTTGATATATATGATTGCCCCAACAATCTAACTTCGCTTGCGGCTTTTTGCAATACTCTTTTCCACTATTTCAGGTCAAGAAAAACGAGTAATATGGAGAAACCAGCCTCGCCGACCAGGGAAGTCTATTTACGTTTTGAGTTGTTCAGCCGGTAATAGTCAACTGTGGATTTCCACAGCAGCGTATTCAGTGGCAAGCGCCGCGGCCGGACGTGTTAACATGGCGCCCGACTGATTAGCGCCGCCTCGTTGACGTTCGATCCAGAATCGATAATTCCCCCATGCTCGCGTTCCTGAAGCGTCGACAAATTACATTCGCATTAATCCTTTGGTTCGCGCTGGTCCTTTCGGTTTCCTACTTCGTGCTCGGCAGGAACCGCAAAAGCGCCGCTGTCTCTGGGGCGGCACCCTCATCCAAATCTTCCGCCACAACTTCGCCACTGGCCCACGCCTCCCTTGACTCAGACAACGACGGCCTTCCAGACGCGGCAGAACTCCAAAGTTTCATGGATCGCGAAAATTTCCGGCAGTGGTTTACGCTGATTGCCGAAAGCCAGTTTTACCATCTGAACGACCAATGGAACGCGGAACAGCGCGACTGTGCCGGCCTGGTGCGGTTCGCCTGGCGTGAAGCACTGCGCCGTCATGACCGGACGTGGTTTCAAAAAATGGGACCAGGCTATCAGGCGGTCGCGCCAGACGTGGGTAAGTACTCTCTCGAGCAAGGACCACTTGGCGAAAAACTTTTTCGCACCAGCTTTGGCGTCTACAAAGATGGCGACTTATCCACTGGCACCTTCTCCGACTTTGCCGACGCGCGCACGCTCAAGAACTTCAACGTCAAATTCATCAGTCGCGATCGCCACAATGCCGAGCCGGGTGATCTGCTTTTCTTCTATCAACCCTGGGTGCAAGAGTTTCCCTATCACGTGATGATTTTTCTCGGTGCGGCAAAACTCAGTAACGAGCAGGCAAATGATTGGGTTGTTTATCACACCGGCGCGTCGCCGACTGACGAAGGAACCGTAAAGAAGGTTGAGCTTTCAGTGCTCGATCACCATCCCAACAAACGCTGGCGGCCGGTTGAAAGCAATCCCAACTTCCTCGGCTTCTATCGTCTTAAAATTCTCGACTAGCCCAAAGGAGGCTTAGCCGTGTTAGACACGAATTCTCGTTCTTATCGCATCGTGATTACTTCGCTGGTTTACGTCATAGCGATTGCCGGTGCGCTGACGATTGCAACCTTACGCTCTCGGGCAAAAGCAGGCGCCACGGCGACGACGCCCAGCGAGGAAGGTGAGCGGCCGCTTTCCAGTAAACCCTTCTTCTCGCTTTCGACGCATCGCACTTATGGAACGAACGACAACGCGCGACTTTGGGTTGACTATCAGGCAGTGGACCATCTCGACTTTCGTGTCTATCAAGTAAAGGACCCGAGCAAATTTTTTACTGATCTGAAAAACCCGCATCAGGTAGGTGAAAACGAGCAGGAACAGGTAGCCAGCTCAGTGTCACATCGCAAATCGTTTCTTGAACGCGTGCGTAATTTCAAGCGTTGGGCCTACACGGGTATCAAGACTTTCGTGCGCGGACAACTGCAACACGACTCGCGCGAGGCTTTTAATCAAAAGTTTCGCGCTGAGAAAGAAGTTGTGCGCACGCCTTTGAATGTCTCCGATTATGCACGCGTGCCGCTATTAAATCCTGATTTGCTCGTCAGCAGTTGGCGCGAGCCCTTGCCGCCACTCGAGAATGAGTATGACCAGCGCATGATACCGCTGGGCAAGCGCGCTCCCGGCGTCTATCTGGTTGAAGCTGTAGCCAACGACTTGCGCGCGTACACGGTCGTGGTGGTCACCGATTTGACGATGCTCGATAAGACCGCGCGCGACGGCGAGATGCTGGTCTACACAGTCGATCGCAAGACTGGCGAGCCACGGCCAGGCGCGCAGGTCGAGATCATAAAAGAAAAGAAAGTGGTCGCCACCGGAACCACCGACAGCCAGGGCGTGCTGCGCACGAAGGTCGAGAAACCAAAGCCGGCAGAGGGCGATGAAGCGGCTGATGCGCCTGCGGCCGAGGAGGACACTCAATCCAATTCCTACCTGATACTCGCAAAACAGAGTGGTAACTTTGCGATTTCGGATCTCGGATCGCTGTTCTTTAGCGGTTACGAAGGCGAAGAAAACTCTGAGAACGTCAAGGGGTACATCTACACGGACCGTCCGGTGTACAGACCGACGCATAAAGTTTCATTCAAAGGAATCGTGCGCGCGATCGATCCAACGGGCGTTTACAAACCAGTAGGCGACAGCACTGTCAACGTCACAGTTACTGATTCAAACAGCGCGAATGTGTTCACTAAAGAACTGCCGCTCTCTGCACGCGGCACTTTCAATGGTGAAATGGAGATTGCGGAGTCCGCGCCGCTGGGCACGTACCAGATTGCGGCTGAAATTGAAGGCGGGAATGCAAACGGAAGTTTCGAAGTGGCCGAATATAAAAAGCCGGAATATAAGGTAACGGTTTCAGCACCCGGAAAATTCATTCAGGCTGGACAGAAAACAAACTTCTCGGTCGATGCTAAGTATTTCTTTGGCTCGCCGGTAGCAAATGCCGACGTCCACTATTACATCTATCGTTCGCACTATTACCCCTGGTATTTTGGTGAAGACAACAGCGAAGACACTGGCGACGCCCCAGATCAGGAAGATGAATATTCGTCTTCTTACGGCGGCGGCAACGACATGGTCCAGGAAAGCGATGGCACGCTGGACGCACGAGGTCATCTGAGTGTTGAGTTTGATATACCGGCAACCGACGAGAACGATACGAACGATTACAGCTACCGGCTCGAAGCCCAGGTAACTGATTCGGCGCGACGCACCATTGATGGCAGCGCCAGTTTCGTGGCCACGCGCGGCAGCGTGGTCGCAAACGCAGACCCAGATCGCTACGTTTACAATAAAGGCGACGTCGCCAAGATTCGAGTCACTACCAGCGATTACGAAGGCCGACCCGTTTCTGCCAAAGTACAACTCAAGTTTGTCGAACGCACCTGGACCAGGAAAGAAAAGAAAGAGGACGAAGAGTATTCGTACCCCGCGTATGAAATGCACGAACGCGAGATTGCCTCGGGCGAAGTGCAAACCGATTCACAGGGCCAGGCGAGCTACGATTACACCACCACTGAAGATGGAAACCTCTCCATCAAGACCATCATCGACGAGTCGGGGAAGAAGGTTGCTTCAATCGGCGGTTATTTATGGGTGACTGATCGGCAGTATTCCTGGACTGATTCGTCGTACTACAGTGAAGATTACAATTCCATCAAGCTCGTTCCGGATAAGAAGTCGTATCGCGCCGGCGAAACTGCGCATGTGCTCGCCATCTTGCCGACTGACAACGCTCATCTTTTGGTTAGTACGGAATTGACTACCGTGATGGATGTTCAGCACGTGAACTCCACGGGAAGATCGATTGTGCTCGACATTCCCATCCGGGCCAGCTATGCGCCCAACGTTTTTCTAAACGTCTCCTACGTCAAGAACGGCGACATGTTCACCAGCGACCAGCGGCTTGTCGTGCCCGCGCGGGACAAGATGCTGAACCTCGAAATCATCTCGAACAAAAAGGAGTACAAGCCGCGCGAGGCAGCGTCATACACGATCCTTGCGCGCAATGCCGATGGTGCGCCGGTATCCGGAGCGGAAGTGAGTCTCGGCGTGGTGGATGAAGCCATCTACAGTGTTGCTCCCGATTTTGCCGGCAACATCAAGAATGAGTTTTACGGCATGCGCTACAACACGGTCGAGACGCATCTGTCGATCGCCTATTCGTTCACGGGCTTCGCCGGCGACAAACCGCTCTACTTCGCGCGCAACAAGCCAACCTACCAGCTTGCTGACTTCAAGAATGAAGGCGAGTTGGTCCAACCAACAATCAGAAGAAATTTTAAGGACACAGCATTCTGGCAGCCGGACGTGATCACCGGCCCTGACGGCAAAGCGACTGTGAAGGTCACGCTGCCTGACAACTTAACCACCTGGCGCGCCACCGCGCGTGGTGTAACTGCCGACACGAAAGTCGGCGCCACGAAATACAAAGTGGTCGCGCGCAAAGACGTAATCATGCGACTGGAGACGCCACGATTCGTCACGCAAGGCGATACCGTCACCTTGTCCGGCATCGTTCACAATTATTTGAACGCCGACAAGTCAACCCAGATCTCGCTCGAAGTCAGCGGCGCGCAATTGCAAAATGCAGCCACCAAAACCGTGACCATCAGCAAACAGGGCGAGCAGCGTATTGACTGGCAAATCACCGCGCCCAATGTCGGTGAAATCAAACTGCTGGCAAAGGCCCTCACCGATACTGAATCGGATGCAGTTGAACTGCCGCTGCCGGTCGTGCCGCGCGGGCTGCATCAGGTAAAAAACGAGAGCGAAACATTCTCGGATGAGAACACCGACCAGACTTTTTCGCTAACCATGCCCACAGACGCTGATGCGCGTGCGCGCAGTCTGCGTATTGAAGTTGCGCCGTCGGTGGCCGGTACGTTGTTTGGCGCGCTCGACTATTTGACGAGCTACCCCTACGGCTGCACCGAACAAACAATGTCCAGTTTTCTTCCGAATGTGATCGTGACGAAAGCGCTGAAGGATGTGAAGACCTCAACGATCCGCGGATCAAATGATCTGGAAAAGAAAGTCCAGAAAGGCGCGGATCGTCTTTACGCTTATCAGCACGACGACGGCGGTTGGGGCTGGTGGAAAGATGACCAGAGCGATCCTTTCATGACGGCATACGTCGTTGATGGTCTGACACTGGCAAAAAACGCCGGCTATGAAGTGAATGAGGACAGGCTGAGCCGTGGACGCCAGAAGCTAAAAGAAATGGTCGAGGCGGGAAGAACAGAAGCCGGCACGACGATTGACCTCGAAACGCGTTCATTCATGGTCTATGCCCTGGAAGAAAGCGGCGGCGCTGACAGCCAGCAGGTTGAAAAAATCTTCGGCGAACGCGGCAACCTGCAACCTTATGGCCGCGCCTTGCTGGCCCTGACACTCAAATTGAAGAAGGACGAAAAGCGCGCAAAGGACATTGCCGCGGAAATCGAACGAACAGTCACTGCCGATAATTATTCCGCACACTGGGAGTCGCGGCGTCGCGCAATGCTCGACTTTGCTGAAGAAGACGATACCGAGGCTACAGCACTATCGCTGAAAGCCCTCGCGCGCATCAAGCCGAACAGTGATCTGCTGCCGCGCGTAGCCCGCTGGCTGGTTTCGGACCGCCGCCACAGCTACTACTGGGAATCGACCAAGGACACCGCCTTCGCCATCTTTGGTTTGATCGACTATTTGAAAGTTAGTCGTGAGCTTTCACCCGATTACGATTTCGAGGTTTACCTGAATGGTGAGAACGTAATCACGCAGCACATTTCGTCGGTTGCGGCTTCACAAACTATTTCACTCAATCGCAAGGCGGGGGACGTTAGTGCCACCAACGATGTGCGCATCGTGAAGCGCGGCAAAGGCGTGCTTTATTTTTCTTCGTCGCTTGATTACTACACCGGCGAGGAAGATGTGCCCGCGCGAGGTTCCGCCGATCTCAATGTGACTCGCGAATACTTCCGCCTGCGCCTGGTTGATGATGGCAGCAAACTCAAATGGAAACTCGATCCGCTGAGCGGCGACATTCATTCCGGTGACATGCTGGTGGTGCGTTTGAAACTTAACGGCACAAAAGCACGCCACCTGATGCTGGAAGATCCTATTCCCTCGGGCGCCGAACAAGTGGAAAGTGTCGGCAACCTGAATCTCGATTACACCTCGGGATACGATTGGTCGGATTTGTACAGCTCGCGCGAGTTCCGCGATAACCGCACGGTGTTCTTCCTGGATTACTTTGACGGCAGCACAACTTTCCAGTACGCCATCCGCGTACAGGTGCCGGGACAATTTCGCATCGCGCCGGCGCGCGCTGAACTGATGTATCGCCCGGCCGTGCAATCAAACACCGCATCGGGACGAATGAATTTCCTGGAACGCAAATGACGGCGCATACAGGAGTCACCAGGCAGTGCAGAACCGCGAGCGGTAGCGACCGGATGCTGTAGCTCAAGTTTCCTTGGCGGGATGTTTTGAAATTGCCTGATCTAAAGTTGCGTGTAGCATCCGGTCGCTACCGCTCGCGGTTCCGCAAATGAGGACAAGATGCTAATAGAAACATTTTCATCGATAGTGACTGCGGTGCGAAAAGTTTTCGCAAACTGGCCCGCGCTTTTGCTGGTGGCGATTGTTTACGTTGCGCTGCTGGTCACACTCTACTTTTTCGTGGCGGTCAGAGAAGCGAGCATCGCGCAAGTGACCTTGACCTTTGCGCTTGCCCTGGTGGCGCCCATCCTTTTCTTCGTGCTTCAGGCGATGATTGCGAGTGGGTTTTCTGACTCCGGACCGGTGAGCGCCGGCCTGCTGGCAAAAAGATCGCTGACAGGTTTGTGGAAATTCATAGTGATCACGTTGCCGCTTATTGCGCTGGCAGTCCTCGTGATTTACCTGCTGGCGAAATATCAGTCACATCTTGCGGCCGCACCCGACGGCGCCACGCAACTTCATCCAATGGCAATGTCGTCACGAACGCATGAGGCGGCGCGCGCCCCAATCAACTGGAAAGGCGCCGCACTTTCCACCGTAAGATATTTGGCACTCGGTCTGGTGTTGCCCCTCTTCGCTATTCATTTGTGGCTGGCCACCGCGCGCGATGGCTTGATCGCGGCCATCAAGAAAACTGGACAACTGCTTGCGCGTGCTTTCGCGCCTCAGTCGGTATTGATATATGC
Source organism: Pyrinomonadaceae bacterium (assembly GCA_035601415.1). GTDB lineage: Bacteria > Acidobacteriota > Blastocatellia > Pyrinomonadales > Pyrinomonadaceae > PSRF01. Next base: position 1,878 of record DATNOG010000173.1, on the reverse strand, counting down.
CGCCGGCTTTTTGATTTTCGCGGTGGTTCCTTATTTTCTATTGTTCCGCACTACGCCCAACAAACATGCATGGCTGGAAATTATTCTGCTCACCATCCGCCTCGCCGCTGTTTTCGCGCTCACGCTTCTGGGTTGGGTCGTAACAGTTAAAGCCATTGCACTGCTTAATATCCAATCACCCAAATCGCCGGAGCCGGTTGCAAACGAGGCAGCCTAATGTTTGCACGGCGCGCATTTGCTGACCGCGCTACGAACGAGTGGACTGGCGGACACTCTCGCCGCGCTTTGCTAGCCGGCATAGTGTTTTTTGCTTTGGCGGCTTCAGCATGGTCCATCGCGCGGGTTAGCACTTTGTCGAATGCTGGATCAGTCACGGCTGACGACAACCAGTTAGACCAGCGTCTGCAACAGGCCGCAACTCTGGCGCTCGGTGATCGACGTGGCGCGATTATCGTCATGGACCCGCAAACAGGGCGGATTCGTGCCGTGATTAATTCGGAACTCGCCTTTCAGGAAAGTTTTCCGCCAGGCTCGACAATCAAGCCGTTCACTGCCCTGGCAGCCCTGCGCGCCGGATTGATCGACGAAGACGCGCGCACGCTGTGCCACGAAAAATATTCGCACGGCAAGTTTCATACAACTTGTTCGCATCCGCTCGACCTGCCGCCGCTGAATCCGACTGAAGCAATTGCCTATTCATGCAATTACTATTTTGGGAGGCTCGGCGAGCGGCTTTCGGAAATAGATTTCTCGACAACACTGAACGATTTTGGTTTTGGTAGAAAGACCGCCATTAACATTGCTAACGAGTCGCCGGGGAAAATGCAACGCTCGGTTTGGCAACCGCAATCGGCCATGGGCGAAGGCGAGTATCTTGAAACTACTCCGCTGCAACTAATCAATGCGTACGCCGCTTTGGTGAATGGCGGCCGTGTTTTTGTGCCTCATCTTTCTGCAAAATCAAACGCGGCTGCGGAAATTCAAAACAACGTCACAATCAATGACGAACAGCGCGAGTTGATCGTTAAGGGAATGCGGGGCGCGGTTCGTTATGGCACTGCCGAGTCTGCCAATCTCTATTCGCTGCCACTCTACATTTTTGGCAAGACCGGCACGGCAACAGAAATCAATGGCTATCGCACGCATGGTTGGTTCGTGGGTTTTGTATCACGCCCGAACAACGACGGTAACGACGCGGGCGTGCCTGCTCCTGACAAAGTTGGACTCGCCGTGCTGGTTTTTCTTGCAAGAGCACACGGCGTCGAGGCAGCGGCAGTTGCGCGGCCAATCTTCGCGGAGTTTGCCCGCACCGATCCGGTTCAAGTTGCAGCGACCAATACGCAAACGCCCGTCGCCTTGTCACGGAATGCAGCAGGCGATCCGCAATCACCAGCTTCAGTTCGAGTTTTTGTGGTGCGCGAGAACGCAGTGCGCTCGATGTCGGTTGAGGAGTACGTTCGCGGTGTGGTCGCGGCTGAAGGCAGCACTGAAACTGAGCCGGAAGCTTTGAAAGCGCTCGCTATTGCCAGCCGTACTTTTATTTACAAAAACCTTGGCCGGCACGCGGCGGATGGTTATGACTTTTGCACTACAACACATTGCCAAAGATATTCGCCGGGGGCGGCTGATGGTTCGGATGTGCCGGCGCGAATCAAAGAAGCAGTCGCCGAAACGAGCGGCGAGGTTTTGCGTGACGCGGACAATCGCGTGGTTGACTCATACTTCAGCGCTTCATGCGGCGGCGCAACGGCAAATATGGCAACACTCTGGGGCAAGAGCGCGCCACCTTACCTGCAGGGCGTGAGCGATGAATACTGTGAGAGTCAACCACATCACAGTTGGACCGACAAAATTCCGGAAGCAAAACTTTTACAGGCA
>DATNOG010000172.1:0-4513 GCA_035601415.1 Pyrinomonadaceae bacterium | reverse complement strand
TACCCATGCAGTCAGCAGCAGTAGCAGTGAGAGCGGACCAAAGTAGCTCAAATAATTTTCGCGCGGTCTGTCGAGAGGGATTAATTCCGCGACCATCGATCGCAACCGCCAGGTGAAGCGATAGAAAAGCCGAGCAAACCTGAGGCGACGCGTAACGCGTCGGGGTAGGATGATCACCTCAAACGCATCCCACAGGGTCATGGTCACTATTAGGAAACCCAGAATCGCGATTATGTATCTCAAAGCCAGCATTCTTCTTTTGGTGACCGCCTAGCTCGGATTGCCGCCGGGTTATGTGTTGCCCTCGGCTTGGCGGAACTGATTCGGGTCCACGATTTGAAGTTTAATTAGGCGAGGGAGGCACAATCTTCCTGCATGTTGCGAAAATATCGATAATTTGCGTTTTGTTGCGTCAGTGGTAGCGGCGAGAGTTACGTCAGACTTGGTCCGAGCACGTAAGTCCCTCATCTTCCCCTCATCTTGCACAGTCCATAACCACTCATTCATCAGTCATCGATGAGTAGCATCCCTCTTCCAAGCGAGACGCTGTTGAAAGATGAACAGGATCGCGATCGTGAAAGGAAAGGCCATAAACTTCCAGTTTGCGATGAGCGGTGATTGAGGTTCACTGACCGCGAGATCGCTTACGAATTCAATCCGCTCCGCGGCGTGCACAACGAGCAAAGTCATTTTCCAATGGCCTGGCTTTGGTAGATCGATCAGGGTGCAATAAAGAAGTTTGTTGCGAGCCTGCGCGTGTGTTGCTTCTGTCCGCATGGTTACGCCTGTTTCACTCTGAAACGTGACAAATACCTGTGCATCAAGAATAGGTCGCGATTGCTCGTTGTTCTCAACCAAAAAGCTGATGTCTGCCGGGCCTGGCCGCAGCGGGCTCTGAGTGGTGAATGCAGTGACTGTAATCGAGCCCATGGTTCGTTGCCACAAGACATTTCCGCCGTCAGCTCGAATACTAATGCCCATCGTGAGAATCGAAACGATTAGTGGCAGCACTCTATTCACCAGATGGTGCGCAATTGCGCCTTTGCTTTTTGCTCGGCTCATTTGCTCATACACCATTCAGTGGTTCCATCCATCATCATGCCGCGCATCTGCATCGGCTGAAAAACGATCCAGACTCCTGCCGAGTAAAGCACGAGCGCCAGCACCGCCCACGGGGCCACCAGCCCAACGGTGCGCGCGAATTGAAGATGAACGCCACGCGCGACACGCCAGGCTACGTAAAGTGTGAACAGAAACCCAAGCCCCAGCACCAACAGTTGCACTGACGGCAGCCAATCAAAACTAGACATCGAAGCAGAAAGCGACCAGTCCGGTTTGCCGAGAATACTCAATCCGGCACTTTTTGCCGCGCGCTGAATGACAGGGACCGCTGTCAGAGCGCCGTTGACCAGGTGATAAGAGAAGTGTGCGAGCCACATGCTGAAACCCAGCGGCACAAAAGCCTGTGCGAAGGTCGACACGGACTCTCTCCATCTGATATGTCGCCCGCTGAGGATCTTTGCCAGCGAAACGGAGCCGGCGACCAACAACGCCGGAACCACAACCAACGCAAACAGAAAAGAGACGAGGAGGATAAGGTGGAACGAGCCGCTGTGAAGCGTCATTTGCAAAGTCTGCTCCTGCCGTTGCACTGACTCCATCATGCTGCCCGCGTTGACGAAAGCTGCGAACACGAGAAGAAAGATCAGCACCGCGCCATCGAAGCGTCTGAACCATCGCATTGAGTTCGAATCAACTGTACGATACGGCTTGTTTGATTCTCGATGTGCGACTGCCCGGCATGAACGGACTAGAGCTCCAGCGTCGGATAGTCGCAGCCAACTGGCGAATCCCGATCATCTTCGTTACGTCACACGCAGACGGCGATGCGCGCGCCAGGGCCCTTGAAGCCGGTGCGGTGGATTATTTGTATAAACCGTTCCGCGAGGAAGAACTACTCAATGCGATAGATGCGGCCCTAAAGCATTCGTGAGACCAACAGTCTGACTTTCAGCTTTTGATAAGGTCGGACGTACTCCCTGGGAGGTTAAGCCATGCATGACCAGAATTCATCAGTCTTTGTAGTTGACGACGACAGGTCAATCCGCGAGAGTCTGCAAAATCTTATCCAATCCGTGGGGCTAAGCGTGCAGACATTTGTCTCGGCGCAGGAGTTCCTGGCAAGCCAGCATGCGGATGCCCCCGGCTGCCTGGTACTTGATGTAGAGCTACCGGGACTAAGTGGTCTTGATCTGCAGCAGGAACTGGCCAAGGCAGATGTTCAGATTCCAATTATTTTCATCACCGGTCACGGCGACATTCCGATGTCTGTGCGCGCAATGAAGGCGGGTGCATTCGAATTCTTGACCAAACCGTTCGATCCAGAGTCGCTCCTACAGGCAGTCCAAACGGCACTGGCAGAAAATCAGATCAGACCGGAAGCGCCCAATCAGACGCACCACCACGGCATAGTCGGCGACAGTTCAGCGCTCCGGAAAGTCCTGAGACAAATCGACCTGGTTTCAGGTACAGAAGCAACTGTGCTGATCACTGGCGAAAGTGGAACGGGCAAAGAGCTCGTGGCGCGGGCAATTCACGAATCAAGTCTTCGAAGTGCGAGGTCATTAGTGACGGTCAACTGCGGTGCGATTCCCGAGACATTGTTTGAGAGCGAGTTCTTCGGACATATCAAAGGCGCATTTACCGGCGCTCAGCGAGACAAGCCGGGCCGTTTCGAGTTGGCAAACAACGGTACGTTGTTTTTGGATGAGATTACGGAAGTACCACTGGGCTTGCAACCAAAGCTGTTGCGTGTTCTGCAGGAGCAGGAGGTCGAGCGTCTCGGCGACACGCATTCACGCAAACTCAACGTCAGAATTATTGCTGCAAGTAATCGCAATGTGGATCAGGAAATTTCAGCTGGCCGATTTCGAACCGACCTTTACTATCGTCTTGGTGTTTTCATTATCGAGACCCCGCCCCTGCGCGAGCGTCGCGACGACATCCCATTACTTGCCGAGTACTTCCTCCGAACCTCTGCGGATCGACTGAAGCGGCCGGTGCCCAAACTAACCGGGACATTTGTTAATACTCTGCTCCGGTATGACTGGCCCGGTAACATCCGCGAATTGCAGAACGCGATCGAGCGAGCATTAATTCTTTCAGACGGTGGACCACTCGAGTTTGGCCGAGTTCCTGTCTCGCGTCCTGGACACCAGGACGAGGTTAGTGAGGAAACTTCATCGTTGCTCACGCGCGACGAGTTGAAGATACGTGAACGTGAAAGCATCATTGCCGCATTAAATCAGACGGCTGGTAAAGTTTCTGGTTCAGAAGGTGCCGCGGCACTGCTTGGGATGAAGCCAACTACTCTATATTCGAGAATTCTCGCACTTGGCTTACGGGCAAAGGAATCAGCCAATGCGAATTCGAGAGTTACTTGAGGGAGTTTTTCTAACGGGCGCTGGCATTTTCACTCGAGACCTAAGACAATAAATACGCGCCAAGTGAAATATGATGGTTCTATGACGACATTTGGCTCTTTGTTCATTGGGGCTCATCGCAGAAAAATCGTCCTGGGCTCCAGAGCCGGATCACGCAATTCTGATTTAAGAGGGTTAGCTTGACCACGACCACTGACCAAGTCGCCGCCAAAGGGCTGAAGCCTGAGCAGTACCTCACCTTGCTTGAGCTATCGAAAGCAATCGCGTCACATCGCGACTTAACGAAGTTGTTCCATGATCTCGCTTGTCGACTGCAGATGCTCTTCAAGTTTCGCACCCTCGCGGTGATGTTTCACGATAGTTCGCGCAACATCATGCGGTGCCACTTTCTGGAAACGTGCGCGCCGACCAAGTGGCAAGCGCCCACCGAAGTCCCGATGGAAGGTTCGATCGCCGGTTGGGTTTGGGAACATCAGGAACCGGTTGTCGTTCACGACATCACGTTGGAAGATCGCTTCCCGTTCGCGAAGTCTCTACTCGACCATCCGATTAAAGCAATCTGCAGCTTTCCTTTGACAACCGCGAACCAACGATTGGGAGTACTTAACTTCTGGAGCGATGAGGCCGGCGTCTACGATCATCTCGATCTCGAGTTTGCAGGACTACTCGCGGCGCAAATAGCCGTTGCCATCGAAGCGCAGTGTCATCAACAGAAGTTGGCGCACGAGCGTGACCGTTGCCAACTACTTTTAGAAATAAACAACACCCTGGTCTCAAATCTTAATTTGCGCGAACTCCTTTCAGCCATCTCCGGTTGTCTTAGACGCGTGATGCCGCATGACCTCGCTGGTCTCGCCCTTCATGATCCAGGACTCAACAAACTCCGAGTCACGGCTCTGGAATTTCCCGAGCACGAAGATGCGTTTGTCGAAGGCGAAATCATCGACCTGGAGGAGAACCCTGGGGGGCGCGCTTTCACCACACGCCAACCCGTCATCAGCGGCTTGGACCACTTAGTTGATCCCCTTGGGCAACGTGCTGGAATCAAGTCTGGTTGCACGGTTCCGCTG
>DATNOG010000171.1:0-10553 GCA_035601415.1 Pyrinomonadaceae bacterium | reverse complement strand
TTTTCGTTACAAGAATTATTTGTTTGTTGGCGATGAAGTGTTGCCACAGGGCTTTGATATTTTCAGTCACAACCGCATTCCGGTGCGCGGCGTCATGCACGTCATCGATGTTTCCGACATTAACCATCCCCGCAAAGTGGCTGAGTATGCCGTTCCGGAAGCGGGCTCGCACAACATGTGGGTCGAGAACGACATTCTTTACATGGGCTATTACACCGGGGGCGGGCGCGTGCTGGATGTGTCGGGTGAGTTGAGGGGTGACCTATATCGCCAGGGTCGCGAGATTGCCCGGCTGTGGGACGGCGACCCGGATGCTTTTCGTCCCAACCTGCCATTCACCTGGGGCGCGCAACCGCACAACGGCCTGGTCTATTTTAACGACGTCAACAGCGGCATTTGGATCGTGAGACTCGGGCCGCCAGTTACGAAAGGTTCGACGACCGCGCCGGGTCAATAGATTGGCTACAGACAAGAATTAGCCGCGGATAAACGCAGATCTTCGCGGATATGAAGAAAAAGAACGTTCGCTTGGCAATTTACTTTCTTTTTGATCCGCGTGAATCCGCGTTTATCTGCGGCTAATTATTTGGTTTGTTGCGCGTCGCGAATCGCAGTAATCGTGGTGTCGTCTTTCGGTTTAAATAAACCCAGCGGCCGCACGTCGCGATAAGTAATCTTCCCTTGCGCATCAATCACGAAAACCGACCGCGCCACCTTCCCGGGAATTAACGACTGCGCGCCGTAAAGCTTCGCTACCTCGCCATTCGCATCCGAAAGCAGACGTAAAGGCAACTCATGATGCTCGGCGAATTTCTGGTGCGACTCAACTGAATCAGTAGATATGCCAACCACTTCCGCGCCAGTTGCGGCGTAATCTTCCCAGCGATCTCGCACGGAACACATCTGCCGCGTACAGATTGGCGTCTCGTCACCGGGGTAGAACAGCAGCACCACAACTGTGCCGCGCTGATCGGCCAGACGCCAACTCTCACTGTCGCCATCGTTAAGCGTGAAGTCAGGCGCCGCGTCGCCGACCTGGGGACTGGCTGTTTTGTTCATAAGCTTTCCTATCGAAACTCAGGCATTGGCCGCGGATGAACGCGGATAAACGCAGATCTGAATAAAAACATGAGCGCAATAAGAAACAGCAAGTCTTAAATTCCTTTTCATATCTGCGTTCATCCGCGTTCATCCGCGGCTAAGGTTCTCATCTGCGTGAATCCGCGGCTAAAGCTCTTCGGCCCTTCACTCTGGACCGCAGCCACTGGCGACCGCCACGACAAATACTCAGGAAGCTACAGATGCGGCAATGCAGTGCTGGTCGCAGCGGAAATTCCGCCGGCTCATGCGAAGCAACAATATCCATCATTGCTGCGTCAATTGCACGCGCGCAGGCGTCACGAGAAAGCAACTCGGACGGCAAATGAAACTCAACATTCGGATCCAAAAAGTGCAGGGTCACTTTAATTAGCCCGCCTTTTGCAACCAGCGCAGGCAGCAGATCGCTGACTGCCAGCGCGTAAGCCTGCATTTGCAGTTGATAGTCCGACGCTGCACTGCGTACCTGATCGTCCAAAGACGTTGGTGGGATAACTACCTCCGCGTCAACTGGCGTTGGCTCAAAATCAAAAGCAAACTGATCAACTGCATACTGGGACCGCGGGCGTCCCGCCCGTCGTTCTCTCGCTACATTCAACGGAGAGTTTGCCGCAACGCTTTGCAGACGAGACGTCCGCGGTCCCAGGGAAGAGGTTGATGCCGGACCACCAGTTGTTTGCGGTCTCATTCGATTTGTCTTGAAATCGATAATCTCAATATCGAAACCTTTACCATTAGCGGCCGGCAGCACGAGCAACTTATCAATCGCGCCAGTCAAAATGCCCAACGGTCGTCGCAAGCGAAATGGCATCTCGCTCCACAGACCAACTTTGCCGCTTGGTTGCGCCGCAGAATCGCCAACGGCCAATTCGCGCGCTTGCTCGACGCGTTTAAAGACTGCGCTCGTCAAATAATTTTCCGCCAGCGGCAACAGTTCGGCGATTGCTGCTTCGGTGTCAATCTCCAGCATGCGATCGCCAAGCTCTGCCTGCCGCGATCGCAAGACGTTAGCAAAGCTCTCTTGCAGCAATTCTCGCGTGTCGTCCTTTTTCTCGTATGTTTCGCAAAAGCGGTGAATGACCGCGCCCTTCAGCGTCGCCGTCAAATTCGCCGGTGGCTCCGGCGCCTCGGCATCGTTCCATACCGCCATTTGATCGGGAGACGGCAAATGCAACACACGATCGAAATAATACTGCCGCGGGCAACGCTGATAATTGATCAACTGCGTGACACTGAAGCGATGGACTGATGCGTTGAGTTGCGGCTCGATCTTCCGCAGCAAGGGAAATTCTTCCGGGAGCGAAGCGACATCCTCGTCGACTGTAGTGGGCGCAGTCGCAGTGGCGAGTTTTGCCCGTTGTGGCCGGTCAATCAGGTTGGGAGTTATCTCGATTTGCACCTCAGGCGCTAGATCAACGACGCCGCTGCGTGGTTGCGCCTGCAATTCAAGTGACTGCCAAATCCATTTCAGCCAGGTGTCGCCTTTGCCGCCAAGACTTTCAAAATCTTTCGTCGTTCCCGAAAAAATCAGCCGGTCCTTAGCGCGCGTCGCCGCTACGTACAAGAGGCGCATGCTTTCAAACTGCTCCCGCAACGCCTGGCGTTGTTCAAAAGTTTTGAAAGTACAACCAGCAACCAGCTTGCCGCGTCCGTCAGGCACTTTTAAAGTCAGGCCACGATGCCGATCAAGCAGGAACCAGTTATCGGGAACTCGCGAATAGCGTTGCAGCTCGGGGATGATGACAACGGGAAACTCCAGACCTTTTGCCTGGTGGATTGTCATCAAGCGAACCGCATTGGTTGCTTCATCAATCTGGCCCTCGCTTTCGCGGCTGCCGATGGCTTCAAACTCTTCAACGTAACGCACGAAGTCGCGAATCAGATGCGCGCCCGATCTTTCAAAGCGCTCGGCGAGCGTAAACAGGCGCTGCACATTTGCCAGTCGCTGCGCGCCATCAAAATTCGCGGCGATGACTGTCATGAATTCAGATTGCTCGACGGCATATCGCAACAAGTTTCCGATGCCATAGTTGTGGCGGCGCGCAATCAAGCCGTTGATTAAGCCGGCGGCGCGTTCCAGCAGGGCGTGTTCGTCGTCAGAGATAAAGGCTATGTTTGCGTGCCGCTTGAGAGCATGAAAAAGATTACGCGTCTGGCTGAAGTGCAGCAGCGGATCAGACGTGTCCAATTCGTCGAGCCAAGGCGCGCAACGCAAAGCCAGCAACGCATTATCGGAAATACCGCAAAGCGGCGAACGCAACACGGCCGCCAGCGCCAGCTCATCGGTCTTGTTATCCAGAAAGCGCAGCAACTGGATCAGATCGGTTATCTCTTCGCGGTCATAAAAACCGCGACCGAGCACAGTTTGATAGGGAATGTTGGCGCGGCGAAAAACCGACTCGTACGTCTGCACGTTTGTCATCGCGCGGAACAACAATGCAATGTCGCTGCATTTGACACTGGGATCGCGGTTACTGGGATCGCTATTACTGGGACCGCGGGCGTCTCGCCCGCCTTCGTTGAATGCCGAGTAGTTCGGGTTATTGGGTCTAGCAGTGACTTGAGTGAACTTGTCGCTTGATGCGGGCGAGACGCCCGCGGTCCCAGTATTCACGATCCCAGTATTCACGGTCCCGGTCAATTCAATGATGCGTCGCGCCAGTTGCTCGGCATCCAGGTCGCGCGAAGTTTGTTCTAACTTCGGATCGTCGTCGTCGCCTGAGCTCTCAGTAGTAATTAGCAAATCTACCAGCGGTCCACTATCGCGCAGCTCGCGCTTTGCTTCGCTCGGCTCATGCCCGACATAGCCAAGCTGCGCGCGCTCGGCGACCGCCGCTTCTTCCTTTGGTTGGAACAGCCGCGCAAAAAGATGATTGAAGAAATTGATCAGCGGCGGCTGGCTGCGAAAGTTGAGCTGCAGCGATTTCTCTTCACCGCCTGCCGCAACCAGTGTCCCGGTCATCTCGCGAAACACATCGACGTCGGCGCCGCGAAAGCCATAGATCGATTGTTTGCGATCGCCGACGATGAACAGGTTCGCGCTATCGCGCCGCGCCGGCCGCAGAGCCAGCCGCTCAAGCAACTGGCGTTGTACGTTGTTCGTGTCCTGAAATTCATCGACGAGGAAAAACTTGTAGCGTTCAGACGTGCGCGCGATGACTTCCGGCCTGGCCAACAATTCCAGCGTCCGCAGTTCAAGGTCGTCGAAATCCAGCGCCGACAGTTGCTGCTTTTCCAGGTTCAGCCGTTGGTCGATTCGGGCAATGAGATTGATTAGTTCCAGCGCGTAGCGCTTCGCAAAGAGATCCAAACAAGTCTGCGGCACGCGACCCAACAGATCCTTTTCCCATACCAATGCGTCCAGCGCCTGAATGTGTTCTTTAAATTCGCCGCGCGCCTGTGGCCGCAGCTTACGAAAGCCTTCAACGGCGCGGCAATAGTCGGCCAGGTTCTCAGGCCCAGGCGGAGCGCCAATCATTTTCTGTAAACCGGGCCACGAAGAGCTCAGCTCAGCGTAGTTTGTCCGGGTCGCGGGCGTGGTGCGTCGCACGCTCAGAAAGTCGTTCATGCTTTGCGATAGTTCGTTGAGCGCCTGTTGATAATGAAGTTCGGTGGCATGGCTTTGCTCCGTCTTCGATTTTAGATCCGCAAACGACAGACCCTGGCCGCGCACTTCCCGGTAAATATGCCGGAGCCCATCCGCTAATCTTCCTCGTCCCACTCCCAGCGTCAGCCGTGAGATTTCCGCATGGTTTGAGCTCAAGAACTCAGTCAACACTTGCTCGACCGTCGCCTCGAGCAGCATTTGCGCGCGATGTTCATCCAGCAGAATGAATTGCGGATCGACCCCAGCTTCAACCGGAAACTCGCGCAACAGGCGCGCGCAAAAACCGTGAATGGTTGTGATTACCGCGCCGTCAAGCGTGCGCTTGTAATTCAACCAGCGCTTTCGTTCTTCGCCGGAGGCGGTTTGCAGAATCTGGTTGAGCCGTGACCGCAAACGCTCGCGCATTTCATTCGCAGCGCGATTGGTAAAAGTAATTGCGACAATTTGATCAATCGAAAGCTTTTGCGAACGCAGAATGTGCAGATAGCGTTCGACGAGGACAGTCGTCTTGCCCGAGCCTGGACCAGCCGTAACCGAGATGTGCCGGCCAAGCTCATGCGCGGCTGCCGCTTGTTCGGGTTCAAGCTGTCGATTTAGTTCTGGTGAAGACATCTTAATAAACACTATCCGCAGATTACGCGGATTGTGGGTCGACGAATACAGAACCGGGAGCGGTAGCGACCTGGTCTGCGAAACGTCGAGTTCACCGTCATTGTAAGCTAGGGCGATGGATCACGGAGACGTTGTTTATCCCAAGTGCGACCCGGTCGCTACCGCTCCCGGTTCTGTATTCGTCGACCCACAACCTGTAATCTGTGGATTCATTTCTTCCTGTCGATCCGGTAGCGATCGTAACGACACACTGCGGAGAAATCACAAAACCGGCACGTCTTTTTCTTCTCTGAAGGATTGACGTAAAACTGGCCGGCACGCATGTGATCGAGAAAATCCCAAATCTTCGCAATGGCATTGGCACGAATCTGTTGCCATTCATCGTCTGACATGACACCGCTGGTGCGCGCGCCGATGCCCGAATAATTCAACGCCGCCGCGCGGTGCAGGCCGCGGTTGCGCCGCTCGCTGCCGCCGCGAATAACGTAGTAGCCACCGCCGGCAATCTGGTGATCGGTTAGCAGCAATTTTTCCAGCGCCTCGAGATAGATTGGCAACTGCAGGCTGCGGCCCGACTTGATGTCTTCCAGACTTGCGCCCGACGACAGTTTGTAATCGTAAGCAATCAACGTTTTGTCGCGCGCTACATCAACGCGATCGATTTGCCCGCTGATCTTAAGCGTTTCCTTACCGGCGGAAGTTGTTCTGGTTAGTTCCAGGGGTTCCGGTTTCGAGTTGGGATCGCGCGCCGACGACCTTGGCCCACCAAAGGCAAGCTCAAAATATTTCGGTACAACACCGGCAGCCGCAGATTCTTCCTGGATCTCCAGCTCATACAACAGCACTTGATCCAGCAGGATCTTGCGAATCTCTCGATCGATTTTCCAGATCTGTTTGTTGAGCGGCGGCACTACGCGCTCATGCTCGTCGAAAACGTCATCAGCGACCTTTGCAAGTTCCTGCCGGAGTCCCTCGCGATCAACTTCCGTCAGACGCTCGCCACGATGGCGCTCGAAAAACCGGCGCAGAATGTCGTGCAACAGTTTGCCGGCATCGATGGCCTGCAAATCCAACGCCGCTTCGCCACGCGGCTCCAGCTTCAAAACGCGCTGGCCAAAAAAACGATAGGCGCAGTTGCCATAGACGCCGAGCCCGCTGGCGCTCAGCACATAGTCGGCGCCAAACCGCTGTTGCAGCAAAGCGATCAAGTGTGGATCGGTAATCTCGCCGTCGTATGGGCCAAACGCCGTACGCGCGCGTTCGTGCTCAATCTCGACGCAGCGGAGCGCGGATTCAGTTAACAAACTTTCGCTGTGGGCCAGATCCAGCAGTTTACTAATCCGCGGCTGCGGCATCAGCGGCTGCTTCTCGCCGCGATGCAGATGACGTTCCTGCTGGCGTACGAGCGCCACACCCACCTCGCCGCCAGTTGAAGCGCGCTGCCACTCTTTGCCTTCATAATCGCGGCGAACCGTTTCCGCGTTGATCGCGAATGGCGACACGGCCCGCCGCAGTTCATCGACATAATAAGAAGCAACCGTTTCGGCGTCGTCTTCCAATAACAGCGGCCGCGTCAGATATAAACGTTCTGTGGCGCGGCAGGCCGCCTGGTAAAAATAGTGTTCCTCTTTCAGCAACGTGGCCGGGGAAATGTCTTCCAGCGTTATGCCATAGCGCTGTAAGCGCTCGCGTTCTTCGTGCGGGTAGATCCAATCGCGCGATGCACGCAAGGGGAAACCGCCTTCGATCAAACCCGCTACGAAAATGGCGCGGAAACGAAGACCGCGCACATCGGTGGCTTCGAGCACCGCCAGGCCGCCACGATCCGCGACGCCAAACACCTGTGACTGCGAATTCAAACAGCGACGCGCTTCTTCAATGAAGGTCGACATCCGGGTCGTCGAGCGTTCATCGCCGCCGGCGCCAATCTCGATGCTTTTGATCGCCGCAGCAAAAGCGCGACGCAGCGCTTCGAGGCTGTTGAAATTCAGCATCGCATGCGGCAGCTCTTTATCTTCCACTAGGCTCCTTACGCGCCCGGAGATTTGCTTCCGGAAACTAAATTGTTCGAACAGGTTCATCAGTGCGCGGCGCAATTCGGCCGGCTTGCCTGTTCGCTGCACTGCTTGAACGTGCGCCGCAAATGCCTGAATTACCAGCGCGGTCCAGGCGAGAGCGGCCGGGTGCACATCGTGCGACGGACGTCTTTTCTTTTCGACATCCTTGTCTTCAACTTTTGCCGTTTCCGCGTTCTCAATCTGGTCGGCTTCATCTGCCTCGCGCGCAGTTTCGGCGTTATCAATGTTCAGCAGCTCGCGCGTTGCCGCTGCCGTTGGTAGCTCCTTGATCAACTTACGCGCGCGCGTCAGCCAATCGGTTACGCGCAAGTCGCTGCCGACATAGGCGAAGGCATTCTCAAGCGCATCAGCGTCCCAGACGCCAATGCGGTAGCGGTGTTTTAAGCGCTCGATTCGTTTTTCATCCGGGGCCAGACCATTTTCTGCGAACAAACCTGAGTGTTCGGCAGCGAATGTCACCGCCAGCCTTTCAACCTCTTCATCAGTCAGGCGAAAGTATTCCGACTTGATCATATCTGCGAGATCCGAAGTTCTTGGCGCTGCCTCTTCCTCGCGAGAAAGTTCTTCGACAATCGCAAGCAATTTGAGCGCAGCGCGATTAGCGGGAATGTCGCCCGCCTCAACGCGCAGTTCTAAGTTGCAGGGCAGCGACTCTTCACGCATGACGCGGGCAATGGTTTCCGCGTACGCGGCTCGCTGGCGAACAACCAGAGCAATATCGGACAGCTTGAACCCGTCAGCCAAAATTAATTGTTTGATCTGTTTGGCGATGGTGCGAATTTCAGTGTCGCGATCGCCACACTCCAGGTACTTGATCTCTCTGGCTGGTTCGGCCTTGGGAGCCATTTCGTTGTCGGCCGGGGCCGAGATTTCTTTAGCAGGATTAAAGAGATTTTCGCGCAAACCCGCGAGCGCGCCACGCACCACGATCGGACTCTCGACACTTTGTTTTATTGCAAAAGGCACTATCGCTTTTAGTTGGTCGATGGTTTGTTGAAAAGGAAGAAAGATCTCCGGATTCCGCTGATCGTGATTGAGGTTGACGACGACCTCGGAAACTTGCGGAATCAACCGCCTCAGGATTTCACCCTGCACCGGCGTGAAGTCAAAAAAACCATCAAGCACAAGCAACTTGACGTTTGGCAGCCAGGAATTCCCGATCGGTATTCCCTCAAGCGCGCCGTCAAGAATTGCCAGGGCGCGCAATTGATCGCCATCCGCGTCGGTTAGTTGATGCCGGTCGAGCAGGTCGCGGTAGAGCGAATAAACTTGCGCCACGTCGCTATCAAAATCGATCTGGCGCGGAATCAGTTGGGAACTAGTACGATGTGACGGCGCTTGTTGGTTGTGCCCAGCAAGATCGGCAGCTCTGCGCGCCACGATCTCGGCAAACTCTTCCGGCCTTTTGCCGGCACGCTGAATTTCGCCAATGAGCGTGGCAATTGAATTCACACAACCTTCACGCGCGGCCAGGCGATCGAGTGCTTTCAGTTTGCCTTCATGCGCCAGCCGTTTCAGGATTTGCGAAACCAGACTGCGTTTCAGCGGAAACTCTTCGCGATCAATCGGCACTCGCGCGCCCAGGCGCGCGCCGGTTTGTTTGTCAAGAGCGGTTGAGACAATTTTCCTGACAAACCCGCGAAAGAGAAAGACGGGAAGTTCGCCCCACAGTCCGGCATTTTCTGCGCCATCGAGAATTTGTTCAGTGACGAGTTCGAGCAGCGGATGAGAAGCAGCGAGGTAGAGAAAAGTTTCAGACTTGCCTTCGGCGACAAGCTCCGCGCATCGCTTGATGAGACGCGAGCGATTGCTGCCGAGGAGAGGACCTAACCAGATTTCTTTTGACACCACGATAGTTTCCACAGATTACGCAGATTACACCGATTAAAAGCACGGCACAGAAACGACACTTAATCGAAACTCGAGGGACTTGCAGATCAGTCTAATCAGCGACAACGTGCTCTTCCGAATCTGTGAAATCGGTGGATATTTTTTTAGGTTTCACTCACCCCAGCGCTCTTCACATTGAGCAGTGGCAACGAATCTTCTTCGATTACTTCCGTCTCATCGGCCGCCACCAAATCAGGAAACAATCCGCCTTCATCCAAACTGAGTGGCCGAGCTGCCTTGTCGATGGGCTCGAGAATTTCAATGTCTTCGCCAGAGAGCGCGCCACGTTCCTTAAACTTGCGCGCGGTCCGCAACACTCGTCCTTCAAAGGAGCCGACGCCGCGATTGTAAGAATCAAGCGCGCGCTCGATGCCCTTGCCAATGTCGGCGAAATGATTCGTGAACACACGCAGGCGATCGTAAAGAGTCTTGCCGAGTTCGCTCACCTCCTGCGCATTCTCCGCCATCTGCTCCTGCCGCCAGCCGTATGAAACGGCCTTGAGCAACGCTATTAGAGTCGTCGGCGTGGCGATGATCACGCCCTGGCCCACGCCGTCTTCAATTAGCTTCGGATCGTGTTCAAGCGCCGCGCTGTAAAACGTTTCGCCCGGTAAAAAGAGCAGTACAAACTCCGGCGTCGGTTGCACCGATTCCCAATACGACTTTTTACTCAACGCCCCGATATGCATGCGCACCAGGCGCGCGTGATCTTTAAGCCGCGCGCTGCGGATCTCGTCGTCGGTGGTCGAGATCGATTCGTAGAAGGCATCGAACGGAACCTTTGCATCGACTACGATAGTCCGGTTGCCCGGCAGCCGAACAATCAAGTCTGGTCTTATGCGCCCATCTTCGGTGACGACAGTTTCCTGCTCGACAAAATCGCAGTACTGCAGCATGCCGGCCAACTCGACGACCCGCCTTAACTGAATCTCGCCCCAACGGCCGCGGATGTGCGGCGTGCGCAGTGCCTTGACCAAATTGCCGGTCTCGGCCTGAAGCTGCAATTGAGAAGTTGCTAGTGCCTTTACCTGTTCGCGCAGTTCGGAATACGCGCCGGCGCGCTCTTTCTCAATCTCGCCTATCTTCCCATCAACTTTTTCCAGCGATTCTTTGAGCGGCCTGACCAGTTGGTCGATAGCTTTTTGCCGGAACTCCAAATCGCCTTTGGCGTTCTCCTGAAACTTTTCGAGGGTTGCATGCGCCAGTTGCAAAAACGATTGGTTATTGTCTTTCAACGCGTCACGCGAGAGCGCTTTGAAGCGCTCGGC
>DATNOG010000170.1:0-13902 GCA_035601415.1 Pyrinomonadaceae bacterium | reverse complement strand
TTCAGAAGCGTCGGAATTGCACACCCTGCCACAACTTAGTATCGATTCGATTTCGCTTGATTACAAAACGTCAAAACGAACAGATCAGTTTGGAAATCAATTCCGTTATCGCGCCAAGGTTGATGATGCGCAGCATTCGCACGTTGGCCGTTGGGCTTGGGATGTTTTCCTGGTAAAAGGCCCTTGAGAGTACTACCAACGCTTACCCTAAACATGGGGCGTCGCTACTCGGAGTAAGGGCAGCGACGCCCTTTTGTTTGACTTTGGATGGAGAATGAAATACAAGCGGACCGCTTTGCATTTATTGGGAGCCTGCGAGGGAGGGTTGTCATAAACAAGATTGCCAGACCGCTTGCGGCCGTCGTGACTATTCCTATCCCTGGCTGGCTCTCAACGCGCTACACCATCCCGCAGAACTCGAAGCAAGCATTCAGTTCTAAATCGAATACTCAAATCCTTGCATGACTGCTGTCTCCTACCGATATTGAACAACTTGCTCCTCGGGTTTAGAACCACTTAGACTCCAGCGCATGCATTCAATTGCTGACGCACTCACATCACTTCGGGAGCACTTCGGCTTCGCCGACTTCCGTAGCGGCCAACGCGAAGTGATCGCAGCGATTCTGGAAGGCAAAAACGCCGTTGTTGTTATGCCTACGGGCAGCGGCAAGTCTCTCTGTTATCAACTGCCGGCGCTGATGTTTGACGGCGCCACAGTGGTTGTCTCTCCCTTGATCGCACTAATGAAGGACCAGGTGGATGCGCTGAGAGCGCGCGATCTGCCGGCGACCTTTATCAACAGTTCTGTCGACGAGCGCGAACAGTGGTCACGTATTGATGCCTTGCGTCGGGGCGAGTTCAAGCTCGTTTACGTTGCACCGGAGCGCTTCCGCAGCAGCCGTTTTCTTGAAGCGTTAAAATCCATCAGCGTCTCGCTGTTCGCAGTTGACGAAGCGCATTGCATCTCGACCTGGGGCCACGACTTCCGTCCAGACTACTTGCGGTTGAAGAACGTGGTCCAGGCGCTTAATGGTAACAGCGGTGGCGCGCAAACGATTGCTCTCACTGCGACCGCAACGCCTTACGTTCGTTCCGACATCATCCAACAACTCGGCCTGACCAAACCCGAGACATTCATCAGCGGCTTTGACCGGCCGAACCTGACCATCGATGTCGTGCACACGGAAAAGGAGCGCGAGAAGGTCGCGCGCATCAAGCGCCTGGCGAAGACTCACGACGGCTCGGGAATCGTTTACGCTGCGACCCGCAAAGCGGTGGAACAGGTGGCGCTGCAATTACAGGGACAGGGATTAAGTGTCTCGGCCTATCATGCCGGCATGGGCGATGCGGCACGCGTAAAGGCGCAGGAAGATTTCATGACCGGTCGCACGCAAATGATCGTCGCCACCAATGCGTTTGGCATGGGTATCGATAAGCCGGACATTCGTTTTGTCGCCCACTATCAGATGCCGGGATCGATCGAGTCTTACTATCAGGAGATTGGACGCGCGGGGCGTGATGGGCTGCCGTCGTCCTGCGTGCTGTTATTTAATTATGCCGATAAGAATACGCACGACTTTTTCATTGAAGGCTCATATCCCAACGTTGAAATTATTCGGAACGTATACAACGCACTGGTGTCAACCGGACTCAAGCGCATCGAGTTGTCAGCTTCCGAGCTGGCCAAGCGTGCCGGCGCGCGAAATGAAATGGCTGTCCAATCGTCGCTCTACCTGCTCGAGCGTGCCGGCCACATACAACGCGTCGCTACCGCCGGCGGAGTTGGAGGGGCCGGGAATCCGCCCTGGAACGTGAACACTGGGACCGCTTCTACTGGGACCGCGGGCGTCTCGCCCGCAGCGTCTACCACACACTCAACCGGGCAGAGACCAGCACGTGGTGCTCGCGCAATCATGATGTTGGACAACGTGCCTGCGACAAAACTGCGCGTCATTCCAGGCGATGTGGAACGCCGCGCAGCGCTGGAGCGGCGCAAGCTGCGCGAGATGATCGAGTTTTGTTACACCGAGTATTGTTATCGCGCCGCCATTCTCGATTATTTCGGCGATCGACATCACGCCCGCAACTGCGGCAGCTGCGGAAACTGCGCGCCGCATAGCGTTGCGAGAACACCTCTTGCCGGCGGGGAAGTGTTGGCCGAGACGCAGGCCGGCGGACGGAATCGCAAAGCCAGCGCAATAGTCTCCGAGCCCGCAACTCCACGCGATTTGAGCGACGACGAGTATCTGCGCGTGCGAAAGATTTTGGCGTGCGCTTCTCGGATGAAGGGGCGCTTTGGAAAGAACGCGCTGGCCGGCACGTTACGCAGCTCGGCGGCGAAGAACGTAATGCAAGCGCGTTTGCATGAGCTCTCAACCTACGGTCTATTAAAAGACATGCGGCAGGACGATATACTGCTTTACATAGATGCGTTGTGCGCCGCGCGCTGTTTGCGCGTCAGCTCCGGCGAGTACCCGACCATTTCAATCACTGACCTGGGTGAACGCGTGATGCGCGAGCAGGAACGAATTCAACTCGGGCTCACGGACGACGGGCGTGCGAAAGATGAGAAGGAACCATTATTACCGCCAACTGCATTACAAACCTTTGCTCTATTTCGTAACGGTCAGTCGGTCGCAGACATCGCCGCCCAGCGCGGGCTCGTCAGCAATACTATTGAAGGTCACCTGGTAGCGTGTATTGCCGCCGGGCTCCCGGTTGATGTGACGAAGCTGGTTTCAGATTCCGATCGAACGCAGATTGAAAACGCTATTGCGGAACACGGCACAGAGAAACTCAAACCTATTCGTGAATCTCTTCCTGAGAGCATTACCTACAATATGATTCGTCTCGTGGTCGAGTGCCAACGCCTCGTGAAGACTGCGAAGTGATTTGGATAGTACAGGCATTCCTGCCTGTCCGGGTTTTTGATATTAGAAAAGACTGAGGAAGTGATTATGGGAGGAGGGACAGACAGGAATGTCTGTCCTACTTAGCGCACCACGCCGGTGATTGGACTCGACGCGCTGGCATACAATCGTTTCGACATGCGGCCCGCTTGATACGCCAGCCTTCCTGCCTCTATCGCCAGCTTCATTGCCTGTGCCATCCTGGCCGGGTCCCGCGCCTCGGCGATCGCCGTGTTCATCAATACCGCATCGGCGCCTAATTCCATTGCTATAGCCGCATCGCTCGCCGTGCCCACTCCGGCATCAACAATGATCGTCGCATCGGGGAGTTGTTCGCGCATGATGCGGAGGTTGGCCGGATTCTGGATGCCTAGCCCTGATCCGATTGGCGCGGCCAGCGGCATCACCGCCGGACAGCCCGCATCCAACAGCTTCTTTGCCATGATCAAATCGTCTGTGAAGTAAGGCAACACCACAAAATTTTCTTTCACCAGAATGCGGGTGGCCTCGAGTGTCTGCTCGTTGTCAGGAAAGAGCGTCGTTTGATCGCCGATGACTTCGAGTTTGATTAGATCCGTTTGCAACGCTTCGCGCGCCAGCCGCGCCGTGCGTATTGCTTCATCCGCCGTGTAACAACCGGCCGTGTTCGGAAGGATTTGCAACGATGGGTTGAGATAATCGAGAAACGATTCGCTGCTGCGATCGAGCGGCACCCGCCGCACAGCCACGGTAACCATCTGGGCGCCGGACGCGTCATGCGCTGCCTTCATTTCCGCGAAGCTGCGGTATTTGCCAGTGCCAATGATCAGTCGAGACGTGAAGGTGCGATTTCCAATCCGAAAACTCTCGCTTTGAGCTGGTGCTGCGGTGGACATGATTGAATTATATTCTCGCGGCCCTCGGCTGCCTAACTGCAACCCGCCCCCAACGAAATGCACGATCTCAACACGATCGCCGGACTGGAGTTTTGTTGATTCCCACGCCGAACGCCGCAACACCTCATGGTTTAACTCGACGGCGATCTGATCGGAGCGAAGCTTCAGGCGAGTTATCAGTTCCGACAGGGGCAAACCGTCGCTGACTTCTTCCCGCTCGCCGTTGATTTGAACTTGCAAAGCCGCGCTTACCTCGATGGATGTATTACTCGACGCGTTTCGCATGAGCCGCCCGCTGCTTCAACGTGAATCAGCACGGCAGCTCTGCCGGAATTGAACTCCGGAATCTCGGCGGAAACAATTGCGACCCCATGCCGGTTAGTCGTTGCCGAATGTAGCTGTGGTCTAAAGGCAGTTCCCAATATCTTTACTGAAACAGCAGCATGATCAAGAGGCTGGTCCTGGCCTCCGGTTCGCTTTTGTACCAGTACTTTGATGGTGACGGCTTGACCCGCGCGAAACGCTTGCTCATCAATCAAAGATACAACCAGGCCAGAATCCCCTGCCGGCTTCTCGCCAAGTGGCGAACGGCGGCGAGAATCGTAAACCGTATAGGCCGATTCGGGCCGTGCCGAACGGCTCTTCGCAGGAATTACTTCTTCCGCCGGAACTGTTTCCGTGGCTGCTTCCGGGGCAGCTACCAATTCTTCTTCAGCAGTGGTGGCAGAACCAATGATGTCAGCTGTCGCCTCGGGTGCAGAAACAGCAGTCGCCGAATCATCAGCGTGTTCTCCCATGCGCTTCAATTCATCGATGCGCCCGGCATTTATCGCGGCGCAAATCAAGCGATGCTGGCGCTTCAACCGTGTGGCAAGCGCAGCTTCGTCAAATCCTGCCGCAATCAGATCTTCATAAGGCGAACGCTTGCTGGCGAGGATGGCGCCACCCGAATAAACAAGCGAAAGAATCAAGGGAGACTCAATCCCCTTGTCTTCGGTCTGCACGTGATAGATCACGCCATCATGCTCGACATCTGTATTGAAGCCAGTTATCACGATATTAGGTAAGCAAAGACTGCTGGTTTGGAACGAATAAGTCGCGCGCCTTATTCGAAGTTAACATAGCGGTTTTTTCAGGGTCAATTAGCAATTTTTTGCGGTGCTTACTTCACGATAAGGTTGCTTGACACCCCAGATCACTTCGTCTACGATTCGGCTTGTACAATGATTCTCAATCTTGGTCAGGCATTCTGCAGTCGCTGAAGTGGGAGCGTCTGCGCATTGATCTGATTTGAGTGGACGATCGTGACAATGGCTTTTCGCCTTTCAGACTATCTGCCGATACTCCTGATTTTCATCGTCGCCGCGGGCTTTGCCGTCGGCAATATTTTTATTTCGCAATTTATCGGTCAGCGAAAACGCACCCGAACCAAGATGATGCCGTACGAGTGCGGCAAAGATCCGGTCGGCAGCGCGCGCGCGCGTTTTTCGGTCAAGTTTTATCTGATCGCAATGATTTTTATCCTGTTCGACATTGAAGTCATCTTCCTGGTGCCCTGGGCAGTTGTGTTCAAGACACTGGCTAGTCCCGCTTTTGGTTTGCGAACGCTGATTTATGTAGAGATGATGGTCTTTGTCGGGCTTTTGCTGGCCGGTTACGTTTATGTGATCAAGAAAGGCGCGTTTGACTGGAACGAAAGCGCGCGGCGTGAAGCCGAAGGCGAAGCGCGGCTGCTGGCTGATATGGACCAGCGTAAACGGCAGCAGACTCGCAACGCTGCCTGAAAACTTCTATGGGACTTGAAAACATCATCGCCGAAGCGCTGCCGGAAGTGTTGACTACGCGGCTTGACTCTTTGATCAACTGGGCGCGCAAGTCCTCGCTTTGGCCGGCGACGTTTGGTTTGGCCTGTTGTGCGATTGAGATGATGAATGCAACTGCGTCGCGTAACGACCTGGCGCGGTTCGGCTCGGAAGTTTTTCGTGCCAGCCCGCGACAGGCGGACGTGATGATCGTTTCGGGCCGGGTTTCCCGCAAGATGGCCCCGGTTCTACGACGGATTTATGATCAAATGCCCGAGCCCAAGTGGGTGATCTCGATGGGCGCCTGCGCGACCTCAGGCGGCGTATTCGACAACTACGCCATCGTACAGGGTGTGGACAAGATCGTGCCCGTCGACGTTTATATTCCGGGATGCCCGCCGCGTCCAGAGATGTTGATTCACGCCGTCATGATGTTGCAGGACAAGGTAATGAAAGAGTCGTCGCTCGATCGGCGGGACGTACCTGAACGGGAGGCACGCGAGGCTTTCGTTCCCGGCACCTTGCCCATAACGGATGGCTCTACCGCAGAAAGCAGTCTACCCCCTGAAGCCCGGCCCTACTCCATAGCTTCCCGGCACGAAAGGCGACGTTCTTCCTAAGCTCTTTCCAGAGATCGAACGTTGGGCACAACTGTCAATGACGACTGGGGCAAACAGCGAAAACAATCTGCCGGAAAACGCGGCCACTGATCCACTGCAAAACTTGACGCCTTCTCCTCTGTCCCCTTTGCTGGCGGCGTTGCAGCAGGTGAACAGAGAGTGGATCACTTCGACCAGCGAAGCCCTCGGCGAGACGACCGTAATCGTGCCGCGCGAGCACATCGTCGATGTTTGTTCGCACTTGAAGACCGCGCCTGAAGCACGCTTCGATTTTCTTGCTGACATTTGTGGCGCGGATCGCGGCGTTGAAGAAGAGCCGCGCTTCGAAGTCAATTACCACCTTTTTTCAACAACCAAACATCATCGCCTGCGCTTGAAGGTCGTGCTGAACGAAGACAACGCGCACGTTCCGACCGTTACCGGCGTGTGGCGCACGGCCAACTGGCACGAGCGCGAAACGTTTGATCTCTTTGGAATCATTTTTGATGAACATCCGGACTTGCGCCGGATTCTTTTGCCGGACGACTGGCAGGGTCACGCATTGCGCAAGGATTTTCCGTTGCGTGGCTATGAACCGTATTCGCTGAAGTAGTTTCAAGTTTGAAGTTTCAAGTCTCAAGTTCTCGTGGGGCACCTTGAAACCTGAAACTTGAAACCTGAAACTAATGAGCAGCGCCGTAAACATTCCGCCGCAGTTTGAGGTCGTCGATCGTCCGCTCGACACGCAGATGACGATTTCGATGGGCCCACAGCATCCGTCGACTCACGGTGTGTTGCGTCTCGAGCTGGTGCTTGACGGCGAGATGGTAGTCAAGGCGACGCCAGACATCGGCTATCTCCATACGGGGATGGAAAAGCTTTTTGAATACAAGAAGTATCAGCAGGGCATAGTCATCACCGACCGTATGGATTATCTGAATCCACTCGGCAACAATCTCGCTTATGTGATGGCGATAGAGAAACTGCTCGAGATCGAGATACCGGAACGCGCGCAAACGATCAGGGTTTTGACCTGCGAGCTGCAACGCATTGCATCGCATTTGGTTTGGCTGGGAACGCATGCGCTCGACATCGGCGCCATGACGGTTTTCTTCTACTGTTTCCGCGAGCGCGAAAAGATATTGAATCTTATCGAAGCCGCTTCCGGTGGCAGGCTGACGCCCTCGTATTTCCGCATTGGCGGTTTGATGATGGACTTGCCTGCCGGTTTCGAGCGGCGCGTGCAACAGTTTCAGGACGGCTTTCTGAAGTCGGTAGACGAGTTTCACACGCTGCTGACCGGCAACAGAATTTTTCAGAAGCGCACGCAGGGTGTTGGTTACATTTCTGCCGCGGACGCGATTGATTGGGGCTTGTCAGGTCCATGTTTGCGCGGCAGCGGTGTTGACCTGGACATTCGTCGCGCCAATCCCTACACGGGCTATGAGAAGTATGACTTCGAAGTTCCAACGGAAACCGATTGCGACGTCTGGGCGCGCTACATGGTGCGCATGCGCGAGATGAAAGAGTCGCACAAGATTGTTACCCAGGCCTTGTCGCGTTTGCGGCCGGGACCGGTGAAAGCCGATGCACCGAAAGTTGTTTTGCCCGATCGCGAAGCAATGAAAACGCACATGGATGCGTTGATTCATCACTTCCTGATCGTTGCTGAAGGTTTTGACGTGCCAGCTGGTGAGGTCTATCAGCCAATCGAAGCTTCGAAGGGTGAACTTGGCGTGTATGTCAAATCCGACGGCGGACCCAAGCCTTCGCGAGTGCATTTCCGCGGCCCAAGTTTTGTAAACCTATCCGCGCTGCCGCACATGTCCGAAGGCTGCATGGTAGCCGACATTGTGGCAATTATTGGATCGCTGGATATTGTTCTGGGGGAGATTGATCGATAGTTCGTTAGTAGTCAGTTGTTAGTTGTCAGTAGCACGTTTGGGCAGTGTGCAAATGACCGCTGACAACTGACCACTGACAACTGACCACTGACCACTGACAACTGACAACTGACCACTGACGAAAGTTGAAATGAGCACCCAACCAATACAAATCGAACCACTGTCGCAGCCGGTTGACATCGGCGACGAGGTGGCAACGTTTTCGCCGCAGGTCGAGGCGGAAATTGATTTGCATCTGGCAAAGTATCCGGTGATGCGTTCAGCGATTCTGCCGTTGATGTTCATTGTGCAACGCGAGCGTGGCTATCTTGACGCGCCGGGCGTTGCTTATCTCGCCAGGCGTTTGCGTTTGCGCATCACGGACATCTGGGAAGTGGCTACGTTTTATTCGATGCTTAACACCAAACCGGTGGGTAAGTATCACATTCAGATTTGCAAGACACTTTCCTGCAAGATCATGGGCGAGCCCGGGATTACCGATCACGTTTGTAAAAAACTCGGCATCAAACCTGGCGAAACGACAGCGGACGGCAAGTTTACTGTGTCCCTGGTCGAGTGCCTTGGCTCCTGCGGCACGGCCCCAATGTTTCAGATCGGTTTTGATTACCACGAGAATCTGACGAGTGAGAAGGTAGATCAAATTTTCGACGCGTTGCCTTAGCGATGCTGCCGCTTGTCCGGACCCTATTTACGATTCACGATTTACGATTTACGAACCAATGTTTATCGGCGCCATCGGATGTGAACCACTTCAGCTCGCGAGAGTTCATCTGGAAAACTCGCGCTCGCTCGACGTGTATCGTAAAAACGGCGGCTATGAAGCCATCAAGAGAGTCCTCGATTCGATGTCGCCGGACGACGTCATCAATGACGTGAAGAAGTCGGCGTTGCGAGGGCGCGGCGGCGCGGGCTTCCCAACCGGAATGAAGTGGAGTTTCGTCCCCAAAGATTCACCCAAACCAAAGTACGTCGTCTGCAATGCTGACGAGTCTGAGCCCGGCACATTCAAAGACCGTTATCTGATAGAGCGCGATCCGCACATGTTGCTCGAGGGCATGCTTATAGCCGCATACGCGCTGGACGCGAAGACGAATTACATCTACACGCGCGGCGAATACAAATACTTGATCGACATTATGGACGTGGCCCTTAATGAAGCGCGCGCAGCCGGGTTACTTGGAAATAAGATTCTTGGTACTGACTTCTCTTGCGAAATCTACACGCACAGCGGCGCCGGCGCTTACATCTGCGGTGAAGAAACGGCGCTCTTGAGTTCGCTCGAAGGCATGCGCGGCCATCCGCGTATGAAGCCGCCCTTCCCTGCCGTCTCTGGTTTGTATGCGTGTCCCACAGTGGTCAACAACGTCGAGACGCTGACCGCCGTGCCTGACATCATCAAGATGGGCGGGGAGGCTTATCAGAAACTCGGCACTGAAAAGAGCGGCGGCACAAAAGTTTGGTCTGTGTCTGGTCATGTCAATCGCCCCGGCGTTTATGAGTTGCCGATGGGCTACGACGACATCGAAAAGTTCATCATGGAAGACTGCGGCGGCATTCTCGGCGGCAAACAATTGAAAGCGGTGATACCCGGCGGCTCTTCTGTGTACATCATGCGCGCCGATCAAATCATCGGCAAAGACGTGCGCATGGACTATGAAGGACTGGTGGCCGGCGGTTCGAGTGTTGGCTCAGGTGGATTCATTGTCATGGACGAGACCGTTGATATTTTTGAGTCAACCAAAAACCTGACTGAGTTTTATAAACACGAGTCGTGCGGCTGGTGCACACCTTGCCGCGAAGGCACTGACTGGCTGGTGAAAGTTTTCAAACGGATTGCCGCCGGCAATGGGCGGCTGGATGATGTCCAACTAATGCTTGACCTTTGCGACAACATCGAAGGCAAATCGTTTTGTCCGCTTGGCGATGCCGCGGCTTGGCCGATTCAGTCGGCGATCAAGAGATTTCCGGAAGATTTCAGGAAGCATCTTGTTCGTGAACAGTGAACCGGGAACCGAGAACTGACAGACGGTGCGGACTCGGTTTGCAGTCACAGCTTACGGTTCACGGTTCACAGTTTACGGTTCACAGTTCAGGGTTTTCACAATGGCAACTGAAGTAATCAAAGTCAGCATTAACAGCAAGCAATTCGAAGTGCCCAAAGGCGCTCGGCTAATCGACGTGTGCCGCGACAAGGGATTCGACATCCCTTCCTTCTGTTACTACTCGGATCTCGCGCTCCAGGCTTCGTGTCGCATGTGCCTGGTGCGTATTGAGAAAATGCCGAAGCTGCAAACCTCATGCACCATCATTTGCACCGACGGCATGGTGGTGACTACTCAATCCGAAGAGATTGAAAAAGCACAACGGTCGATGCTCGAGTTTCTGCTCGCTAATCACCCGCTAGATTGTCCCGTTTGCGATCGCGGCGGTGAGTGTGAACTTCAGGAGATGACTTTTGACTGGGGCGGCCTTGAAGAACGTTTTACTGAAAAGAAAAACTACTACCCGGAGAAATATCTCTCGCCAATGGTGGCAAACGATCCGCAACGCTGCATTTTATGCAAGCGTTGCACGCGCGTTTGCGATGAGTGGATGGGCGAAGACGCGATCGAAGCCGGCGGCCGCGGCGCAAATACTGTCATCGGCACATACGGCGGCTGGCTCGACTGTTCACAGTGCGGCAATTGCATCGAAGTTTGTCCAACTGGAACCCTGCTTGACGCAACCTACCGGCACCAGGCGCGACCCTGGGAGCTGGCGCAAACAATTTCCACCTGCGCTTATTGTTCAGACGGATGTGAAATGTCCCTGGGTTCGCGCGCCGGCGAGTTAATGCGCATCGTCGCCCGCGACCGCTATGTCAACGGGCACAACGGCGAGTTTCTTTGTATCAAGGGCCGCTTTGGTCATCCGTTTGTAAATCACGAAGCACGTCTGCGCACACCGCTCATTCGTTACATGAAAGGCGGCAAACTGATTCCTGCAACCTGGGACGAAGCGATTCGACATGCTGCCGAAAAGCTCAAGGCAGTGACGGATGCTCATGGCCCAGATGCGCTGGGTGTGGTCGGCAGTCCACGCACTACCAACGAAGCGAACTACGCGCTCTACAAGTTCGCAACTGAAGTAGCCGGCACCAAAAATTACACAGCCACCGACGCGTTCAGCCTGAAACCATTTTTCGATAACCTTGGTGCAGCGCTGGCGACGCATCGCGATATTCGTTACGCGAAAACCATTCTGCTGATCGGCGGTGAACCCGAAGAACTACAGCCACTTACCGGCAAGCAGATTCGCCAGGCCGTCAGCAATGGCGCTGCAAAACTGCTGATCGTAAACAGCACGCCTATCAGATTGGTCGAGCACGCCGCGCAATTCATCCATATCCGGCCAGGAACTGACAATGCGGCTGTCTGGGCGCTCCGCAACAGCGCGAACGACGCTGCGGCCGCGCAAAAGCTCGGTATCGAGGCAAATGAACTGGCCGCTTTGCGCCAGACAATCGCAGAGACTGAAGGCGATCTGGTGATCATGTTTGGTGGTGAGCTGAACGCTGCCGCACAAGTAGTTGTCGCCCAGCTCGCCAGTATTTTCCGCGCGGACAATCGCCGTGTTTTGCTACACCCGCTTCCCATATTCAACAACAGCGTTGGCGCGCACGACATGGGCCTGATGAACGGCGCGATGTCTGCTGCTGAACTGCTCGACGCGGCCGGCAACTCAATTCGCGCGATGTATGTGACGGGAAGTTTTCTGCCGGCACACTTGCAAGGCCGCGAAGAGGCGCTGGCTAAACTCGATTTCCTGGTGGTCCAGGAACTATTTGAAACCGACACCACCGCCTTCGCCGACGTTGTGTTGCCTGCGGCTTCGTTCGCTGAAGTAGACGGCACCTTCACCAACAATGACGGTCTGGTGCAACGCGTCCGGCAGTCGATACCGCCGGTCCATCAGGCAAAGCCAGATTGGATGATCACCGCGGCGCTGGCTGCTGAACTCGGCAAAGACTTTGGTTTTCAGATGTCGGCGAGCGCGGTGTTCCGTGAAATAGCAGAACGTATTCCGGCATATACGGGGCTGCGCTATCCGGTCCTAAAGGACGAGTCAAATCCAGTGCAGGCCCGTTACAAAATCGTCGAGCCGCGCGACTTGTCGCCTGAACTGAATGAATTGCGAAAAGTGGTTGAAGCATTGGCCGATACAGGCAACAAGTTGAGTGTCACGCCAAAGGTTGGTCACGAGCTGTTTAAGATTGGCACGCTCACTGACAAGGTTGCGCAGTTTCATTTACTGGCCGCCGGCAATCCGCGTCCCGACACGGTCCGCGTGTCTCCGCTGTATCAAATTACAGTGGACGCGAAACTCGAGCGTGAAGTGGGAGTGTCGGGAGACTAGGCCATTGCCGATTGCCGATTGGCGATTTAAGTTGAATCGTCAGGCGAGAATTTCAATCGGCAATTGGCAATTGGCAATCGGCAATGATTGATGGATTGGAATAATCAATACATTCACGCGATAACGCTGATCGTGGCAATCACCGTTGCCTTTCTGACGATCATGCTGCTGGTGGCCTTCACCGTCTTAGCCGAGCGACGCGTGCTCGCATTTATCCAGGGTCGCGTCGGACCAAACCGCGTCGGCTTTGGCGGCGTGCTGCAACCGTTTGCCGACTTCATCAAGACCATGATGAAGGAAGACCTGGTTCCAGATCAGTCAACGCGTTTCGTTTTTCTGCTGGCGCCGATGATTTCGGTGGTGACGGCCATCATGACCATTATCGTCTACCCGTTTGGACCAACTATCACGATTCCCTTCCTTCACTGGACCTTTCCGCTGGTGATCGCGCGCTTTGATGTGGCGCTGCTTTACGTTCTCGGCGTTACGTCCGTCGGTGTTTACGGCATCGCCCTCGCCGGTTGGTCGTCGAATAACAAATACAGCTTGATGGGCGGGCTGCGATCATCGGCGCAAATGATCTCTTACGAGCTGGCGCTCGGGCTGTCTTTAGTCGGCATCATTCTGATTTCAGGCACGTTGGACATTTACAACATCGTCGAACAGCAGTCGGGCTGGTACGGCATGCAGTGGAATATTTTTTATCAACCGCTCGGGTTCATTCTTTATCTGATTGCCGCGATTGCGGAAACGAACCGTGCACCGTTTGATTTGCCGGAAGCGGAAACGGAACTGGTAGCCGGCTTTCATACCGAATACAGCTCGATCAAGTTCTTGCTGTTCTTCAACGCCGAATACATCAACATGATCACCGTCTCAATGCTGGCGACGACCTTGTTTCTCGGCGGCTGGAACGGTCCCGGCGTAGCGCAGTTTCCGGTGCTCGGCGTCATATACTTCTTCGCAAAAATTTTGTTCTTCCTGTTTTTGTACATTTGGCTGCGCGGAACGTTGCCCCGTTTTCGTTTCGATCAATTGATGAATTTTGGTTGGAAGTTTCTATTGCCGGCCGCAATCCTGAACATTGTGCTGACGGCTACAGTCGTGTTCTTCACGAC
The DNA here is from genome assembly GCA_035601415.1 of Pyrinomonadaceae bacterium. Lineage (GTDB taxonomy): Bacteria > Acidobacteriota > Blastocatellia > Pyrinomonadales > Pyrinomonadaceae > PSRF01. The sequence goes on along the minus strand of DATNOG010000170.1, from coordinate 300 downwards.
GAGTTGAACGCAACCAGTTTCAAGTTTCAAGTTTCAGGTTTCAAGATCAGCAGGAAACGCAGTTCAGCCAGTAATCTTCAGTTTCGATTTGAAACTTGGAACTTGAAACTTGAAACTCCGAACCATTCGAGCGCAATGAACACACTTCTTTTCGTAGTGTTTGCCGGTTTAGCGATTGGTAGCGCCATTGCCATGGTGTCCCAACGCAATCCGCTTTACAGCGCCATTTCGTTGATTGGCGTTTTTATTGCGCTGGCATCGATCTACGTAACGCTGGCGGCGCCTTTTATCGCCGCCGTG
>DATNOG010000169.1:0-12928 GCA_035601415.1 Pyrinomonadaceae bacterium | reverse complement strand
TGCGCATGCAATAGAGATATTTGCCACCTACGCGCAGATCGATTTTGGCGACCGGCGCCGTAAAGTTTTTCGGGCCCCACCACTTCACAAGCTGTTTCGGATCGGTCCAGGCCTGCCACACAAGTTCGCGTGGAGCATCGAAGAAGCGCGTGATTACGAGCTCGGGCTTTCGGGCCTGACCTTCAGAAGTGTTTCTTTGTTCGGACATGTTTCTTCTCCCTCGTTTGCTTTTGGTTCTGTTGTTTTTGTTGTGCCTGAAGTTCGCGCAGGTGGGCGTCCAGACGATCGAAACTCTCGTCCCAGAAGCGCCGATAGTGTTCAAGCCAGTCAGCGACTTCCTTTAGCCGGCCCACTTCCAGCCGGCTGGGCCGCCATTGCGCCTCGCGGCCGCGTGCAATCAGTCCGGCGCGCTCCAACACTTTCAGGTGCTTGGATATTGCCGGCAGGCTCATCTGAAAAGGCTCAGCCAGTTTTGTAACAGACGTTTCGCCGGTGATTAGCCGCCCCAGGATCGCGCGCCGGGTAGGATCGGCAAGCGCCGCGAACGTCGCACTGAGACTGTCTGAAGACATCGTTATTTACCAGTTAGTTAATTAACCAATTGGTTATATACACTCCGGATTGAAGGACTGTCAAGGGGTCTTACAGTTTCAGATTCTGCGGGCGCTGAATTATCAGCGAAAAGAAGTCAAATTTTAGCTGCAACGCAGGAAATGTCGACCCTTTAAGAGTATCAGTGAATTGAGTCATCTCTCTTGAGTTGGCTGTTCGCTGCAAGTTGGTGCGCCCTCAGGCGCGACAACAAGAAAGGTTTTCACGGGGAAAAGTTGCCCTTTTTCTTAGGAAAACAAAGCTAACGAACTTTCCTAATGAGTGTCGCCTCAAGCATCCCTGTCAAAAACATCTGGCGAGTCTTTGCCGTAACGGCGGCTGTCGGGCTGGCCTATGCCACCGTGCTCAGCAAACTCGGGCACGACTGGTGGACTGACGAAAATTATTCGCACGGCCTGCTCGTCCCGTTTGTGATCGGCTACATCCTTTGGAGCCAGCGCCATCGCTTTGCGCGCGAATCAGGGCAGCCGGCGATGCTTACCGGTCTCGCAGTTGTGGCATTTGGTTTGGTTGCGCTCTGGGCTGGGACGGCCGGTGCGGAACTCTACCTGCAGCGCACATCGCTAATCTTTTTGTTCGCCGGGACCGTCATCTATTTCTGGGGTTTCAAGCTCCTGCGGTTGATGATCGTTCCCTTGTTTCTACTGTGGTTGGCCATTCCCATACCCGCAATCATCTTCAACAAGGTCGCGTTTCCTTTGCAGCTCTTTGCGTCGCGCTGCGCCGTTTCAGCCATGCAGCTTTTTGATATTCCGGTGCTGCGTCAGGGAAACGTTATCGAGCTAATGCCGCTAGGAGCACATGAAACAAAAAAGCTCGAGGTAGTGGAAGCGTGCAGCGGAATCAGATCGTTGATGACACTGGTGACCCTGGCGGTCGTTTATGCTTACTTCACTCATCCGCGCGACAACGATCCGGGAAGCGGAAGCGGTTGGCGCGGGACGCTCTCAAATTTCAAAACATTTCGGTTCTGGCGGTCGGCGCTGATCCTTCTCTCTGCCGTTCCGATTGCAATTTTTACTAATGCCCTGCGAGTAAGCGGTACAGGCATTTTGGCCCGCTATTACGGGACCAAAGTTGCCGACGGCTTCTTTCACACCTTCTCCGGATGGGTGATTTATGTCGTCGCTTTTCTGATGCTATTTGGAGTGGGATGGCTACTGGATCGCGTCAAGACCGATAAGAAGCAAGGGGAAGAGCTGCCGCAAGCTGCCAGTCTGCAAAACGCATTTCAACCTGCGGGCCGAAGGAGTTGAGTTGCAATGAAAAAATGGCGCTTCACAATTTTTCTTCTGCTGCTCGTTTCCGGCGGGTTGCTGGTTAATGCCTGGGCTTTTCTGGGCGAAGCGCAAGTCAACCGCAAGCAGTTGAATAGCTTTCCCAAACAGATCGAAAACTGGGAACAAGTTGGCGGCGATGAACAGTTTGACGAGCGAACGATGGCTGTGTTGAGGGCCAGCGACTACCTGCTGCGCAACTATCGTACGGACGACGGCCGCGTGCTGAATTTCTATGTGGGTTACTACGCCAGCCAACGCGATGGCGCCACCTATCACAGCCCCTTGAATTGTTTACCCGGCGCGGGCTGGGTAATGAGCGATCCGGATCGAGTCACCATCTCGCCAAAAGGAAGACCGGCATTCGTCGCCAACAAGTACATTATTCAAAACGGCGATCACAAAGAGTTGCTGATCTATTGGTATCAGGGGCGCGGGCGCGCGGTAGCCAGCGAATACTGGGGGAAGATTTACACCGTAATCGATAGCGTGCGACGTCGTCGTTCCGATGGCGCGATGGTGCGCATCACCACTCCAATTGAAAGTTCCGAAGCCGATGCACTGAAGGCGTCGGTGGCCCTTGCCGCAGAGACTTCAACCATCCTGCCCGAATTCATTCCGGACTGATGTACAGAAACCGTCAGTGTTGCAAGGCAATGTGACCGTTTCGGTTACCGCCTTCAAATGCCGGGTAAATTTGCGGAACCACTGAAGAATTAGGCCTTTCGTAAGAGTGTCGCACTCTCGAACCCATCGGTGGCATTGCCCGCCGCCGATCGGGAAAAACGAAAGTGAAGACAAAAACGCGAACCGATCAAGATCAGGTTCACGACAGGAGAAAAAAATGAACATCGAGTGCCGAACCAGCGTCTATTACGCTACCCTCTTATCAGTTCTTCTTGCGGCCATCTTCGCAATCAGCGGTTGCGCCAATCCCGAAAAAACTAAAGTCGCCCACGTCGAAAAGGGCGAAGTCTACCTGAAAGACGAAAAGTTCCAGGAGGCGTCGCTGGAGTTTCGCAATGCGATCCAAATCGATGAGCGCTTTGCCGCGGCCCACTGGGGACTGGCTCGCGCGTTTGAGGGCTTGCAACGTTTTCCGGAAGCGTTTGATGAGTTGCGCAAGACTACGGAACTAGACGCGGATAATTTCGACGCGCGCGTGAAACTCGGCAACTACTACATCGCCGGCGCCAAAGGCCGTCCAGAGATGATTGCCGAAGCCGAACGACTCGCCAAAGAAATTCTGCAAAAGAATGCGAACCACGTCGAAGGTCACATCCTGATGGGCAGTGTGTTCTTTGCGCAGAACCAGCACGACAAAGCGCTGGCGGAGATGAACCAAGCAATCGAGTTGGACCCAAAACGCGTTGAGTCGTATCTAAGTTTAGCGCGCTTCTACATTGTCACTAACGAAAACGGCAAAGCCGAAGAAACTTTCAAGCGCGCACTCGCTGTCAACTACAACTCCGGCCTGGCCCACACGGAGTACGGCAAGTTTCTGGTGCAACTGAACCGCTCCGCGGATGCGGAAGCGGAAATGAGCAAGGCTGTCGAAGTTGAACCCAGCAACCGCACTTCACGTTTCGTGCTGGCTAGTTTTTATCTAGTCAACAAACAGCTCGATAAAGCGGAAGTGGCCTACAAAGCGTTGGCGGAGATGAACAAGGACAAGCCGGAAGGCCGCGCAGTGCTCGCCGATTTCTATTCGTCCGTCAATCGTCTGGACGAAGCAATCAATATTTACAAAAACATCATTGCCGAATCGCCTGATTTCGCGCAAGGCCGTTATCGCCTGGGCGAAATCATGTTGATGCGCGGCGACACTGCCGCCGCGATGGCGCAAATCGATGAAATTCTGAAAAAGGACCGGCACGATCGGCAGGCGCTGCTGTTGCGTGCGCGTGTTCGTGCTCAAACCGGAGAGTCGAACGATCTGCTGGCCGCCGTTGACGATTTGAAAGAGGTCCTGATTCAGGAACCCAACTCGCGCGCCGGTCTTTATTTCATGGCGCAGGCAAACTTCAATTTAGGAAACGTCGATCAGGCGCGGGCTTTTGCAGGCGACCTCGAACGTTACTACCCCGACTATCTGCCGGCAAAATTAATGCAGGTGCAGATCAGCCTCGCATCCGGTGACACAAAATCTGCCGCGCGACTTTCAACTGAACTGATCGATCGCGTTAATCAAACGGCTCCCGATCGCAACAGCTCGCCACAGATGATGGCGGAGATAAAAGTGAAGGCTTACCTCTCGCGCGGCTCGGCGGCGCTACAACTGGGGAACGCTGAGGCTGCGCGCAAGGATTTCATGGCCGCGCGTGACGTTGCCTCCGGCGACACTTATCCGCTTATCAGTCTCGCCTCAGTAGCATTGGCGGAAAACAAACCGGACGAGGCGGTTGGATTTTACGAGAACGCGCTGGCAATCGATGGCACAAACTTTAACGCCTTAAGCGGTCTGATACGTTTGTATGCAGGCAAGGGTGAACTAAACAAAGCACACGCGCGCCTCGATCAAGTCTTGAACTCATATCCCGGAAACGCGTCGCTTCATTATTTGAAAGCGCAAGCTTATGGCTTCGAGCACAACTCGGGTCAGGCTGAAGTTGAGCTGCGCAAGACGCTTGAAATCGATCCGAACTACATCGCCGCCTATTCGGCGTTGGGTGCACTCTTTATCAACACCAATCAACAGGACCGCGCGATTGCTGAGTATCAAAAGATTCTCGAGCACCGGCCAGACAATGCAACGGCGTACACGTTAATTGGCATGCTCGACGATTCGCGTCAGAACTATGACGCCGCCGCCGACAGTTATCGCAAAGCGCTCGGCAAAGATCAGAACGCCGTGATTGCGGCAAATAATCTGGCCTGGCTGTATGCGGTGAACGGCAAAGGCAATCTCGACGAAGCGGTGCGTCTGGCGCAAGGCGTGGTGCAAAAGAATCCGAATATCCCCGGTTTCGTCGACACGCTTGGTTGGGTTTACTACAAAAAAGGTTTGTATGGCGCGGCTGTCGAACAGTTGCAAAAAGCAGTTGCGCTGGATGAACGCGCCGCGAAGAGTGGCACTGCTAATCCGGCGCCCAATTATCACTTCCACCTCGGAATGGCGTTGAAAGCCAAAGGCGACAAGGAAGCTGCGCGACGCGAACTTGAGCAGGCCATGCGCCTTGGTGAACGAGCGCCCTTTGCAGAAGCGTCCGAGGCGCGCAGCGCTTTAGCGAATCTCTAAACGGGAAAAGTTTCGAGGGAGAGAAGTCATGAGTGTTGAATTTCGGCAACGTACGCCGGGCGAGTACGCAAAAATTGCCTGGAAACGCAAGTGGTTGATCATCCTGCCGGCGATTGCGATTGCGATGTCAGTCGCGTGGGTCGTTTGGCAGCTTCCGGATCTTTACGAATCGTCCACGCTGATCGTTGTCAAGCCATCAACGCTGCCCAATTCGGTTGTTCCCACCATCACCGAAGACAGCCTGACGCGGCAAATCAACAGCATTGCACAGGTTGTTACCAGCCGCAGCTCGCTCGAGCCGTTAATCGAAAAATACGATCTCTACAAGGCGGAACGGCAACGCGGCGAGCCGATGGAAGTCTTGATCGACTACATGCGCGCCAGCATCAAGGTCGAGGTCAACACCAGCCGCAACGACATCACCAACGGTTTCAACATCACCTACCGCGGCCGCAACGCCAAAACCACGCAAGCAGTGACTGCCGAGTTGGCGAGCAAGTACATCGACGAGCAAACCAGGAACACAATTAACTCAACGAGTTCAGCAAAACAGTTCATCGATCAGCAGGTCAATCAAACCAAGGAAGAACTCGACACTGTTGACCGAGAGCGGCTTGACTTCATGCAGAAAAACGTCGGCAACCTGCCGTCTGAAGCTGCATCTTTGGTGGGCCAACTGACCGGTTTGCGGGAACAACAGAAGGCCTACATCTCCGAAGTTGGGCGGCTACAAGATCGACGGTCGGCGTTGGCCAGCCAGTTGGCGGTAGTCAAGAAATCGTCTGATCAGGCGAAGGACGACATCGCCGAAAATACAACCGATCCCAAAACGACATTGGCCTGGTCGCAACTCGTTTCGCGTAAAGCGGACCTCGAGTCGCAGTTGACGCGCATGCTGACGGAGCTGCGTCCGAAACATCCAGACGTACTGGCCAAGCAGGCGGAAGTTGATTCCGTGAAAGAGGCTATGGACCAGATGATCGCGGAATGGAAACAGCACATCAAGGAGAAACAGGACAAGCTGCGCGACCGCCCGGACCTGACGGTGGCGAATCTCGAATCGGAAAGTGGCTTAGTCGATGGCGAGATCAAGCGCGAACAGAGCTTACTCGGCGATATCGACAAACAGATCAACGAAGTAATGGATCGCATAAATCATGTTCCGGGCGCAGAAGTAAGTCTCGGCGCGTTGGATCGCGACTATGAAACAAAGAAAGCCCAATACGATGCGTTGCTGCTGCAACAGCAGAAGATTGGTTTGGGCGCAGATGCAGCCAGCCAGCAACAGGGGGAAGGCATTCAGGTGGTTGACCCGGCAAACCTGCCGGCGAGACCGGTGGCACCAAAGCGCTTGATGTTGATGGGCGCAGGCCTCGGCGCCGGCCTGGCTTTTGGCCTGTTCCTGGTGGGCCTGTTTGAAGTGCCTCGGCTCTTAACAATTCAAACCAGCGAGGACGCGGCCCATTACACGGCGCTACCCGTGCTCGTGGCGGTGCCTGAGTTGTTGACCGCGCAGGAAGCACAAGTGATTCCACGGCGTCGCCGGTTGATTCTGGCGGCTGCAATCGCGGCCATGGTGCTTGCGATTCCGGCGCTGGCGTTGATTCTGAAGCTTACGCAAGTGTTCGAACGGTTCGCAGTCTAGAAAGACAAAGTTTGGAGGTTCAAAGGTGTACGCAGAATTTTACGGACTAAAAGAATTGCCATTCGCGTTAACTCCCGATCCGCGCTTCATTTATTTCACGCCGTCGCATACGGAAGTGATGGCCAACCTGCATTACGGCATCGAGAGCGGCAAGGGTTTGATCGTGGTGACAGGCGAAGTCGGCACGGGCAAAACGACGATCCTGCGTTGGATAATGCAGCGGCTCGATCGCACCGTGCTGGTGGCCTACATCTTCAATCCGCGGCTCTCGGTTACTGAGTTTTATCAACACCTGGCCAGCCTGCTCGACGTGCAGAAATGGGAAACGAAGCCGGAGTTGTTGGTGTCGTTGGGACAGGCGCTCGATTCGCGTCATTCGCGCGGACTGCGCACAGTGCTGATTATCGATGAAGCCCAGGGGTTGTCGCCGGCGGTGCTCGAGGAGATTCGGCTACTTTCAAACTTCGAATCCGACACGGCCAAGCAACTGCAAATAGTTTTGACCGGCCAGCCGGAGTTGCGCAGCGTATTGAACTATCCCGATCTGCGTCAATTAAAACAGCGTGTGGCGCTGCGCTGCGTCATCAAGGCGTTGCCAAATGTTGAAGAAACTGATCGCTACATAACCTCGCGACTGCTCGCCAGTGGCGCGGAGCGCACCGACATTTTTTCCCGCGAAGCGATTGATTATATCTATCGCTGCACCGAAGGAATCCCGCGCAACATAAACAACATCTGCGACAACGTATTGCTGGCGGGATACGCCGCCGGCGAGCTGACCATTGGTCGCTCGATCATTGAAGAAGTCGCGGAAAGTTTCGACATGTTGCCGCGGTTGGATTGGGGACTTCAGACCGGTGAAGAAAATGAGTCACCGGCACGAATTTTTTCTGCGGCGGGCCGTGCGGAACTCTGGGCCGCCGGTGAAGTCGAGCGTTCGACAAACTTAAGTTTGTCGGACGTGTAAAGAAGGAGAACCACATGGGCAGAGTTTACGACGCTTTGAAACGCTCAGGCACCGACGGGTCCGCCGTTGTCTTTGAGCCACAGCCATCGAGTTCAACATATCGCGACGACAGTCGCACTCATCGCCTCGTCCCCTCGGCGCAGCAGATCGAAGAAGAGCTCTTCAGCGTTTCTTCCATCCTGAACCGGACGGAAGATGCGATGAACAGTTCAGCGTTCACTGCGCACACTGCGTATGCGGCTGGTGGGACGGCACTCCCTACCGGCGAAGCATCGCGTGCTGTTGGGGCAACTTTGAACGCTGCCAGGCCGGCGCGCGTTAGCAGCCTCGTCTCTTATGACGTGGACGCTGCGCGCGTCGAGCCTCATCTCGTGGCCATCACTCAACCGCGTTCTGCCTATTGCGAACAGTTTCGTTCGTTGCGCACGCGCGTGCTGCAAGCAGGCGAGCGCGAGCAGATGCGCACCTTCGTTGTCACCAGCGCGGACATGGGCGAAGGCAAAACTTTAACTGCCTTGAATCTCGCCTGGCTGTTGGCACAATCAGAAGATGTGAAGGCGCTAGTCATTGACAGCGATTTGCGTCAACCATGCGCGACCGAATATTTGGCAATCGACGCGCCGCGTGGACTTTCAGAAGTACTGGGCGGCGAGCTGCGCCTGCGCGATGCCATCGTGCGACTCGATCCGGCCGGACTTTACCTGTTGCCGGGTGGTCAGGCGCGTGACGACGTTGCTGAGTTGCTATCGGGACCTACGTTCGCGGGCGTGATTGCGGAAGCGCGCCGGCTGTTTGACTTCATCATCATTGACGCGCCGCCGCTCGGAATCTTTACCGACGCAAACGTGCTGATCAGCCGCGCAGATGGCGCGCTGCTGGTGGTTCGTGCCGGCAAGACGCGCTATGCGATGGTTGACAAGTTATTGGAACAACTGCCGCGCGAACGGATGCTCGGTGTTGTTTTGAATCGCGCCGATGAAGAACTCGAATCCGGCGCTTACTACTACCAGAAACGTAATTACCGGTCACCCAGACTGTCAGCTGGAGAAGAAAGACTGCGTTTGGTTTCAGAGATGGAAGATGAAGAAGAGGTGGCAATCGCAAGTTGAGAGCATCACGCGCAAATGTCCGCACCATTCTGTTATTGCTTGCCGAGGCGGCGGTCGTCTTCGGCGCGATAATCAGTGCGGTCTATTTGCGTTTGGGGACTGAAGATTCTTACTACGAACTGATGCTGCGGCAGGGCTTTCTAAAAGCCGCACTGGCGACCTTGTTCTGTTTGGCGACGTTCTATCTTTTCGACCTCTACGATTTTGTCATCATGCATGACCGGCGCGAGTTGGTATTGCGACTGGTGCAGGCGTTGGGCCTTGCCTGGGTTGCATTGGCGCTTGCGTTCTATGCGTTTCCGCAATTGATGCTCGGCCGCGGCATTTCTGTTATCGCGTTGCCCCTGGCCCTGGGACTGATGGTGGGCTGGCGCATATCGATCCATTGGCTGCTGGGCCATCCTGACTTTGGCGAAAAGATCTTGATCGTGGGTTCAGGACAATTGGCTGTTGAGGTAGCGCGGGAAATGCTTGAGCGCCCAGATGCCGGCTATCGCATCGCGGGCTTCGTTGGCACTGATCCGGAATTGCTTGGCAAGAGTCTGATCAACCCGCGCGTGATTGGTTTGACGTCCGATCTCGATGAAGTAGTGCGACGCGAAAATATCGATCGCATTGTGGTGGCAATGGGGGAACGGCGCGGCCAACTACCTACTGCGGAGTTGTTGCAATTGAGCTTGGCCGGAACCGTGAACATTGAAGAAGGCGCATCGTTTTACGAACGCGTAACGGGACGTGTATCGCTAAGCATGATCCGACCGTCCTGGCTGATTTTTTCCAGCCGCGGCAGGCAAGCCCGAATTTCCGGTATCGCACGCCTGGTCGTTCATAGACTGGTGGCTTTCGTTGGCGGTCTGTTATCGCTGCCCATCGCGCTGGTGACTGCCCTGATAATCAAGCTCGAATCATCCGGCCCAATTCTATACCAGCAGGAACGCGTTGGAAAAAACGGGCGACCTTTCAAGGTGATGAAATTTCGTTCCATGAGCGTGGACGCGGAAAAAGCAGGACCGGTGTGGGCCAGCAAAGATGACGACCGCACCACGCGCGTCGGCAAGATCATTCGCAAGTTGCGCATCGATGAGATACCACAGTTTTGGAATATCCTGCGCGGCGAAATGGATTTCGTTGGTCCACGTCCCGAGCGGCCGCATTTTGTTGCGCAGCTCGCGGAAGAAATTCCCTATTACGAACAGCGTCACCTGATTGCGCCGGGTCTGACCGGCTGGGCCCAGATTAAGTATCCCTACGGCGCATCGGTTGAAGATGCGCGGCAAAAGTTGCAATACGATCTTTACTACATCAAGAACCAGAGCTTGATGCTCGACGCAATAATTCTTTTCGAGACGATAAAGATCATTCTGTTTGGTCGTGGTCGCTGAGGTTGTTCAATCGCCCTGGAGGTTTGTATGAAGTCACTTAACAAAGTTTTAGTTAGCCTGCTAAGCGCCGCACTGCTGGCGTCGTCCACCGCAGGTGTGTTTGCACAAACGCCCGCCGTGGCAAGCAACACGCCAGACACGGCAACGACTAAGACGCGGCAACGGTTTGCTACTAAAACTTCGGAAGATAAAACGCCCGAAGCGAATAGTTCTGACGCAACCAAGCGGCAGGGAAAGCGGGGTAGCGAGCCGGAAGAAGTGAAACCGAAAGCGGACACGGCGACGAAGCCCACTGATTCGCTCGATGACGTTCTGGTTTCCGACACGCCGGCCAGCGGTAACAAAACCGCGGACAAACCAACGGACGTACCCGCTGACACACAGGCCAACCGGCACGAACAGGCTTCAGAAGAAGCGGCCGTAGTTCCTTACTACAACAACTTTTTCAACACTTATCGTCTCGGGCCGGAAGATGTTGTTTCAGTCAGCGTGTTTGGACAAGATCGTTATTCGCGTTCGGGAATTATCATTCCGCCGAGCGGTCGCATCTCGCTAGCGCTCATCCCGGGCGGAATTTTCGTTAACGGTAAGACTGTTGACGAAGTGGCCGAAGCGATCAAGAAGAGCTATGACGAATACATAATCGATCCGCAGGTGTCAGTCTCGCTCGATAAGGCTTCGTCATACCGCTATAGCGTCATCGGTGACGTGGCCCAACCGGGAATTCGTTTGATGAGCCATCGCCTGACCGTGACCGAAGCGCTGGGTGAGGCGGGTGGTGTGCTGCAAACAGGCGACCGCAGCAAGGTTGTGGTGTTGCGCCGCCAGGCGGATGGCAACCTAAAACCAATTGCGGTGAACGTCTCGGCAATCTACAAGGGCAAAGCTCCCGATGTGACTTACCTGGTTCCGGGCGATCAGGTGATCGTACCTGGCAACAAGTTGAAGAGCTTCCAGAAGATCATGACCTTCTTCCCAATTCTTAGCTTCGCGCGAATTTTCACGGGGGGAATCTTTCCCTAAATAGCAAACAGTGATTAGCAGACAGTAAACAGCAAGCGCTTAACCCAGCGAAGGTTGCAGATTTCGATGACCCGAAATATTTCAACAGGCCCCAGGCATATTAGAGTTTTTGCTGTTTGCTGCTTGCTGTCTGCTGTCTGCTCTTCAAGCGTTTTCGCCTCAAACGGCGCTTGGCAAAAGCAACGAACCAGCTCGATGGCCTGGCTGCATTCAGTTTTCTTTTTGGATCAAAATCGCGGCTGGGTGGCGGGCAGCCGCGGCACCTTGTTGGCTACGACTGATGGTGGAGCTCACTGGCGCAGCCTGGTCCATCCTAGCGAAGACGCAATTCGCGACATTTATTTTGCAGACGAGCTAACCGGTGTCATCGTTTGTGAACGAAACATCTACGACCTGAAATCAAATGATGAACCGCGCGCTTACCTGATGACGACCGCGGACAGTGGCGAGCATTGGAAACGCGTGAACATGCACGGCGTCGACCTCAATGCGCGCATCATGCGGGCCATTTTCACCGGGGCCGGGCGTGGCTGGGCTTTCGGGGAAGCAGGGACGGTTTACACAACTCATGACACGGGCGAGACCTGGACCAGATTGCAGGCACCCGCGCGCTTCCTGCTGTTGGGCGGAGATTTCATTGACGAAAGCAACGGTTGGCTGGTCGGAGCCGGCGCAACCATTCTGCAAACTTCTGACGGTGGCGAGAGTTGGCAACATGCACGCTTGCCTACGACCAACGTTCGATTCAACGCCGCCTCGTTTGTTGAAAGGCGATTGGGTTGGGCTGTGGGTAGTAACGGCGCGATCTATCGCACTATCAACGGCGGTCGTTCATGGCAGTCACAAAACTCCGGCGTCGAAAATGATTTGTTTGATGTGAAATTCCTGGACGCAGCCGAAGGTTGGGCAGTCGGTGCTGAAGGAGTTGTGTTGCACACCACGGACGGCGGCACACATTGGACCAGCGAGCGCAGCGAGACGAACAATACCCTGGAACGACTTTTCTTTTCCGACAGCACTCACGGTTGGGCCGTCGGTTTCGGCGGGACGATTATCGCGTTTGGTACTTCAGATAACCGGTCACTTGTTCCTCGTCTCAAGCAATAATCTCTTCCTCCTCGTTAATCGCATCTCACAAGGAATCTTGCATCAAAGCGCCAAGGGCGCGAAATGCAGAAGCCTGGGCCAACGGCCCAGGAAAGGTTAACCTCCGTTACTAGCGCTGAAGGCGCGAAATAACGAGAAAGGAAACCAAGAGATGCCTCAATCATTGTCGTCTGTCCTCGTTCACCTCATTTTTAGCACCAAGAACCGATGGCCGTTCATTACTCCTGAGATAGAAAAAGAATTACATCCCTACATGGCCTCGATTTTCAAAGCACTAAAGTCGCCATCACTTACCATTGGCGGCTTTGACGATCATGTCCACATCCTGTTCTCCCTCGCACGGACAATCAACATTGCCGAGTTGGTCGAGGAGGTAAAGACCGATTCATCAAAATGGATCAAGACGAAGGGCCTCGCTTTCAGAAAATTTCAGTGGCAGCGAGGCTATGGAGCTTTTTCGATCGGGCAGTCACAGGTTCCGACTTTGAAGCGTTACATCGCCAGGCAGAGAATTCATCATCAGCGTGTGACGTTTCAGGATGAGTACCGAAAGTTCCTTGAGAGCTAC
>DATNOG010000168.1:0-2291 GCA_035601415.1 Pyrinomonadaceae bacterium | reverse complement strand
CGCGTCCAAAGTTTTATGCGCTCGAAATGTTGCCTTACCCCTCTGGCTTTTTACACATGGGCCACGTGCGCAATTACGCAATTGGCGATGCGCTTGCCTGGTACAAACGCCTGCAAGGCTTCAACGTGATGCATCCGATTGGTTGGGACAGCTTTGGACAGCCCGCCGAGCAGGCGGCCATCAAGCGTGGCGTGAATCCGCGCGCCTGGACAGAAGAAAACATTGCGCACATGCGCGGACAGATGCAGCGTCTGGGAATCAGTTACGACTGGTCGCGCGAAATCGCCGCGCACCGGCCCGAGTATTACAAGTGGGATCAGTGGTTCTTTCTGAAGATGTATGAACGCGGCCTGGCCTATAAAAAGATGTCGCCGGTCAACTGGTGCCCAAGAGAAGGCACGGTGCTTTCAAATGAGCAATCATCGGGCGGCATCTGCTGGCGTTGCGGCGCAACGGTAGAGAAGCGCGACCTGGAGCAATGGTTCCTGCGCATCACCGACTATGCCGAACAACTGGTTGCGGACATCAAACAGATCGAAGCAGGTTGGCCGGAAAAAGTTTTGAAGCGTCAACGCGACTGGGTGGGCCGCAGCGAAGGCGCGTTCATCGACTTTGCTGTGAAAGACAGCAAGCACAAGATTCGTGTTTTCACCACGCGTATCGACACCATCTATGGCGCGACAGCGGTCGTGCTTTCCACCGAGCATCCGCTGCTCGACAAATTGCTTGCAGGCTCGGCGTTGAAAGATGACGTTGCCAGGTTTGCTGAAAAGATTAGAAAACAAAACGCCGGCGGCGGCCGGATCATGGATCAGGAAGAAGAGAAGTTAGGAATTAATACCGGGGTGCTGGCGATAAATCCCTTCAGCGGCGAAACGATTCCGGTTTGGGTTGCGAATTATGTGTTGATGGAATACGGCACCGGCGCAGTGATGAGCGTTCCGGCCCACGATGAACGTGATTACGAGTTTGCTCAGAAGTATTCGTTACCAATTCGTCGCGTCATCGAGCGCGTGTCACACGAACAGGAATCGATCGTGCATGACACATTGAGCGAAGATCAATCATTAGCGATGCAGCATGCGTTCACTGACTACGGCATCCTGGTGAATTCCGGCGAGTGGAGCGGAAAACTTTCAGAAGTTGCGATGCAGGAAATGGCGTCGTGGGCAAAAGCACAGGGCTCCGGCGAGGCTGCGGTAACATTTCGCATTCGCGATTGGGGAATATCCCGCCAACGTTTCTGGGGCGCGCCCGTGCCGATAATTTACTGCCCGAACTGTGGCACGGTGCCGGTGCCTTACGATCAACTGCCCGTCGTATTGCCGGAAACGGCAGCTTTTACGGGCACGGGCGAATCGCCGTTAGCCGGCGTGCCCGAGTTTGTAAATACGACCTGCCCCAAATGTGACGGACCAGCGCGCCGCGAAACCGACACCATGGATACGTTTGTTGATTCATCATGGTATTTCTTTCGCTATTGCGATCCGCGCAATGAAGCAGCGCCATTCGATCCGGAAAGCGCCAGACATTGGACGCCGGTGGACCAGTACATCGGCGGCGACTCGCATGCAGTCATGCACCTTATTTACACGCGCTTCTGGACCAAGGTCATGCGCGACCTCGGCCTTGTTTCTTTTGACGAGCCAGTCACGCGATTGTTGACGCAGGGCATGGTAACGAACCGCGTCGAGGGAACCGACGAATGGAAAGCGATGTCCAAAAGTTTGGGCAACGGCGTCGATCCCGATGAAATGATCGCAGCGTTTGGGGCCGACGCTGCGCGACTGTTCGTACTGTTTGCGGCGCCGATCGAAAACGAATTGCGCTGGTCCGAGAGCGGCATCGAGGGCGCAGTCAGATTTTTGCGACGCGTGTACACGATGGTGTGGCGCTGGCACGAGCGCTTATCGAATACGACTACAGAAGATCAATCCGGTCCAGGACTTAGTGAACCCAGTACCGGAGTGCGCGCTTTGCGACGCAAGACACATCAAACAATTGCTCGCGTCACTAAGGATTTGGAACACCTGCACTTCAACACTAACATCGCCGCACTGATGGAGTTGTTTAATGAATTGAGCGACTTTAACGCCAACCCAGCAAATGCGACAGCTGAAGACGTGTTTGTGGTGCGCGAAGCCCTGCAGGCGCTGGTTGTGATGCTTACTCCGTTTGCTCCCCACGCCGCCGAGGAAATGTGGGAAGCGCTGGGCCATGAAGGCGGCTTGCTGAAATCCGCCCGTTGGCCGCAGGCTGATCCGGAACTAGCTCGCAGCGAAGAGTTGGAA
>DATNOG010000167.1:0-4480 GCA_035601415.1 Pyrinomonadaceae bacterium | reverse complement strand
TCCGGATACCCTGTGCAGCCAAGGAACGGCCCAAAGCGGCCGCGTTTCATTTGCATCGGCTTGCCGCACAACTCGCAAACTTCCGGCTCTGTCGCTTCCTCAGCCGCGCCGCCCTCTGTTCCAGACGCATTTCCATTGGCGCCGGCCGGTGGCTCTGCATCTCGCGTTGCGCCACAGTTCAGACACTTCAGATATTTTCCAAAGCGTCCCCACTTCTGGACCATGCCTGGCGTTTCGCATTTCAAACAGACTTCATCTGTAGGCGTGTCGGTTTCTTTGATGTCCTTGATGTGCAGTTTGAACTTGTTCAGATCTTCGGCAAACTTTCCGTAGAACTCGTGCAGCGCATCCGTCCACTTCAGTTTTCCTTCCTCGATCGAATCGAGTTCTTCTTCCATCCGCGCCGTGTAAGTTTCATTAAACAAGTCGTCAAAGCCGCCTTCTATCAACAGATCGTTAACGGTCTTGCCCAGCGCCGTGGGATGGAAACGCCCTTCAAGTTTCTCAACGTATTCGCGCGCCTGAATGGTGGTCATGATCGCCGCATAAGTTGACGGCCGGCCGATTCCCTTTTCTTCGAGCGCCTTGACGAGCGTCGCCTCAGTAAAGCGCGGCGGCGGATCGGTGAAGTGCTGCTCCGGGGTGATCTTGTTGAGCGCCAGCGTTTCACCTTTCTCCACATTCGGCAGAGTGCGCTCGGCTTCTTCGTCCTCTTCGGTCTTCTCGTCGCGTCCTTCCTGATAAAGCTTGAGGAAGCCATCAAATTTTTGCACCGAGCCAGTGGCGCGAAAGATGAAACGTCCGGCGGCAATATCAATCGTCGTCTGATCGAATATCGCAGGCGTCATCTGCGAAGCGACGAACCGTTGCCAGATCAAGCGATAGAGTTTCAACTCGTCCTTATTAAGGTACTGGGCCAGCGAGTCAGGCGTCCGTGTTACTTCGGTCGGGCGAATCGCTTCGTGCGCGTCCTGCGCATCTTTCTTCGATCGGTAATGAATCGCTTTTTCCGGAAGGTAAGGCGCGCCATATTGCTTGCTAATGAAATCGCGCGCCTCATGCAAGGCCGCGTCTGAAACGCGCGTCGAATCGGTGCGCATGTAAGTAATCAAGCCCACGGAACCTTCCGAGCCAAGCTCGACGCCTTCGTAAAGCTTTTGCGCAATCATCATCGTGCGCTTCACGGCAAAGCCGAGTTTACGCGCTGCTTCCTGCTGTAACTTCGACGTGATGAAAGGAGGGACCGGGTTGCGCTTGCGTTCTTTGCGCGTGACTTCACTAACAACGAACGTTTGCTGCCCGGCTTCGGCGACGATTTCAGTTGCATTCGTTTCGTTGCCGATCAGGATCTCATTCTTTTTGGGTTCCTGATCAAAGCCGCCCGTCTTCACTGTTTGCTCGCCAACCTTGAACAAGCGAGCATCGAAAGCTGGCGGCAGTTTGGCTCCCAGATTCGCGGCAATCGTCCAGTATTCGGTTTTGATAAACTTTTCGATTTCGCGTTCGCGCTCAACTACCATGCGCAGCGCCACCGATTGCACGCGACCCGCGCTCAGCCTGCCTCCGACAGTGCGACAAAGCAGTGGCGACACCTTGTAACCAACCAGCCGATCCAGCACCCGCCGGGCCTGCTGCGAATCCACCAGGTTCTCGTCGATCTTTCTCGGGTGATCGAAGGCTTCGTTTACCGCGCGCTTGGTGATCTCATTAAACATTACCCGGAAATAGGGCTTTGCCGGCCGCTTCGGCACAATCTCTTCAGCCAGATGCTGGCAAATTGCTTCACCCTCGCGATCCGGGTCAGCGGCCAGGTAGATGGCGTCCGCCTCTTTGGCTGCTTTCTTCAGCTCGGCCACAATCTTCTTGTTGTTTCGCTTACGTGAATCCGGAATTACCTCATAGGTAGGTTTGAAATCATCGTCGACGTCAACTCCCAGGCCTTTAGAAGGCAGATCTTTGATGTGGCCTATCGAGGCCTTAACCAGATAGTCCTTTCCCAGATATTTGTTAATGGTCTTCGCCTTGGCCGGCGATTCAACTATGACTAAATTTTTTGCCATTTTAATTTTGGTAAATAGTGAATGGTAAATGGTAAATGGTCATACTGAACGGCACCTCGCCTTTCATTTACTATTCACCATTCACCATTTACCCGCCTTCACAGCTTCCGCACAAAACATTTTCCCGGCAGCGCCCGCACCAGGTCGCGCATTTCCAGTGTCAACAATACGCAGGTCAAATCAGAAATCGACAACTTACTGCGATCAACCAAAGCATCGATGTGCGCCGGGTCGTCTGCGGACAGTAATTTGAAAACAGAGTTCTCAAAACCAGTTAAGCCTTGTGGCACCATCGCCAGTTGATCCGCCAGCGATTTCTCTTTCTTCTTTGCACCAAGTGGCGGCGGCAACAATCGCGCCGCGATCTGCGGCGGCAGCTCTGCCGCGATGTCCTGCCACTGCTGTACCAGCTTGGCGCCCGCGCCCTTAATCAAATAATTCGTGCCAAACGAGGTGCGCGAAGTAATGTTTCCGGGCACCGCAAATACTTCCCGGTTTTGCTCAATAGCCAACCGCGCCGTTATCAATGAGCCCGAATTCTCTGCCGCTTCTACAACTACCACGCCCAGGCTCAGTCCGCTAATGATGCGGTTTCGATAAGGAAAGTTTTCCGAGACCGGCGGCGTCGCTAATGGAAACTGCGAAACCAGCGCGCCACCTCGTTCTAAAATTTCAGCTGCCAGCTTCTTGTGATCGCGCGGATAAACTTCATCGATGCCGGTGCCCAGCACACCTACCGTGCGGCCTCCGCCTTCAATCGCACCGCGATGCGCGGCCGCGTCTATGCCACGGGCAAAGCCGGAAACCACTGTCACGCCGCGCTGGGCCAAATCGCGTGCAAGCATCAACGCTGCGTTCTGGCCGTAAGTAGAACATTTGCGCGAACCGACAATTGCTATGGACGGCTGATCCAAACACTGTGACCAGGCACCTTTTACATAGAGCGCGATCGGCGGATCGTAGATTTCTCGCAACAGCGAAGGATAAACGCCGTCATCCAACACCAGAATGTCGCCGCCGAGTTTCCGAACGTTTAAAAGTTCGACTTCCGCTTTCTCGTGTAAGTCACGCGCAATGATGCTGTCCACAGCTTCAGGCAATAGCCTCAGCTTTTCGAGCTCGACGCGTTGTGCCTGGTAAACCGCTTCGGCGGAGCCAAAACGCTCGAGCAGCTTGGCAGCGGCACGAGGGCCGATGCCCGGAGTCATATTAAGTGCTACCCATTCTTTCATTGCCGATCTCCGATTGCCGATTGCCGATTTGCTGATCTCCTATTGATTAACGCCGCCGACGCGATTAAAGGCGCCAATCGGCAATCGGCAATCGCAAATCGGCAATGCCTTGGCGGAGGCGTGTAGGAATCGAACCTACCTGAGCCTGTTCTCACAGTCTCACTTACGGTTTTGAAGACCGCGCCATTCACCAGAACAGATTCGCCTCCGCAATCTGAAAATGTCCGTTCTCAAATCCCCAGACAAAAGGGTCTGAAGAATTTGACTGTTGTACATCAAACACCATGCCTGCCGGAGCGAAACCCTACGCGCCGTTCGCCGACCCTGTCAAGGCAGCCCTTTCAAAGCCTATTAAAACTTCCATGCAGAAATTTCAGCACCAATCTACTTGCCCACTTGACCAGAAACAGCCACCTTAGCTAATATCTGTTTTCCGAACGAACGTTCGAACGACAAGCCGGATTGTTAGCAAAGTGGCCGGAAATGTGGGGAAATGACCCTGTCGACAGCGACAGATTTTGAGGAGTGCATGATCAACTTTCAAACATCACCTGAGCAGTACCATCACTGGAAACTATCTATAGACGGCGCGGTGGCGAACCTGAGCATGGATGTTCAGGAGGATGAGACGCTCGCTGAAGGCTACAAACTAAAACTCAATTCCTACGATCTGGGCGTGGACATTGAGTTGGCCGACGCGGTCCAGCGTATCCGTTTCGAGCACCCGGAAGTGAAAGTTGTCGTCATCACCAGTCTCAAACCGCGAATCTTCTGCGCCGGCGCAAACATCTACATGCTCGGCACATCTTCCCACGCTTTCAAAGTTAACTTCTGCAAGTTTACAAACGAAACCCGTTGCGCGATCGAGGACGACTCACATCATTCAAGGCGCCGCTATGTTGCGGCGCTTAATGGCACGGCTTCGGGCGGCGGCTATGAGCTGGCAATCGCATGCGACGAAATTTATCTCGTTGATGATGGCAACTCCGCGGTTTCCCTTCCTGAAGTTCCACTGCTTGGCGTGTTACCTGGCACGGGCGGCCTGACGCGGCTGGTTGATAAGCGGAAGATTCGTCGCGATCGCGCCGATGTGTTTTCCACGCTCGCCGAAGGTTTGAAAGGAAAGCGCGCGAAAGAGTGGGGACTGATTGACGATTCATTTCCCACCAGCAAGTTTCAGGAATCGAT
>DATNOG010000166.1:0-13669 GCA_035601415.1 Pyrinomonadaceae bacterium | reverse complement strand
ACATCCCCAGCAGTAGATGACGCCGCCGAATGACAAACTCCAACCAAGTAGCCTGTCGGAAAATGAAGAGCCCAGCGGCGGCACACAATCGCTTGAGACAAACTTGTGACAAGAACACAGACAAACTGGAAATAGTAAGTGGTAACAGAAAGACTCGCTGGCGGCTGCAACCTGTGACAGAAGTTAATAAATCGTATGAGCCATGACCTGCTGGAGTGACTCTGAACGCACTCTTAATCAGCGGGTCGCAGGTTCTAGCCCTGCTCGGTTCACCATTTTCAAAAGAAAATTGCGGCAGTTCCAAATGAATAGTTGGATCTGCCGCTTTTTGTTTGTGATAATCCTCGGGACCGATGCTGCCGTCGATACTCTGACATTGATAGCCGGCTTCACTTTCACAATTCTCTTAGCGCTTTCCTTTGGCACGGCCGTGCCTAGTTAATCCCTTGGGTCATTTGTCTCCAAACAGGTCCCTGGCCAACCCTTCCGCTCTCTATCCATTCAATGGTCTGCCGGATTTGCATCGCCACTTCAAACTCGCCATCATCCTGGGCCCCTCTAAGTGCGGGCAGAGCGCTTTCGTCCCCTAACTCATAAAGAAATCGAGTGGCACGCCAACGAACAAGTTTGTTCGGATCTTTTAATGTCTCAACCATTGGGCCAATCGCCTTTGGATCTCCTAAATCCGTTAGTGCATCGCCTGCCGATCGGCGCACCCCAACTGCTTCGTCTTTCAGAGCGTCACAAAGTGGCGCTAAGACTTCAGGAATTTTTATCAACCCAAGAAAGACCACCGCTAAACGGCGAATTGACATCTTTGGATCTTTGGTAGCTCTGATAATTAGTGACAGCGCTTGAGAATCAATCTGAGCTGTTGCATTCCTGCCGAATTCCTTTAGCGCAGCGAACCGTTCTTCCCACTTGGGCGATTCAAAGGCGCGTGCTAGTTCGGCCAGTAGGTCTCAAGGCTCTGGCGAGCAATTTAGGAGGGAGTTAGGATGCGCTACGCGTTTTTGCCTACCGACCTTCAGGACTTTGGCCGTAGTATTAAGGCTGACACGACGTATTACACAACTTCATTGCGCCTCAGGTTAACCACGTGCGCGGGATGCACGTTTAGTAGCATCTTTCTTTTCAATGTCTAATGCGTCTAACAGGTCTGCCAGTTTCTCGGAAATAGCTTCAAGCCTTGCCTCAATCGCCAGAGGTTTTTACCTTCGCGGCTGGTTAGTTGGTACGAGCGGCAACCTGAGTGCCGTCGTGGATCGTGTACCGCTACGCCTCGCCATGAGCCCAAGCGGGGTCGATAAGGGTGAGCTGCGCGCCGAACAGATTCTAATGATTGACGAGGACGCTCGGGTGATCAGTGACCGCGACGCCAAACCAGCAGGCGCCAAACCGTCAGATGAAAGTCCTCTGCACCTGCGGATAGTAAAAGAACGCGGCGCAGGCGCAGTTATTCACACTCATTCAATATGGAACACCATAGTCTCAGATCTCTACGCCGCAGACCGTGGTCTGGTCATCGAAGGCTACGAGATGCTAAAAGGACTCCAGGGTGTTAACACGCACGAACATCGCGAGTGGTTGCCGATTATCGAGAACTCCCAGGACATGTTGGCGCTTGCTGACAGCATCAGCGATACTCTCAGCAAGCACAAGGATGCGCACGGTTTCCTGCTGCGGCGTCATGGTCTCTATTCCTGGGGGAATGATCTGCCGCAGGCAAAACGGCATGTCGAAATTCTTGAGTTCCTGCTTGAAGTGCTGGGCCGTACACTTTTAATCAAAAACATTGAATAGGTGGAGGAGGGTTGACGATGGCTTTGGTGACGATCCTCGATGAAGACAAGACGATAACGGACCAAGAAGCAATCGCCGCGTATCTGAATGGGTGTGGCATAGACTACGAACTATGGACACCAGCTCATTCAGTCGCCGTGGATGCGTCTGCGGAACAAGTCCTCAAGGCGTATTCCGGGGAGATCGACAAGTTGAAAGCCCGCGGCGGCTACGTCACAGCCGACGTGATTGATGTTAGGCCCGACACGCCCGGGCTGAATGAAATGCTGGCGAAGTTTAATCGTGAACACTGGCATGACGAAGACGAGGTGCGATTCATAATCTCGGGCCACGGACTGTTCCACATTCGCCCCAGCGCGGGTCCGGTAATCAGCATAGAGGTTGACGGGGGAGATCTGATTCGCGTTCCGCGCGGCACCTGGCACTGGTTCAATCTTTGCGCCGACCGCCGGATTCGAGCCATCCGTTTGTTCCAGGACATGGCTGGATGGACGCCGCACTACACCGGCAGTGGCGTTGATGAGAATTTTCTTCCGGTCTGCTTCGGTCTTTCTCATCTTCCGCTCCATGCTCTTACCAACGTGTAATTTCGTGCGCATCACTAAAAAATGAGGTCATGACTTCAAGGCTGTTAACCGCGGATATTCGCGCCATCCTGCTCGATATCGAAGGCACGACCACGCCCATTGCGTTTGTTCACGAGGTCTTGTTTGCTTATGCGCGTTCACACGTAAGGAAATTTCTGGCAGAACATTTTGGTTCAGAGGAGGTAGTTGCCGATCTCGCAAGACTGCGCGACGAGCATGCCGACGATATGAAGCAGAACCTGCAACCACCAGAGTTGGTCGAAGGACCGCGCGATGATGAGATCGATTCTATCGTCGCGTACGTTAATTGGCTGATTGAGCGCGATCGCAAATCTACGGGCTTGAAATCTTTGCAGGGCAAGATCTGGAAACAGGGTTACGTTGACGGGACTTTGAAGTCACAGATCTTCGTGGATGTTGCGCCGGCTCTCGAGCGTTGGCGCCGCGCGGGTTTGAAAATCAGCATCTTCTCATCCGGCAGCTCGCTGGCTCAGAAGCTTCTCTTTGCGCACACCGAAGCAGGCGATCTCACCAGGTTCATCAGCAATTACTTCGACACTACGGTAGGTTCGAAGACAGATGTTGAAAGCTATCGCCGAATTGCAGTGGCGCTGCACCTGCCGGCAAATGAAGTCCTTTTCATCTCAGATGTAGTAGGCGAACTCGCCGCAGCAAGCGGTGCCGGCATGCAGACTCTTCTGTGCGTGAGACCTGGCAATCACCTTCAACATTTCGCTGAGCGATATCAGAACATTCAAAGCTTCAACGAAATTTCGGAACCAGAGCGTTGACTCGCGACAGCGCTTCGGTCCCTCTGAGTGATGCAGGAGCGTGCGACAAACCTTTGACAAGACTATGGACGAACTTGCTTTTAGTAAAGAGTAACAGGAAGATTCGCTGGCGGCTGCAACTCGTAACAAATTTGGTAAATGGCAAAATTCCCCTCGCGCGTTAATCTCTGCCGACACCCAAAGCATCGGCCACGCGGTTTATGTAATTAAACCAGGATGCAATAAGTGTGATCTGAAGAATGCCTCGATCATCGAAGCCTACGGCTCTTAGACGCTCGTGATGCTGGCGGCCGATGCCAGTCGCATCGTGCGTCAATTGGGTGACGTAATCCAGCATCGCTCTATCCTGCTCAGAGATGGCAGCAGTCTTGTAGTCCTCCTGTAATGCCTTAACCAACGCTTCATCCAGAGTGACGCGACGCAGAAACTCTGCGTGGGATTCGATTCAATAATGACAACGGTTGGTGACCGAGACTGCAGTTGTGATCATTTCATGTTGCCGCCTGGTGAGTGGCAAATCCGGCGACATCAATGCGCCGAAGGTGGAGAACGCGTGATGAAGAGCATCAGGTATCAGACTGTGTGAAGCGACAATCTCGGAAGTCTGTCGGTCGGCAGTCGGGTGCATCGGTACCGCATATTCTGCCGGGTACAATTCATGCTGCGCTTCAATCGCACGTCGCACCTTGTCGTCAGCCTCTGGCGAAACTGTTTTGATCCAAGTCATGCAAAACTATTCCTCTGTTTGGAAACTAGAAAAAGTCTTCAATTGATCCGAATTGTCTGCGAGCTGCCATCGTCAGTAACTGTCGCGGCCCTCGGTGCACCGTTTGCACTCTTGACGATGAAACTTAGCCTACGACCTCCGGGTTGATAAATTCCCTGCGGCGCACTTTTAGTAACAACGTAGCCAGCGCCAACTCGTCGTGCATTTACAATTGTGCGGCGAAAGGCTCCCTGCCGGTACGCATTACTAACGCCATCATCTTCGTAAAGGGTCGTTGATGCCGAACCCTTGTCGTCAGGATAAATGTTGAATGTAATTGGATCCCAGGGCTTCTCGCCTATGTAATTCATCTCCGGCGCGGTGGGAATGATGGCGCCCGCGCGGACAAACATTGGCGCCGTTTCGAGTGGCGCGTCGGCGGAGATCATGGTGCCGCCTTCATACTTTTTGTTAGTCCAGTAGTCGTACCAAGTGCCCTGCGGCAGATAAACCAAACGGCGCGTGACATCGGGTTTGACTATTGGTGCGACCAATAGATCGTTGCCAATCATGAATTCGTCATCTAGATTGTAAGTGTTTGCATCATCCTGATAATTCAAAACGAGCGGGCGGAACAGGGGCACGCCGGTTTGATGCGCCTCTTCCAGTGTGGTGTAAAGAAAGGGCAGCAACTGGTAACGCAATTTTAAGTACTTGCGGATGATGTCTTCGTAATATTTGCCGAAACGCCACGGCTCCTGATCATAGCCGTCGATTACCTTATGGTTGCGGCAAAACGGCGCCAGAAAACTTACCTGATAAGCGCGTGTCAGCAGTTCGCCGTTGCCACGACCAATGAAGCCGCCAACATCGCTGCCAACAAAAGGCTCGCCCGATAGACCCAGTGTGGTGAACATGGGAATGTTCATCGCCAGCGCGTCCCAGGTGCTGTTGGTGTCGCCGGTCCACATAGTCGAATACCTTTGAATGCCGGCGTAGCCGGCGCGCGTAATCACATACGGACGCTGCTGAGGTCGTAGTCGTTCGAGGCCTTCGTAGGTTGCGCGGGCCATTAACAGCGCAAACACATTGCGATTCTTCGCGTGCGTTGATTTCTCGCCTTCATCGTAGCTGACGACGTCAATCTGGTTCTTGCCCGTCTGATCGACGAAGTCGGAAGGCTCGTTCATGTCGTTCCATATTCCCGCCACGCCATTGTCGGTATAAGCGCGATGCAAACTACCCCACCACTCACGCGCAGCGGGCCGTGTGAAGTCAACAAAGACGCTTTCGCCGGGCCACACTTTAGGAATGAACAAGTCGCCATTCTGACGCCGTTGAAAATAGTTCTTTTCCAAACCTGCGTCGAAGACGTAATAGCGCTGTTGCTGTGGCTCGAGCTCCGGGGTGATCGAGGTAACGAGCCCGGCACTCTTCGCCACTGGCTGATACTTGACTCCCGGATCGACGATGGTAATTAACTTAACTCCTTGCCCCGCCAGTTTTTCGGCCAGCCCTTTCGGATTCGGAAAGCGATCGCGGTCCCAGGTAAAGACGCGATAGCTCTGCATGTAATCGATGTCGAGATGAAGCACATCGAGCGGCAGGTCACGTTTGCGATACTCACTTACAACTTCTTCGACCATTGTGTCGGGATAATAACTCCAGCGACTTTGTTGGTTACCGAGCGCCCAGAGCGGCGGCAGCGGCATGTGACCCGTCAGGTCGGCATACCGGCTAAGGACTTTCTTAAGCAAGGGTCCGTAGAAGAAGTAGTAGTTCATCTCGCCGCCTTCGGCGCCAAACCACATGCGCTGCTGCGACGATTTACCGAAATCAAAATAGCTGCGATAGCTGTTGTCGAAAAAAATGCCGTACGCGTTGCCGTTTCGCAGGCCAGTGTAAAACGGGATGGTTTGATAGATTGGATCTCTGCCTTCGGTGTAGCCGTATGTGTCGGAATTCCAGTTAACAAACGAACTGCGACGCTTGTCGAGGCGAGCTGCTTTTTCTCCGAGCCCGTAAAAGTGTTCGTCGAAACCGAGCTTCTTTGCAGCCGCAACGAAAGGCCCCGCCTGCGGATCAAACATCAGGTCTTTCAATAAACCTTTGGGGTCATAGGCCATCGGCTGCTCGTCGGCATTAATAATGGTATGCGTTTTCGCGTCGCGAAATTCGATCAGCAGCGGCGAGCGATGAACAACCACTTCGAGTTCGTCGGTCGTGATCAGAACGGATTCTGCATTCTCGGACAAACTCCAGCGGGGTGTCGTCCATTCTGTTTTTGCTATCGCCCATGAATGGTCCTTAGCGGGAACTGGTTTAGCGAAAGACGCGCGAACACGCACCAGATCGGAGGCTAGTAGTGTTACTTGAACCTGGGAATTGTCCTGGCAGTTAAAGACGATCGACTTCTCTGATTTTGTGAAATTCACGACCGGACCAATCTTTTCCAGTCGCGTGATTTCCTGAGCGGTGGTTCCCGCGACAGTCCCAAGCAAGCAACAAACTATCGCGAGTACTCGGTTCATTGATCTCAATCCACGAGTGCCAGGCGCGCCGCGCCAAGCAGACCGGCATCATCCCCACATTGAGCGCGCACAATTTTGACGCACCGCGCCGGTATCGGAAATGCTCGCTCAAGAATCTGCTGGTGCATGTGCTTCTCAAAAAGTTCCCAGCCTTTTGATAGACCGCCACCAATAATGACGATTTCCGGATCAAGAACATTAATCAGACTGGCGAGACCGATTCCCAAATAAACTCCCATTCGACGGAACACTTCAATCGCAAGTTCATCGCCTTCCTTGCCGGCCTGATAAATTTTTTCCGAAGTTAGATTTTCAGTGTTATGCAGCACTGAATTTGGATAGCGCGGCCTGGCCTCGCGTGTCATGCGCACAATAGCCGTGGCTGACGCATAGACCTCCAGGCAACCACGACTGCCGCACGTGCAAGGGATACCGCCGAACGGATCAACGCCAATATGGCCAATCTCCGCGGCTGATCCATCGGCGCCGCGCCACAGTTTTCCATCCAGAATGATTCCGCCACCTACGCCAGTGCCGAGGGTCACGCAAATGAGCGTACAGTATCCCTGGCCCGCACCTTTCCACATCTCACCGACAGCCGCCGCGTTCGCGTCATTCTCCAAAATGACTGGCCACTCAAGTTCGCTTTCCAGCGCGGCGCCCAAACGAAACCCATCCAGAGATGGCACATTGGGAGCCTTGACGACAACACCTTCAGCAACGTTAACGGTACCCGGTACAGCTATCGAAACAGCGGAGATTGCGCCACCCAGCGCGGCACTCTCACGTTCACATTTACGAACGGCATCAATCAACGCGTGCACGATTTCGTTTGGCTTCTCTGCTTGTGGCGTTGACTGCATTTGCCGGCAGTAGATTGTGCCGCTGCGATCTACGGTAGCTACACGCAGATGAGTGCCACCGAGATCTGCTGCAAAAACAAACTCTTGTTTACCGGTACCGGACTTGGTTTTTGAATGAACCGTCAATTGTTTGCTGAGCCTTTCGAATATCGGGCCAACGTTATATCTGGAGTCTCAACATTATGTCCTTGTTTAATGTTGATGGCGAGACGGATGAATTGAGCCATAGACCAAGCCAGTGGAGTGGCGGAGCCGGTACCTTTCCCAAAACGAAATTCGCCGCCCGGACTGTCGCTTCGATCCCAAACCTGTTCCGGTATCATTCCTCCATCGTTAGCAAAACCTATCATCGCGTCTAATCTCTTTCGCGCCGCCGGCAAGTTCCCGAGCGCGACATCGTATTCACCACGCTCGCCGGTTAGCAGAGTCCAAAGGCGGCCCACGCCAGTGCGCCCGTCATAGTTCGCCCCATCAACTCGTTCTCCGTACGAATCGTGATTGTAGCGATACCAGCCGGCGCCCACTGGAGTTTCCACTTTGATCAAGCGATCCACAATCCCGAGCGACCTGACAACCAGAGGATCTCGCGCGGGTCGGATTCCGAGTCTTACTAACTCCAGGAACCCAGCATCGACGATCTCGCGTTCGTCATAAGTACCGCCACCACTGTTTATTTCGATACGGGCTCCATCGTTTGGATCGTTGTTTTCGGTGATGCGCAGAAAGTAGGTTCCCTTCGTATGAGGGCCAGTAGATGTCGCGGTCCAATGTTCCACCGAACGCGCCCACTCGTCCGCTTTTTCCAGATATAACCTGGCTGAACTTTCATCATGATTGAGAGAGGCGATCCGCGCTGCACACACCAATCCGGCGATCTCCGCAGCGATGGTGGAAGGCGAGTAACCTGACTTTTCCTCCCAACGCTCCTGTTGCGTAGATGGACCTTTGCGGAGAATGAAATCGGCGGCGGGCTTGATATGTTTCCGCCAGGTTATTCTACCGGTACGTTGCAACTGATAAGCAAGCACCAGCGGCAAAGCAACCTGATCCATCTGTAAGCTGCTACCGATCGGGCGGCCATCGACCCACGAGTTTTGCGGAAAACTGCCATCCGGTTTTTGCTGAACGTTGAAAAGATAATCCAGCGCGCGATTGGCGGCGGCGCGGTCGCCCATCGCAAGAAACGCTGTCGCCGCTTGGTATAAATCCCGCGCCCAAACGGCGTGATAACCACTGATGGTTGGCTCGTTGGCGTTTGGCCCACCGCCCCAGGGAATTGATGGCGAGGCAATCAATGCTCCGCGGTATGTCTTGTCTTCGAGTGCCCTCAAAGTCAGCGCCGCCATGTCGAACTGCTGCTGATACTGCTGTTCAACCCGCGGCAGCATGTTCACATAATCATGCCATCCCCGTTCGTACTCAGCGCGCGTGCGTTTAAACCCTTTCGCCAACGAAGCGCGCGCGTTTCGCAAAGCTTCTGCCGGCGTTTTACCAAAAGACAGCGCAAGCGTGCAGTGAGTGACAGGGTTTCCGTGCGAGCCCTGGAACCCTCTTAACGCTGCGACTTGAACTACATTTCCGTTGTTCGTCCGCCGATAGGATGTAAAGCCCGAGCGATTCCAGTTCTTCTTCAACTCAGTGAGGCCGTCACTAGTGCCAAGATAACCGTTAGACATCTCCGGGCCTGCCTGCCGATCGGGAGCTTTCAGTCGGTCTCTGATCCATTCGTCCGCATAGGCAAACCCCGAACTAGAAACCAGGGCCGACGCCTTATCACCGTCCATAGCCAGGAGTGCATCACCCTGAGTCCAGGCGGAGTCGTGCATGCCGCTGTTGTTCAGTGATGGATCATAATAGACATATACGTTATTCGCCGTTCGGCTCGCATATTCGATATCTATCAAGATTGTATTGCGCTGGGGATCGGTGACGTAAGTCTTCGTGATGGTGTAATAGTCACTTTTAGCAGTGTTGATTTGCCGGAACGTCAGAGAATCTGGATCGAGCACTTCCAATCGATGAATCGTATCGTCGCTCTCTGTTTCCACTTTGCCGCCAACAACGATGAGTTGCAGCGTCTGAACATTAGGCACATCCAGCCGCGGGTAATAGACCTCAGTCATGACTCCATGGTTGAGCGTGAACCAAACTTTCGAAGACAGCGTGTTTGACGTTCCAAAACCATTTTTCGCTGCGCTCGGCCAGTGCGCATCCAGGCCGGGGCCTCCGGCGGCAAACTTGTTGGTTGTCTGCCCGAACAAAGCTGTGCAGCCCAGGATCGATATTGTGGAAATAAGAAGCGGCCGAAGCATCGTGTTTTCTAATTGGATCCCAAAAGGGAGTTGCGTAGGTCAGCTGCGTTTGCGCCCCGCCATATCGAGACCAACGGCTGCGACCAAAATCGCGCCTTTGATGATGTTTTGCATATAGGGTTCTACGTTTTTCAAAGACATTCCATTGTCAAGACTGGCCATGATCAGTGCACCGAGAATCGCGCCAAATACAGTTCCTCGCCCGCCCATGAGGCTTGTGCCGCCTATAACGCAGGCTGCGATGGCATCCAGCTCGAGTAACTGCCCCGCATCCGGCGAGGCGCTGCCAACGCGCGCGGTGTAAATTATTGAAGCGACGCCGGCGAGCGCACCCATAATGCAAAACACAGCCAGGACATGCTTCCTTATGTTTATACCAGAAAGGCGCGCCGCGTCAGGGTTACCGCCGATGGCATAAAGATAACGACCGAAGGTTGTGTTCTGAGTCAGGAATGCTCCTGCTAAGGCGATAGCCAGGAAGATGATTACTGGATTGGGTACTCCCGCTTTCGATCCGGGTGCAAGCTCATAAGAGTTCATCATGTAAATAAAACCGACGACAATTAACGAGGGCACAAGCGCACGCGCCACTGTCACCCACAAGCTGGGAACGCCCAAACGGTAGCGACGCCGTGCGCGGTTGCGAGCTATTGTCATCCAAACGATCGCCGCGACCGCAACCGCTGCAATTACCCAACCAACAACCGGCCCTACATAGTCTTGTCCAATCGATTTGAATGCCTGCAATCGTAAAGGGATCGTTTCACCACGACTAAGCCCCAGTACCACTCCGCGCCACGCAAGCAGACCACCCAGGGTAACGATGAAGGCTGGGATGTTAAGGTACGCGGTCAAACCACCCTGTATGGCGCCGATGGCAAATCCTACACCAATGCCTGCCGCGAGCGAGGGGACCAGCCCCCAGCCGAGCCACCCTTGAGCTATCGCCGCGATACCGCCCGCGAGACCAACAACGGAACCAACGGAAAGGTCGATCTGCCCAGTGATAATGACCATCAACATTCCCACTGCAAGTACGCCCGTCACTGCGGTTTGGCGCATTAGGTTGGAGAAGTTTCGCGGCTCGAGGAAAATATGGTTAGTTGAAAAGTGGAAGTAGATCCAGATCGCTATCAATGCAAACACCATCGTGTAAGCACGCAGGACATCAGTCGGGATCTTGAATTTCCCGATTGTCGTGACCGACGTAATAGCGTCAGTGTCCGGCAAGGGCGCTAAATCCGAAGTCGCCGGCGGGCGCTCAATAACAGGTTCGTTTGCCGAGCTGTTCATAAGAAAACCGATCGCTGTTTGAGGGCGCGCTGTCTAAACGGTAGTCATAGCACTAAGCAGCGCGCTGCACTTGTCCGGTCGCACACGCCATCACTTTCTCGGGAGTCGCAACGGCCCGAGTAAACTCGCCAGTCATGTGGCCCTCGTGTAAGACAAGTACACGATCAGCAAGACCCAGCACTTCCGGCAGTTCCGACGAAACCAGCACAATGGCGAGTCCGGTCCTGGCGAGCTTATTAATTTGCGCGTAGATCTCCTGTTTCGCACCGACATCGATGCCGCGAGTAGGTTCGTCAAGAAACAACACTCGCGGATTAGTCAGCAACCATTTTGCCAGGACAACTTTCTGTTGGTTTCCACCGGACAGTGTGCCTGCAATCGTAAACACAGAATTTGCTTTTACGCGCAGGTCCTTCATTGCGCGGTCTCCCGCTTCCGACTCTGCGTTTATGCTGGTAAAGAAGCGTCCGGAGATCCGTCTCAATCCAGCGAGCGTCATGTTATTGAGTATCGTCTGATCGAGCACAAGCCCGAATCGCTTCCGATCCTCCGTTACAAAACCCAGGCCATGCTTGATAGCGTCCGCGGGGCTGGTAATACGAACAGGTTTGCCATCGACTCTGATCTGCCCGGACATGCGGCCGGCGTGGGCGCCAAAAATTGCCATCAGCAGATCACTGCGTCCGGCGCCCATGAGACCAGCAATGCCCAGCACCTCGCCGGCTCTTACTGAAAAGTTGACGTTATCAACCAGCTTCTTCCCGGCTACGGCAGGATCTGCGACAGAAATGTTTCGTGCTTCAAATACAACATCACCGTGCGCATGATCGACTGTGGGAAAAATATCGCCCACTTCGCGGCCTACCATTCGGGCAATTACCTGGCCCTCGGTCAGATCGGCAACCAAGTTTGTGCCCACAGTCCGTCCGTCGCGCAAGACTGTAATTCGATCGCTGATGCGAAAAACTTCATTCAGTTTATGCGAGATATAAATCATGCCGACGCCGCGCGCCCGCAGTTTGTTCAGGATGCCAAACAGCGTCTCGACCTCGCTGTCTGTCAAGGCTGCGGTGGGTTCGTCAAGAATCAGAATTCTGGCATCGTGTGAAAGCGCTTTTGCAATTTCCACCAATTGCTGCTGACCAATGCCAAGACTGCGAATAGTCGTGTGGGGATCGAGTGGTAAATGCAGATCATCCAGCAAAACGCGCGCACGTCGATAGAGCTCTTCCCAACGAATGACGCCAAATTTTCGGGGCTCGCGGCCGAGGAAAATGTTTTCCCCGACGCTCATTTCTTTTACCAGCGACAACTCTTGAAAAATCACTGCGATGCCTGCCTTTTCGGCTTCGCGGACACCGGCAAATTTTTGCTCTGCGCCCTCGATCAAAATCTCACCGCCATATTGCGGATGCGCATAAACCCCACCCAGAATTTTCATGAGCGTTGACTTGCCGGCGCCGTTTTCACCGACGAGCGCGTGTATTTCGCCCTTATGCAGGTCAAAGGTGACGCCGTCCAGCGCACGAACCCCGGGGAACGTCTTCGTGATATTGCTCATTTCTAAAAAGGGTTGTGGGCGTTCGCTGGTCAATGTCGTCGATGTTCTTCGTGCTTTGTACTTTGTTCTTAGTTTATTGTTTCTGCTTACTGCCTTCTGCCTTCTGTACTTCATTGCTTCGGGCATTTCTCCGGCGGAACATTGGCGCAGATTTTTTCCAACGTTTGATATCCATCTTTAACCACAGTACTGACGATATTATTTTTGTCGACGGCGATAGGTGCCAATAACA
Source organism: Pyrinomonadaceae bacterium (assembly GCA_035601415.1). Classification (GTDB taxonomy): domain Bacteria; phylum Acidobacteriota; class Blastocatellia; order Pyrinomonadales; family Pyrinomonadaceae; genus PSRF01. The sequence continues at coordinate 990 of DATNOG010000166.1, read as the reverse complement.
CGGCTGGGACTTTCTTCGCCCCATTGTCGATCGCGTCCGTGGCAGCTACTTTCTCGCCGCGCGCAAGTTTGATTGCCGCATCAACGGCTGCGTAAGCAAGCGGCTGAATCGGCTTATAGACTGTCATCGTCTGCTTACCCAGCACAATCAACGACAATGAAGCGAGGTCAGCATCCTGACCCGAAACTAGAACTTTGCCTGCCAGGTTTTGTCCTTCGAGCGCCTGGACCGCGCCTCGCGCTGTGCCATCATTAGAAGCGACGACCGCATCAACCTGATTGTTAGCCTGCGTCAAAGCATTCTCCACGATGTTGAGTGCCGCGCTTGCCTGCCACTCCTTCGCATACTGGTCGGTGACGATCTTGACGTCGCCGCGATCTACCGCGGGCTTCAGTATGTTCATCTGCCCCTGATGCAGCAGCAGAGCGTTATTGTCAGTTGGTGAGCCGCCGACGATTACAAAATTCGCGGGCTTCTTGTTCACGTGATCCAGCAAATACTGCGCCTGCATCTCGCCAATTTTTACTATTTGATGAGAAACGTACAGATCGACGTCGCTATTCTTTATCAGACGATCGTAACTAATTACCGGAACTCCCTGGCGGTGGGCCGCCTCAACAATCGAGGCCGCAATCTCACCGTTATGCGGCGCCACAATCAAGACGTCGACTCCCTGGGTCAACAGGTTTTCTGCCTGTTTCACCTGCAAATTATCGTCGCCATTCGCGACCTGCACGGAAACCTGCATGCCGAGTTCCTTGGCCCGCTTCTCGACCAGATCTTTATCGCGTTGCCAACGCTCCTCTTTCACGGTATCCATTGAGAAACCGATGACAACCGGATCGTTTGGCCCCTTCTTTTTCTTCGTCGCGCCAGTGTTTGATTGTTGCGTGCCGGACACGCAGCCGCCAGCCATCAACGCCAACAGAACCACGCCAAGCATCAACATCCGAGGTTGCATTGGATCCTTCCCTTCTTTCCTTAGAACTG
>DATNOG010000165.1:0-37364 GCA_035601415.1 Pyrinomonadaceae bacterium | reverse complement strand
TTGTTCGATGAGCCTCAGCTTGTCGCTCGGGAGTTTCCCAAGTTCATGATTGACGACTGCGGCGGCTTTTTTGAGAATGCCCAGGGCGCGGATCATTTCGCGCGGCATGCGATCGTCGCCGATAGCGAAATGGATCAGGCTGCGCTGGGTTTGCGCGCCCCAATACTTGTCCGCGGGCACTTCAATCTGGCCCATGGAATCGGTTTCGAGACGACTGCTGGTTTGCTTTTTTGGTTGTTCCTGAGGCATACGGGGTGTCTAAACCTTAGACTGGACCGCAAGGACATTGTACACCGTCGTCATAACTCGACAGAAACTAAGTTAAAGCTTGCGGCGCCGAAGCGCTTGAGATCGCGCGGCGCAAGAATGTCGATCTGGTGGTTTCGGATATTTCGATGCCGGAAATAGATGGGTTATCAACTGCTGCAAAGCTGCGAGAGCTGCCGTCCATGACCAATGTGCCGGCAGTGGCATTGACAGGCATGGACGTGGCGCCGATGTTGACCACGCATTAGAAGAAGGCTTTGCCGAACACCTGACCGATCCGCTCGACCTCGATCAATTGCTGCAAATTGTGCGACGGCTGACTGACGGCAAAACCGATGAGAACCGAACTTAGTCTTTCGCGATCCCTGCTACTGCTTTGCTAGGCAAGATGGATCATTCTTTGCGGTTTTTGAGCGCGTCTGACTTAACATTCGTGCGTAACGCATAACTCTCGGACTAAAAGACACCAGATTACTGCTCAACATGACGTCGGATAGATCTTTCGCTTTCACTAGGATTTGCCCTTAATGCGTTCCACACTCCGTCGTGCAATCTCCGCAAGGGGTGATTTCAGTTTCTCAAGGATGGCCAATGCCTTTGTGAAGAGTTGCATTGCCTCTAGGCTTTTGCCTTCATCTTCCGCCAGCCGTCCCAACTGATGCAATGTGCTAGCAATTCCCACTTGGTCGCCCAACGTCCTCTTGATCTTCAAGCTTTCATCGAAAAGCAGACGAGCTTTATCTAACTCGCCACGATCATGATCCAGCATTGCCAACTGGTGCAAAGTTTTTGCGATGCCGTGGCGATCGCCAAGTCCTCTAAATATCTCTAAGCTCTCGTCGGAAAATCGCATCGCTTGATCCGGGGCTCCCTGAAGGCGGGCAAGATTTCCCAGTTGTCCCAAGCTATAGGCGATACCAACTTGCCGACCTAGTTTCCGTTCAATTTCTAAGCTTTCTATGTAAAGACCGTGCGCTTCGTCTAAGTTTCCGTTGTTTTCCGCAACTCTTCCCAACTGATGCGCAGCGATGGCGATGCCGGCTTGATCCTCTAATTTCCTGGAGATTTCCAAACTCTCACTGTAGAGCCGCTGCGCTTCGTCGAGCTCGCCGCGATTCAGATATAACACTCCCAAATTGTGGGCACAGTCCCTGATGCTTGATGCAAGCTCGGATTTACGCGCTGCCCTTAAGGCTTGCTTACCGGTGCGTAGCGCGTCTTCCCAGTAACCATGCAGATCGAGAAACTCTTCCAGTGCGGAGCGAATGACCATAACACTCTTCCAGTCGCCAATTTTGGAGGCCACATCAATCGCGTTCAGCAGATTCTCTTTCTCTGTTTCCAGAGCCTCGAAATCCTCGGGTGTTGTCTCTCGGTGTGCTTCGGCATCAGCCCGAAAATAAATGACGAATCTCTTGGCGAACTCGTCGGAGCGCTGATCCTTTGACATACGCGACTTGGTCAACTCACGAGTTAGACCTTCGACGCTCAACCGCTCGTTGCCTTCCGTAGCTGCTATTAACCGTAGCTCGGCTAGCTGCTGAATCGCTCGATCAAGACGGTCGTTGTCGTGGCTGAGTCCAGCCACCTCCGCAAGCGCGCGGCGTGATGCGCTCGGAACGAAGAGGGATAAAGCGAGAAGGACGGCGCGACCGTCATCCCCAACCTGTGGCAGATCAAACGACCGATCAAAGACTCGCTTAGCGGCATCTCCCTCTCCGTGTGCGAGATCGTCTAACACCGCTTGCGGCTGTTTGGCCGAATCAATTCGCTTGACCACCCATTGCAACACCAGTGGAAGCCGGTCGGCCGCTTCGATTATTTGTTCGTGCGCTAATCCTTTAAACGCCTGTGGATTGCGCACTTGAGCCATCAGATTTTGCAAAAACTCATGGGCTTCCGGCAGTGACATGGCTAGTATGTGAATGGGTCGAGCGTGAGCTACCTCGTCTCGCGTGGTTATTAGCGCCGGGCAGTTCGCGCGCTTCGCTAACCACTCTGCGCATTTGTCCTGTTCTTCAACCGAGATGGTTTCAAAATTATCAAGCACGATAAGAGTAGCCGATGCGCTCGCAAGGGCCTCATGTACTGCTTCATCCTTTGGCTCGGTCGCAAGTTGGCGCAGGTCTTCTCGACCAAGATGCGTTGCTATCTCATCAAGCAGCGTTGAAAGTGAGAAATCCGACCGGCCTTCGGCGCTGGTCCAAATAATACCTCCGCTAAACATGTCTCTCAAAAGACGGGCTGTTTCCGCCGCCAATGTTGTCTTGCCTACACCACCTGCTCCCCACAACACAATTAGTTGGTTTTTCTCCGGAGCGAGTTCTTCTTTTAACCTTTCAACAATGTCGCGACCGTTTGTATCTCTGCGTGCGACAAAGCCAGCTATCGGCGGACGAGGAATATTGGAGCCCGGTGTAGCTTTTGCGGTTTGCGAAGTTTGCGGCGCCGGCAACGAGGCAGATTGCAAACCTTCAAACTTGAAAGTGAATTCTTGAGGCAAGCCGGCAGATGGTAAGGAACTGGAATTACTCCTCAGAAGACGCCTCAGGCCCGCCAGCAAACCCCTGTGAGATATGGTAAGGGCACCTCCTGCGATTGCCAGAACAACGCCAGCTATTATTCCATCTCGAGCGCCTTCGCGTAGTTGGTACCACCAATCGAAGAGCGGGAAGATTAGACCTAATGAGGCCATCATTGTTCCTGAGGATGTTAACAAACAACGCCCGTAAGAATGCGCGAGTGAAAAGAATGAACCGTATTGGCAGTGAGGTCAAACATTTTCCACCGGACCGCCCGAATCTTTCCACGCTTTCCAACCGCCGGCCATTGAGAAGACGTTAGTGTAGCCCATGGTTTGCAGCACGTCCGCGGCAAGCGCTGAACGAAAGCCGCCGCCGCAGTAGAGAATCAGCTCAGTTGACTTGTCAGGAACCGAGGCCTCGATGTCGCGTTCAATAATTCCTTTGCCGAGGTGTTCCGCGGCGGCGGCGTGACCTACCTGCCACTCGTTGTCTTCACGTACATCGATTAACTTTGCACCGCGGTTAGCCTTCATCCGTTGCTTTGTTTCATCGACCGTAACTTCGCGGATGCGACTCTTGGCGTCATTAACAACTTTCAAAAAACCTTCAGAATGTTTCATGGGCTCCACCCTCGGAGACTATCCGCAGATTACGCAGATTACACAGATTCAGCATTGCAGAACCGCGAGCGGTAGCGACCGGATGCCACACTCAACTTGCTTTTTCGCGACAGAACCGAATTTAGTCTTGCATTCGCCAAGCATAGCAACTGGATGCCACACTCAACTACTTTTTCGCGGCCAGAACTCCAGGTTGAGTCTTGCATCCGGTCGCTACCGCTCGCGGTTCTGCAATCGCATCTCCGTAGTCTGCGTAATCTGCGGATAACCCGCAATTGGAGGAAAGACCAGCAAATGATTATAATGCCCGTCTCTATTATAAAGCATGGAAATCGGTGATAAGTGAACGTTAACAAGTGACGGATTCAATCCTGCCATTTGTAAACTTGTTACTTGTCACTTGTCACGGGAGGCTCTAGATTTCATTGGCAAACGAACAGTTTGACGTCACCATCATTGGCAGTGGACCAGGCGGCTACGTAGCCGCAATTCGCGCCGGGCAGTTGGGACTAAAAGTCGCCATCGTCGAAAAGGACACGCGGCTCGGCGGCACCTGCACGCTGCGTGGTTGTATCCCGACCAAACAGATGCTGATGTCAGCGCACATTTACGAGCAAATGCAACACGCGGCGGATTTCGGCGTGCAGGCGTCAGGAATTCAACTCGCTTTTGCCGACGTGCAGAAACGCAAAGACAAAGTGGTGCTGAAGAATTCCAAGGGCATCGAATACCTGATGAAGAAAAATAAGGTGACGGTGTTCAAAGGCACTGGCAAGCTGGCGTTGCCGGGCAAGGTTGACGTAACCGGCGCTGATGGTCAGAAGCAAACGATCCAAACGAAGAATATTATTATCGCAACCGGTTCAGTAGTCCGTCCGATACCTGGTTTTGAAACTGACGGCAAACATGTCGTCAACAGCGATCACATTCTGGAGTTGAAAGACGTTCCGAAGTCTCTGATCGTGATGGGCTGCGGCGCAGTGGGCGTCGAGTTCGCTTCCGTCTATTCACGCTTCGGCGCGGAGACAACGGTCGTCGAGTTATTGCCTAGATTAGTTCCGCTGGAAGACGAAGAAGTTTCCAAAGATCTGGAGCGTGCATTTCGGAAGCGCGGTATCAAATCGCAGGTGGATACGAAGCTCGAAAAACTGGAAAAGACTGACAGCGGCGTGCGCGTGACCGGCAAGACTTCAAAAGGCGAGGGCGTTAGTCTGGAAGCCGAGATGCTGCTGGTCGCTGTCGGCCGCATGCCTTTCACCGAAGGGCTGGGACTTGAAGGAACGAAGATCAAAGTCGAAAAGGGATTCGTCCAGGTCGACGAGTATCAGCAAACCGCGGAGAAGGGCGTCTATGCGATTGGGGATGTCGTACCGACTCCATTGCTCGCGCACCTGGCATCGAAGGAGGGAATCGTCGCAGTAGAACATATGGCGGGCGACAAAGGTGTGCGGCCTATCAATCTCCGTTTAGTGCCTAACTGTACCTATTGCGATCCGGAAGTTGCGTCAGTTGGTCTGACTGAAGCGAAAGCGAAGGAGCAAGGCTACGACGTCAAGGTTGGCAAGTTTCCGTTTTCGGCCTCCGGCAAGGCGCGCATTCTCGGCGAGGAAGAAGGCTTTGTAAAGGTCGTCGCCGAAAAGAAGTATGACGAGATCCTGGGCGTGCATATCATTGGACCACACGCGACCGAATTGATTGCTGAAGCTTGTGTAGCCATGCAACTGGAGTCGACGGCTGAAGAGTTGGGCCGCACGATGCATGCGCATCCGACAGTTTCCGAGGCCGTCATGGAAGCTGCCGAAGCTGTCCATGATCTAGCAGTGCACATTTAAGTAGGACAGACATTCCTGTCTGTCCCTGTTTCAAAAATGGATAATCCGCCAAATAAAACAGTGCAACGTTCTGCGGGTGACAAGAACCCGCGGCGACGGCACCGTCCGCGACCATCGCGCTTTCGAATGCGCGTCAGCACCAAATATGCGCCACACCGTCCTGCCGACGGCAAACCACTGGGCTGCACGACCGAAACGTCGCTCAAGCCCGAGCAGATGCTCGACCTTTATCGTTACCTGAAGCTCACGCGTTTGGTTGAAGAACGGTTAGTCAATTTATATCGCCAGACAAAAGTTGTAGGCGGTGTGTTTCGTTCACTGGGTCAGGAAGCGACGGCGGTCGGTAGCGCCTATGCGCTGGCGCCGCAGGATTTCGTGACGCCATTGATTCGCGATCTGGGCGCAGTGTTGGTTAAAGGAATTCGGCCGCGTTCCATTTTTGCGCAGTACATGGCGAAAGCCTGGGGACCATCAGGCGGCCGCGATCTGAATATTCACTTCGGTGATATCGGCAAAGGTTTTATTGGTCCAATCTCGCACCTTGGCGACATGATCCCGGTCATGACCGGTGTGTTGCTCGCCGCGCGCATGCAAAAGAAACGCGCCGTGGCGATTGCATACATCGGCGACGGCGGCATGAGCACGGGAGCGTTTCACGAAGGTCTCAACTTCGCAGCGGTGCAGCGCTTGCCGCTGATCGTGATTGCGGAATACAACCACTACGCCTATTCCACGCCGACGAACGTGCAAACCGCGGTTCGCGACCTGGCGGAAAAGGCCGCGAGTTATAACATTCCCGCGCACATCGTCGATGGCAACGATGTTGTTGCCTGCTATGAAGTCACCAGGCGCGCAGCGGATTTTGCGCGTCGCAGCGGTGGCGCAGTTTTGATTGAAGCCAAGACCTATCGGCGCAAGGGTCACGCAGAACACGATGATCAGCGCTACGTTCCGGCAGGCGAAATTGAATGGTGGGAAAAGCACAACGACCCAGTCGATCGCTTTGAGCAACATTTGTTGGCACAGAAGATTGCGACTAAAGATAAACTTGATGAGATTACTGCCGACGTGATGCGCGAGATTGAGGAAGATTGCGCCTGGGCCGAGTCTTCGCCGCTGCCCGATCCGGAACAGGCAGCATACGGAGTTTTCGATAACAACATTGTGCCGCCGGCGTTGCGCCCTGAGTTTTTGAAAAACTGAATTGGTCTTAGCCGCAGATTAACGCGGATAGGAACGAATCTGAAAAAGACAAAAGGGACCAGAGACCCGATCCCTAACTATTAAATGGCTACTGCGACTAAGAAAGAACACAAATCCGCGCGCCCCGAACGCGGCGGCCAGGCTACGCTTGTCGAAGCCATTCGCCAGGGTATCTGGGAAGAGATGGAACGCGACCCGACGGTGTTCGTCATTGGTGAAGACGTTGGTCTTTATGGCGGCGCATTCAAAGTCACTGATGGCTTGATCGATCAGTTTGGCAAAGAACGAGTAATTGACACGCCGATTTCTGAAGCTGCGATTGTGGGCGCAGCCTGTGGCGCAGGCTTGATGGGCATGCGGGCCGTCGCCGAGTTTCAGTTTATCGATTTCATTTCTGCCGGTTTTGATCTGCTGACAAACTATGCAGCGAAGTGCCGTTATCGCTGGGGCGCGAACATCCCGGCTGTATTTCGTGGTCCATGCGGTTCGGGCGTGCGTTCAGGACCATTTCATTCGCTGAATGCGGAGTCGTTTTTTCTTAACACCGCCGGATTGAAAATCGTCGAGCCGTCGACTGCTTACGATGCCAAGGGATTGATCAAAGCCGCAATTCGCGATCCTGATCCGGTTTTGTATTTTGAACACAAGAAGCTTTATCGGCTGCCGCGCCTGCGTGAGGAATTACCGGCCGACGATTACATTGTTGAAATTGGCAAGGCCCGCACGGCGCGTGAGGGACGCGACCTGTCGATCATTACATTTGGCGCGATGGTGCTGACGGCGCTGGATGCGGCGGAAGAACTCGAGAAGGAAGGGTTGGACGTCGAGGTGATCGATCTGCGAACGCTGGCCCCGCTCGACAAGCCCGCGATTCTGGCTAGCATAAAGAAGACCAGCCGCGCAATCGTGTTACATGAAGCTTCGCGCACCGGCGGCATCGGTGGAGAGATAGCGTCTATCATTGCCGAAGAAGCATTCGAATGGCTCGATGCACCGGTCTTGCGGCTCGCTTCCATCGACACGCCAGTGCCTTATTCACCGCCGCTCGAAGATTATTATTTACCGCAGACGAAAGATGTGTTGGAAGCGGCACGTAAGCTGGCAGCGTATTGAGAGCCGGAAGGACAGAAGTCAGAGGTCAGACAGAGTCAAACCTCAAGTTTGAAATCTGAAATTCAAGGAGTTAGCGATGCCCAAATACTTAATCGAACGCGAAATTCCCGGCGCGGGAAATTTGTCCCAGGCAGATTTGCAGGCGATTTCGCAGACCTCCTGCGGCGTATTGCAGAAGATGGGACCACAGATTCAGTGGCTGCAAAGTTATGTAACCGGCAACAAGGTCTACTGTGTGTACATTTCGCCCAATGAAGAAATGATTCGCGAGCACGCGCAGCAGGGCGGCTTTCCGGCCAATCGCATTTCGGAAATCAAGTCGGTTATCGATCCGACAACGGCGGAGCAATCAGCTGGCAGCCAGCAGCAGTCAGCAAGCAGTTGATCGGCTAATTGCAAACAGGCTGAAGCTGTCAGCATTTTTGGAGAACTTATGAGTACAGAAGTTGTAATGCCGCAGATGGGCGAGTCCATCGCGGAAGGAACAATCACAAAATGGCTGAAGCAAGTCGGCGAGCGCGTGGAACGCGACGAGCCGCTGTTTGAAATTTCGACCGACAAGGTTGATGCGGAGATTCCGTCGCCGGCCGCGGGCACGCTGACCGAGATCCGTTTCAAGGAAGGCGATACGGTAGAAATAAATACGACGGTCGCGGTGCTCGACGGCGGTGCAACTGCTGGTGCCGCGCCGGCGGCAGCGTCAACTGGAACTGCCGCCACAGAGTCCAAGCCCGAACAAAAACAAAGCGAAGCCACCGCGGCCAAAGCGCAGACTGCGGAGACTAGAGCCGCGCCCGCGCAAAGCGCTCCGGCAGCGAAAACAGAGATCGCTCAACCCAAGTCACCGCCCACACCTCCATCATCGGAACCCGCTGCGCAACAACAAGCCGTGGCCGCACCACGCAAGGAAAGTGCAGCACAGCCTGCTAAAGCAACGGGCAACGGCGGCGGCGCTGCCGCCACCGTTGAAGAATTGCGACGCACAAAGTCGAGCCCGCTGGTTCGCAAGATCGCGCAGGAACATGGTGTCGACATCGCAGGACTGGAAGGCACCGGCATGAGCGGCCGTGTAACCAAGAACGACATTTTGAGTTTTATTGAATCTGGCGCGCCTGCTGCGGCGCCGGCGCGCACAGCCCAAGCGAGTTCCGCCATTCAGGAGCCAAGCGCCGCGCCGTCAGCGAAATCAGCAGAAGGCGATCGCGTCGAACAGATGACCGTGATGCGCAAGAAGATTGCCGAGCACATGGTTGTTTCGCGGCGCACCTCTGCGCATGTGACCACGGTTTATGACATCGACATGACGCGCATTGCAAAAATACGCGAACAACACAAGGACTCGTTTTTGGAAAGAACCGGCACCAAGCTTACGTTCATGCCGTTCATCTTCCAGGCTGTCAATAACGGTTTGCGCAAGTTTCCCATTTTCAATGCGCAGGTGAGCGGCGATCAAATTATTTACAAGCGCGACATCAATCTGGGCATGGCCGTCGCCCTTGATTGGGGCTTGATTGTGCCAGTCATCAAACGTGCTGACGACCTCAGCATTTCCGGATTGGCTCGTGCGGCAAACGATTTGGCCGAACGCGCGCGCGCTAGACAGTTGAAGCCGGATGAGGTTGGCGGCGGCACATTCACAATCACAAACCCCGGCGTGTTCGGTGGTTTGTTTGGTACGCCGATCATCAATCAACCGCAACTCGCGATTCTGGGCGTCGGCAAAATTGAGAAGCGCGCAAAAGTTCTAACCACACCTGAAGGTGAAGACTACATCGCCATACGTTGGCTGGCGTATTTCGCGCTGAGCTTCGACCACCGTGTAATCGATGGCGCTGATGCTGAACGCTTTCTGGCTTACGTTAAGGAACAACTGGAAGCAGGAGAGTTTTCTCTGTAACTCTGCACCAGGAAAACCAACTAACCGCGGTGATAGATCTTTTATCAGGTTTGTCACCGCGAGTTGTTTGAGGCGCTCGTTATTGCGATCGAGTGGCATTTAGATGATGAATGCAGCGATTGGCCGTTAAGGTCTTGACTTGATATAACGATGGCGATAAGAAATGCTGGATCATTCTTGCGGCGAACAACAATTGACAGGAAATGTTCGTCAGAAATTCAACGATAGCTGGCCCCCAGGCGAGCTGTTTTCACTTTCGAAAGATAAGGAGAGAGTTACTTATGCCAATCCCGAAGTTTAAGATGTTTTCCTCGCTGACGCTTGCCATCTCCCTGTTAGCCTTTTCAGCCATCGCAGTTGTGGCCCAAACCACAACCGCCACCGTCGGCGCTCGCACAGTTGTGAGTGGACAAAAAATAAAAATCAAAGGTGTCGTAACACGACGTGATTCCGACACTTTTATTGTCCGCGATGCCAACGGCGTTGACACAACCGTACGACTCGATGATCGCACCAGCGTGAAAGCCAACGGCGGTTTTTTGCGTAGCGGATCAAATTACGCGCAAACGCAAATTCTGCGCGGCCTGAATTTGGAAGTTGACGGCCGTGGCAATGCCGCGGGCGAAGTGCTGGCTGAGAAAATCAGGTTCAACGAATCGGATCTGCGCGTAGCGCGCGCCGTGGAATCTCGCGCCGCGCCGCTTGAGGAACGTGCCAGTTCCACGGAAACGAAACTTAGCCAGGTTGAACAGAATGCCCAACGCCTGTCTGGTCAAATGGATGAACTCGCTGCGGTTGCAAACACCGCCAAGGGCGGCGCAAAGGCTGCGCAGGAAACGGCCGACTCGGCTGTCGCGGGCGTGAACGCCACGAACGATCGTATCTCAGCGCTCGATGACTATGAACCACAGGCGGTGTTGGCAGTGAATTTCAAAGTTGGTAGTGCTGTTCTTTCGGCCGACTCAAAAGCGAAACTTGATCAAGTAGCTACCAAGGCGCTCAATGCCAAAGGCTACGTGCTCGAAGTTTCTGGTTTTACTGATACGACCGGCAGCGTTGATAGAAATCGCGCGCTAAGCCAGCGTCGCGCTGACAACGTCATTCGGTATCTGGTCGAGAACCACAACATCCCGCTGCGACGCATTGTTACTCCTTATGGATACGGTGAGTCGCATCCGGTTGCCGAGAACACCTCGCGCACCGGCCGCGCGCAAAACCGTCGCGTCGAAGTGAAGCTGCTGGTCAACAAGGGCCTGATTCAACAGGCGCCGACGATGACCACAAGCTCGGGAGAGTAATCAAACAGACCCCGACCGGAGATTGCCGTGGTGCAACCACCAGGTGTTCCGCGGCACCTAAGGCCATGAATCATGCCGCCGCAAAAGTTGTTAAGATGAACGAGTAAGGCCAGCGACGCGGGTGTTAACAACTGGCGGCATGAGGAATGGATTAATGAAGCAAGGAAATTGGGGAAAACACTTTGGGCCAGCACTGCTTATCGCGGTGCTGGTTCTTTCATTTTGTGCGGGCCGCGCCGCAGCGCAAACGATCAGAGACTTGCCGCCACCGCCGCCGGCGCCCACGCCTAAACCCACACCTCAGCCGGCTCCGCCCAAAGACGAAGACTTTGATGTCATAAAAGTAAACTCAAACCTGGTGATGGTGCCGGTTTCGGTGGTTGACGCGACGGGCCAACCGGTCCACGGTCTGCAACTCAACGACTTCCGTCTTGAAGAAGAAAGTCGCCAGCAGCAAATTGTGGAGTTGGGTAATCCGGATCAAGTGCCGTTGGACATCGCGTTGTTATTTGACGTTTCGAGCAGCGTAAGCGAGAAGGGTTTCTTTTCTTTTCAACAAAAAGCCGCTGCCGCATTTCTCAAACAAGTTCTAAAGCCCCTGGATCGTGCTGCAGTTTTTAGCATTACAGACCAACCCCGCCTGGTTCAACCCCTGGCTTCGGCCGACATCGCAGCAGCCAAATTGTTGACCATTCCCGCCGCCACGACGCCGGTGCCCACTGCGTTTTACGACACGGTGGTGGCAGCGGCAAAATATTTGAACGAGAAATCTGCTGAACGACATCGTCGCGTGATTGTCGTGATCTCGGACGGCGACGACAATTTCAGCAACCTCATAAAGGATCTAACCATCGCTGAAGCGCGCGCGGAGCAAAAAGGAGAGATGACGCCGGCGGGAGCGCGACAGAGTTTATTGGAGCGGCGGCGGCGTGCAGTTATGGAAGTACAGCGGACGGTGCAACAGGCCGACGCGGCGTTTTATTCGATTAATCCCGGCGGGCCATCGGTCCATCTGAACATGATTAGCACGCGCGCGCAAAACGATATGGCATCGATTGCGCAATCGACTGGCGGCACTGCTTTCGTGCCTGACTCGGACAAAGATTTGGAACGGGTGTTTGGTGAAGTTGCCGCTGAACTGCGCGGCCAATACCTGCTGCAATATTATTCAAACTCACAAGCGCCGGGCGTGCAGTTTCGGCGCATTGCGGTGGCGATACCGACTCGTACCGAGCTGCGCGTGCGCGCGCGCCAGGGATACTACCCGAAAAGTAACAAGTAACAAGTGACAGGTGAAAAGTGAAAAGCAAAAGCTGCCATCGCCTTCGCTGTTCTTACTTGTTACTTGTCACCTGTCACTTTTCACTGCTTACCGCATCTCGAGCAACACATCAGTCAAATGATTCACCACTTCCAGCAGTGTGCGTCCTGCCTTGTCAAACTGATTTGCCGCAGCCTGATCTTCGGCGCTGGCAGCGCCGGCCGCAACGCCCGCGAGCTTGATGTAATAGCGCTGCAACTCCGGCGTCGCGCGAAAATCGATTTCCAGTTTGTCCAGTCCTTCGCGCACGCTTTGAATGCTGTTGCGAACGGTCGTCTTGTTCCGGGCCGCTTGCTCGAGAATAGCCGGTGACGCTTCGTTGCGCCGCGCCGCATCGTCCACGCCTTCGAGCCCCTTCGCTACGCCGCCGAGCAAATATATAAATCGCGTCAGGACCTTTATCTGATCAGCAACGCGCTGAGCGCCATCATGCTGAACATCAGAGGCTTGCGGCGCCGCACTTGAGCGACTGGATTTTGTGGTGTTGCGTTTTCGCGTCTGCCCAAAGCTGGTTACCGGAAAGAGCACGACTCCGATTATCAAAAGAGCTGCGATTCGTTGCACGATTATTCTCCTATTGAACTAACAATTTGATTACCAAAACTATTCTGGGCGTCGCTATTGAGTCAAGTGGTGCGGACTCAATATGCGATAACCGGATCACAGAGGTGAGAGATCGCTTCCGGAAAGGCCGAGCCTTTCCGCACTGTGCGGCGGCAAGCCGCGATCGGCGTCGCTCAGGTTCTGAACAATTAAGCACCCTTTGTGCAAAGCCATCACAAGGAAAGAGCCGATTGGCTGCGAGTGACTCTCGACTGTTAGAATAACGCGAAAGTTTCCCAACCGGGTTGCACTGTGAACGAGAATAAAAAATTGTTGGTCAGGCGATTGGGTCGCGTTGAATACGGCGAAGCGCTGGCGATCCAAAAAGCGACTGAGCTCGCAGTTAAGGACGGGCAGGAGCCGGACACGCTGTTGTTGCTCGAACATCCGCACACTTTAACCGTGGGCCGGCGCGGTGATAGTGTCGGCATTTTGATGTCGTCAGACTTACTTGCGGCGCGCGGCGTCAGTGTCTTTGAAACGAATCGCGGCGGCAAGATTACCTATCATGGTCTGGGTCAGATCGTCGGCTATCCCATTATCAATCTCAGTCCCGATCGCGAAGACGTTCATGCCTTTGTGCGGGACTTGGAAGAAGTTCTGATCCGAACGCTCGCCGACTACGACATCCAGGCATTTCGCATTGAAGGTTTCACCGGAGTACACACACCGCGCGGAAAAGTGGCGGCGATTGGTGTGCACATCGCGCGCTGGATCACGACCCACGGCTTCGCTTTGAATGTGAACACCGATCTTAGTTTCTTCAATCTGATCATTGCCTGCGACGGCGAACAGGTAACCTCGATGCAGGATCTGTTGGGCCGCGAAATCGACATGCACGAAGTCGAAGATCATATTGCCGCACATTTTGCCGAGGTCTTTCAGATGTCAATGGCCGAACTTTCTCAAACCGTAGCCTGATGGCCGTTCATTCTTGGTGCCCGCTGGTTTTGCACAAAAAGGTCCCTTAATGGGTCGACGCGGAGCGGTCTCATTAACACCGTGGCTTCAGCCCGGTGACCACGGCGGTGATCACGAACCGTCCAACCGTTTCAACGGTTTCCGGCGTCTTGGTAAACCGTTAAAACGGTTAAGGAAAGTGGAAGCCTCTTAATCACCGGGCTAAAGCCACGGTGTTAATAAGAACGTTTCGCGTAGTGAGTGTTACGTGAATGCCGTGAACGGTACTAGGCGCGCCAGTCGTGCGCCACTTTTTTGTGCAAAGCCGTGCCCGTTTATTAATCCCTAAATGCTGAATCTCGAAAAAATTAAAGAGGCCGCTGCGCGCATCAGCGGCCGAGTCCATCGCACGCCGGTTGTTACTTCGCGTTCTTTCAATGAACGAGCCGGCTGTGACGTCTTCTTCAAATGTGAAAACCTTCAACGCGCCGGCGCTTTTAAGATTCGCGGCGCCACTAACAAAATCCTTTCATTAACTGAGGAAGAAAAGCGTCGTGGCGTGGCTGCGTTCTCCTCCGGCAATCACGCGCAGGCAGTAGCTCTGGCGTCGCGCGAGGCCGGCGTCAGCGCGGTCATTGCCATGCCCGACGATGCGCCCAAGGCGAAGGTGGCTGCGACGCGCGAGTACGGCGCGGAAATCATTTTTTACGATCGACAGAAACAGGATCGCGAAGCAGTTGCTATTGAAATTTCGCAGCGCGACGGGCGCGTGATGGTCCCGCCTTATGACGACTACTTCATTCTCACTGGCCAGGGCACCTGCGGGTTGGAGTTCCTTGAGGACGTTCCCGATTTGGATTGTTTGCTGACGCCTTGCAGCGGCGGCGGACTATTTGCCGGCGTTAGCACCGCAGCCAAGGCGATAAATCCGCGCGTCCGTTGTTTTGCGGTGGAACCCGACACCGCAGACGATACGCAACAGTCATTTCGTAAAGGCGAGCGAGTTTCGATTGGGCCGCCGTCGACCATCGCCGACGGGCTTCGCGTACAGTCGCCGGGGAGGTTGACGTTTCCAATTCTCCAGCAAACAGCTGAAGATGTTTTGACGGTTTCTGATAAAGAGATAATCGAGGCAATGAAGTTCCTGCTGATTCGCATGAAACTGTTGGTTGAACCTTCGGGAGCTGCCGCCGCCGCCGCAGTTCTTATGCACAAGCAGCCGCGGGATGTGAAGCGGGTTGGTGTCGTCCTTTCTGGCGGCAACATCGACGCGGAGTTTCTTTCGCAACTGCTAGTGCAATAACCCAAACCACTGCCATGCATTCATCACCTCACCAATTCCAAACGATGCCAGATTGGCAACGATGATGGCGCTGAAATCGCGCCACATGCAAAGCCGGCCCAGGTGCTCGCGTTCGCCGAAAGCTAACCAGAACAAAGCACACTCCGCCACCGGAGCAAAAGTTTCTGCGACCAGCAGGTAAAGCGTTCGCGAGTGTTGCGCGAAGATAAGCGGCAGCACGAGCGTAACGATCGGATAGGTGCAGGCGGTGAGCCATACGCCGGCAAAGAGTTTGCGCTTGAGCGAATGACGCCGCGACAAACCAAGAACCAGGATTGGCGTCTCAATCAGAATGGTGAATAGATAGCCAAGCGGGAAAAAACGCCAGAGTTCGTTAGGGGACATAGAAGTGAACAGTAAACAGTGAACAGCAAACAGCCGAATGCTGTTACCCTGCGATAACTGGGTCCGGCCATTTACTGTTTGCTGTTTGCTCTTAAAGCATCTTCAGCAGGAACGGTGCCTCAGCCAGCACATGCGCAATGGCCACGGTGAAATAGATATCGCGTGTGGTTGCATAGTCTACTGAAAAACCAAGCCACAGCACCGCCACAACAAACAGGCCCAGCAACAGCGCCGCGCTCACAAGTTTGGGAAAGCCGCGCGGATGACGCGCAAGGGGAACTGTCTTGATTTCCCAAACGCGGTTTCGTTTTTGTTTTGCACGAATCGTGGCAGGCACAATCAAGGGAAGCGCCACGATCCAAACTCCGTAATGCAGCATCTCGAGAAACACGTGGACTGAAACAAGCAGATGACTCGAAACACCGGGCAGCAACTGTGCGCCCGAGTGTTGCGTGATGCGCCAGAACAGGCCGTTGTCATCCGGCAGCGCTGGAATTTGCGTTAATCTCAAAACAATTCCCGTTAGCAGCACCGCCGCCAGCACCAGACATTGGTGATAAGTGCGCAACCATTCGGGGCGCGTGCGGCGCAGGTGACGATCCAGGAACCACAGCGCGACAAGTGGATGCAAGTAAACAATCGCCAGACTGAAGAGTTCCGGCGCCAGCCAGTTAAGCGAACACAATCCAAGCGCCGCCGGAAGGGCCCATGACCAATCCGGTCGCCGTTTGTTCTTTCCGCGCAACCATACCAACAGCGCCAACCAGCTAAGCAAGAGCGTGTTCCAGGAAGCAATCACCATGGACCATGCGTCGCTTGACCACGAAGTGAAGTTGTAAAGCAGCGGCAGCGCCACATAACCGGCGGTCAGCAAACCGATGCCTGCGAACGCCGCGACGAAGAAGTTGCGCGACTTGCCGAAGCGCACCGGCAGGCGCATTAAGAAATAGCGCAACTCAAACCAATTGTGCGGACCCGCGAAGAGAAACACCGTGACAACCGAGAGTTGCAGCGGCAACCAGCTTGCCAATGCCGCCGAAAGGCCGGCGCAGACGATGACACTCGCGGCAAACAAAGTCACGCCGTTGCGACTCTTCGCGCGGTAACCCAAACGCCACGCGCGCAAATCAATGTTGAGACTGCGCTCCATCGATAATCCCGCTTAATAGGCAGGCAGGAATGCCTGTCCTACTTATTACTGGTTCTTTACCGGCACGACCAGTTTCATGCCATAGCCTTCCGGCAGAATCTCAATGTCTACACTTGCGTAGGTTGGTTTGTTTGCATTCAGGTTTTGCGACAGATTGCGCCACTGATAAGAAGGCGGCGGTCCAGCATTGGCCTGCGTGATAATCGCGGCAGCGCCGACTACAGCCACACCAAGCAGCAACAACGCAACCATTTTTTGCCCGCGAGGCTGTGCGGAACGCATCAACCAGATGCCCCCGATGGATAACGAAAGGAACAAACATAAACCTGCGATAACGGTGCGTGCCGGGCTATTTGCAATCTGCCGTCTCATCGAATTGTCGACGGTGGTATTAGCGAGCGCCGCCTTCAATTCGTTCAGACTATCCTGCGAAATCTGCAGGCGGGCCTCGTAAGCTTTCTTATCCGGTATGACGGTCATGCTGGTGTGAAAGATAATCTTGCCTTGGTCTGGGGTTGGCGAGGGTCGCGCAATGTCGGCGTAAGTGCTGACGCTGGCCGCGAGCGCAAAGCAGAGCGCGTAAAAAGCTGGCATTCGTTTCATCAGAGATACCTCCGTTTTTATAAAGCGTTAGTGCCTACCAAATTTGCCGCGCAGTATAGCGCAAATGCTGTGTAGCATAGACATTCTTGTCTGTCCCGTTTTCGCTGGTGTTTTCTAAACCTACCGGTTGAGGGTTGTTAAGAAAGGGACAGGCAGGAATGCCTGTCCTACAAATGCCTAATTGAGGCTGCAATGTTAGAATCTTGTTCATCGTTAACTGAAGGAAAAAACTCTTGTCTCGCGAACTACACGTCATCAGCAACATCCCGAAACCCCGCCAGCCAAAACCGGACTGGTTGAAGATCCGACTGGGCGATCCTACAAATCAAAACCACGTGTTAAAGCTGATTGAGGGGCTTAACCTGCACACGGTTTGTCAGGAAGCGCGTTGCCCGAACATCTTCGAATGCTGGTCGGATCGCACGGCCACCTTCATGCTTGGCGGTGACATTTGCACCCGGCACTGTGGCTTCTGCGCGGTTGGTAAAGGCGTGCCCGGTTCGCTTGATTCCGAAGAGCCACGCCACGTGGCGGAAGCAGTGCAGCATTTGAACCTGGCGCACACAGTAATTACCTCGGTGAACCGCGACGACTTGTCTGACGGTGGCGCGGCCCACTGGGCTGCGACTGTGCGAGAGGTGCGCGCCTTGAATCCAACCTGTCGCATTGAAGTTTTGATTCCGGATTTTAATGGCGATGAAGCCGCGCTGAATACTGTGCTCGATGCGCAGCCGGACGTACTCAATCACAATACGGAAACGATTGCGCGACTCTATCGCCGCGTCAGGCCGGATGCCGACTACCAACAGTCGTTGACTCTATTGCGCCGCGCCGCCAAACGTCGCGATGGCGAAGGCCGCGGCATGTTGACTAAGAGCGGCATCATGGTCGGCCTGGGCGAAGAGTTTAATGAAGTTGTGGAGTTGATGAAGGACCTGCGCGCCTCGTCCTGCGACATCATGACCATCGGCCAATATCTGCAACCTCACGCGCGACGCTTGCCGGTTGAGCGCTACGTGACTCCGGAAGAATTCGAGCGCTGGCGTGAAGTTGGCATGCAGATGGGATTCAAGCACGTCGAGTCGAGCCCGCTGACGCGCTCCTCATATCACGCACGGCAGCAGGCTGAAACAGAGCCGACGGAAAAGACTGAAAGCGAGCCCCGGATTTTCGCGGATGCGCGCGGATAAGACCAACAAGACCGGTCCAGTTTTCTGAGTTTTTCGTACCGCTCCCTATCCGCGCTTATCCGCGGCTAATTCCTTATGAAAGCTGTCATCTTCACTCAACACGGTGGACCCGATGTGCTTCAGTACGCGGACGCGCCTGATCCAACCATCACAGCAAACGAAGTTTTAGTTGCAGTCAAAGCCTGCGCTTTGAATCATCTCGATGTGTGGGCGCGCGGCAGTCTGCCGGGAATCGAGATTCCGCTGCCGCACATATTGGGCAACGACATTGCCGGCGTCGTGCGTGAAGTCGGCGAGCTAGTCACCTGGGTCCATCCCGGCGATGAGGTGATGCTGCAGCCAGGCGTGTCGTGCGGGCATTGCATTGAATGCTTGTCCGGGCGCGACAATCTTTGCCGCGAATACGACATCATTGGCTATCGACGCCCAGGTGGTTATGCGGAGCTGGTCGCCGCGCCCGGTGTAAATGTAATTCCGAAACCAACGAATCTGAGTTGGGCAGAAGCGGCCGCGTTGCCGCTCGTCACGGTCACGGCCTGGCACATGCTGGTGACGCGCGCAAATGTGCAACCCGGCGAAGACGTGCTGGTCCATGCGGCGGGCAGCGGGGTCGGCTCGATAGGAATTCAAGTGGCGAAGTTGCGCGGCGCGCGCGTAATTGCTACCGCCAGTTCTGATGACAAACTCGCCAAAGCCAAAGCTCTGGGTGCTGATGAGGTAGTGAACTACAGCAACGACGATTGGCCCAAACAGGTCAAACGACTAACAAACCGTCGCGGCGTTGACGTTGTGTTTGAGCATACGGGCGCGGCTACCTGGCCCGGCTCAATCGCTTCGCTGAAACCGAATGGCCGCGTGGTAACGTGCGGCGCCACCAGCGGGTTTGCCGCGCAAACAGATCTGCGCCAGGTATTTTATCGTCACCTGACGATTCTCGGATCGTTCATGGGATCGAAAGCAGAGCTGCTTGAGGCAATGAAGTTTATCGAGAACGGAACAATTCGCGCCGTAGTCGATCAGGAGTTACCGCTGGCTGAGGCGCGGCGCGCACATGAGCTAATGGAAGATCGCGCGCAGTTTGGAAAACTGGTCCTAAAGCCGTAAATCGTAAATCGTAAATCGTGAACAGTCTTTGATCCTGGGTTCCTCGCTCTTGAAAACTACTTACGATTTACGATTCACGTTTTACGACTTCATCGTCCGGTGTAATCCTCCGCTACAAATCGCTTCTTAAGTAATCCAAGATTTCCCTGCGCCAGATCAAAGTTTGTGCCCGCGATCACTTTCCTGCCTTCGTCAGTCGTCACCCAATCAATCACCTGCGGCGCGTTAGTCCTTAGAAAGGCGCCATCATCTTTGTCCAGCGGCTTTCCGTCTTTGCGCGAGAAAACCCAGACATATGTGTACTGGCCTTTGCGGATGTAATCCAGGTCTGCTTCAAAGCCGGTTTTTGCAGGGGCCGGGGAGGATTGTGCGGTTGAAGATTCGTTTGCCTGCGGCGCTGTGTTTGTGTTGTTGCCGTTGCATGCTACCAGCCACAGGACGGCGGCAACGAGGAAGATGAACCGCTTGGATCTAGATTTGAGAAGCATAAGATGAATATTAAATCACAATTCGCCGCGCATTAATCACGGATTACTGTTGTCACTCGGCTCTTCAGCTCCGCCCTGGTCCGATTCTGAGTCTTCGGGAGGCGGTTCCGCTTTCTCGTCCCGGATGTGCATGATCGTGCAGTCGCTGTCTTCATAGACAATATCAAACCAGCCACTCGTTTTGGCATTGTCGAAAAAGTCGTCGTGAGAATTATCGCTGAATACATAGCGCGCGCCAAAACGGTCGCGAATTAGCGGCCCCGGATCTTCTTCCTTCCCCAGCGTAATGCGATCGTAAAGCTTCGACAGCGCCGGATCGCGGTCATAGAGATAGGTTGGATCGAGCCCGGTCACGTAACGGTGCGTTGCGTCGTAATAAAACAATCGCGGAAAATCGTCCCAATCAGTATTGAAGACAATCTGATTTGCTGGCACATTCTTTTTGAGCCACTCTGCGCCTGCTTTGTAAAAGCTATCTGGGTCGCTTGTGGCAATGTCTTTCATGGTGACGCGTATGTTGAGAAACAAAGCGACCGCCAGCACGACCGCCACAACTGCAACACCGATCGTACGCCAAAGCTCGCGTAGTTCGGCCTCCTTCGTAGCCGACGCAGTGCCCGGTCGATCCAAAAATGGTTGCAGCTCGTCAAGCATATCGTGGGACAGCCGTGTCAGCGCCGAGCGCGTTCCGTCCAGCCATGGCTGTAGCGCGAAAGCCGCAAAGATAATTGCAAAAGGCGGCCAGTATTCCGCAATCCGCTTCCAGCGCATGTTCATGATCATCAGCGCGGTCGAAAAAAGCAGAAAGAAAAGTGAATAAGGCGAGCGCTTGCGGTCGGCCGGATCGAAACTTATGTAGCCCACTACCATCGCGACGCATGCGACCACGGAGCTGCCCAGAAATTCCCATGAATCGTAGGGATACCATTCCTTGCCCACGCTGGTGGAAAACTCTGAAGGCGTCAACTTAATCTTCAAGTGTTCGTAGAGCAGGTGCAGGTTCCGCGGAAAGTAAGGATTAACAATCAAACCTGCTGACGTGCCTGCCAGCACCCAAACCAGCGGCCGCCACTCAAGCCGCCGCTCCGTCCAGCCAATTACTATGGTCCAGAGAACGGTAGCAAGGATCAGCAGCACAAACATGTCGTAGGTCAGCGCGAAGACAAATGCGAGCGGCAACAACGGCCAATACTTTTTGCGGAACAACAAGTGAATCGCCACGATCAGGTAAATGATCGCAAACGGCGGCGCCTTGGCCATGTTCATGCGGTAAAGAAATGGCGCCGAGCAGGCAAGCAGCGCCAGCAGCCACACCAGCGCGTAACGAATGTGATAGCGAATCAATAGCCAGTAACAAGAGAAGACCGCAACGCTCGCAAAGATTGTCGCAGAAATTTTTGCGCCTAACCGAAGATTGCCTGACCAGGTAAACGGAATCTGAAAGAAGTGAAACAGCAAATGATGATCGACGAAGGTAGCGGCGTCGAGCGTGGTCAGCGGCAACCAGATGAAAAGCGGTGGGAAACTATGATTGCGCAGCGACTGCCAAAGCATCTGACTCCACTTAATGTGGTAATAGCCGTCGAAATCGCCGCAGCAAATTGCATTAGTCGAAAATTGCAGTTGCCAGAAGACCAGTCCAATGGCGATTGCGCCGGCGCACAATTGCACCGCGCGCAGGGCGGGCTCAGACCGAAGAAAAACGGGAAGATGTAGCGGGGTTTTCATCTACCGGCCAACTGTTTTGGCGATAAGCAATGCTCTATCTCACAGTTGACTCGATAAGATCGAGAAAGGCGCGGGGATCGATTGGCTTAGTTACGTGCTCATTGAATCCCGCGGTCAGCGAACGTGAACGATCGTCAAACATCGAATAACCGGTGACGGCTACCAGGGGCACAGCCTCATAACCCGGCAAGGATCGCAATGCTTCTGCGAGTTCGTATCCGTTCATTTCCGGCATGCCGATGTCAGAGATGACCACGTCGAACCGTTGTTCGCGTGCGAGAGCCAGAGCCTCAGGCGCGGTTGAAGCACAGGTTACGTCATATCCAGCGTGCGTTAGCAACACCGACAACATATCCGTGACGTCTGAAACGTCATCTACCACCAGGGCAGAACGAGTTAGCTCAAACTCCTCGATGGGTGAGCCTTTGCGCGCCGGATAATTTTGATCTGATTTCTGTTGCGATGGCAGAAACTGACTGAACAGTTGAACTGGACTCGAGGAACTCAGTAGGGCGTTTATAGAACCGTGCTCGATCATCAAACACTTACCATTCGTCGGGGTTGATGGTGCCGGAAACGGGAGCTTAATGTAGCTGAAACAATACCTTCTGTCTAGGCCTTTCGTCTGCTTCGCAAGGCAATCAGATTGTTTACCGCCGCTAGCAAATCGCCCGGATCGATGGGCTTTGATAGATGCAAATCAAAGCCTGCGGAAATCGCTGCTTTAGCGTCCGTTTGCGAGGCATAACCCGTCAAGGCTATCGCCGGAACGGTGGCCAACTCTGGCCGCCCGCGCAACTCGCGAATCAATTGCAGGCCGTCCATCTCGGGCATCGCAATATCGGAAATTAATATGTCAAATTGTTGGCGGCCGATGAAGTCCAGTGCCTCCGCTGCCGAGCCGCAAGCCATAGTTTCAAACCCACGACTGCGAAAACTTGCCGCCAGCATTTCCAGCGTGTCGAGTTGATCTTCAACAATCAAAATGCGAACGGCTTTGTCTGTTTTGAGTTTCAAAGGTTTTGCTGTTCTCTCCGAGGCGGGCCGCGTCACTTCCTCACGCGGCAACGTAATGACGAAGCTGCTGCCTTGGCCCGCGCCTTCACTGGTCGCTTCAATCGTTCCGCCGTGCGCACTCACAAAACTCTTCACCAGGGAGAGCCCTAACCCGAGACCTCCATACGAGCGCGTGCGCGAGCCATCGGCCTGGCGAAAGCGATCAAAGACATGTGGCAGAAATTCAGGTGGAATTCCTTCGCCTCGATCCCTGAAGGTTACGATGGCATCAAACGTAGTAGCCGTGGAAGAAATCGTTACCACGCCTTGTGCGGGTGAAAACTTGATGGCGTTATGAAGTACGTTACAAAAAGTTTGACCTAAACGGCCGCGGTCGCCACGAATGGTCACCGATCGTGAATCATTGGAAATTTCCATTTTCAATTTCACTTTTGCGTCGCTGGCGAATGACCGCATCGTCTCGACGGATTCCTCGAGCACAGAAGCGAGCGGCACGGAAGTGTGTTCGATTCGCATTTTTCCGCTCAGGACTGCCGACATATCGAGCAGATCGTTGATCAGTCGTTTGAGGTTGTAGGCATTCTTGTTGATGACTCCGAGCGCTCTTTGAAAATCACCGCTAGGAAGGATCCCGTTTTCCATCATATGCACCCAGCCGATGATGGGTGTCAGCGGGGTGCGCAGCTCGTGCGACAAAATCGTCAGAAACTCGTCCTTGGCGCGGTTGGCAGTTTCCGCTTCGGCGCGCGCGTTTCGTTCTACTTGATAGAGCCGCGCATTCTCGATTGCCAGCGCTACCCGGTCCGCTGCGGATTGCAGCAAGCGCACTTCCTCTTCCGTAAAGCGAGTATGTTTGAAGGTGCCAACGTGCAATACGCCTATGGGCCGGCCCTCAACCAGCATCGGCACCCCAAGCAAAGACTTAATACCCTTCTCGCGCAGCAGTGGATTGAAGAGGTCGGCATTTTCAACTTCCGAAATAATTATTGCCTTCGCGGTAGCCACTATCTTGCCGGCAAAGCCTCGCCCCACCGGGATACGAACGCCGAACTCTACCTCTTCCTCCAACCCCTGCGCGGCCCAGGCAACCAACTCGTTTCCTTCTTTATCCAACAACAAAACAGCAACCGTGTCGACATGCAAAACCTCTCGAATCCGCGTGAGTGATTCCGCAAGTAACTCATCGATCGAAAGGTGGCCCAGCGCTGCATCCGTCACCTTCTGGAGTGCTGCCAACTGCTCGGTAAGCGCTTCGGCTTCGCGCCGTGCTTCCTGCGTGCGCTTTAAGACGTCGCGACGTTCAGTCTCCGCATTCACACGTTCAATGAACTGTCCGATCTGACTGCCGATTGAAATGAGCGTTGCGAGTGTCGCCGAATCCGGTTCTTCATTCTGGCGGCTGAAGAGTTCGATAACACCGATTACTGCATCACCTGAGATGACGGGAAAACCAAATGCACTGTGCAGATTTCCGCGGGCGGCAACGGCGGCGCCTGGAAAACTTCCGTCACTGCCAAAGTCAGCGACCCATAGCGGGACTTTGCTGGCCCATATCCTGCCCGGAAAACTTTGGTCGCCACCTACATGAAACTGGCTGCTTGCTGCGGCGAACTCCGCTGTGCCGGCGAATGATTCATCACGCCATTTAGCGATGGAGTGCAATTCGTTTTGGTTGGAATTGAATGACCAAAACGCGGCAAATTGCCAGTCCAGGTTCGTAGCGATGACGGATAGTAATTTGGGCGCCACCTCGTCTAACGATGAACCCGCCGCCAGGATGTCTGTTACCGAATGTTGCAGCTGCAAACGCTGCTCGTCTTGCTTTTTTCGCGTTATGTCGCGCGCGATTCCGGTAAAAAAACGATTCCCATCTTTGTGAAATTCGCCGAACGAAATCTCCAAAGCGAGCTGTCGGCCGCTCTTGTGCAAACCAGGAAGGTCGACTGCCTCCCACGATATGTGTTTTTGTCCGGTGGTTAGGTAATTGTGCAGGCCGGCGCGATGAAGATGCCTAAGATATTCCGGCATCAGCATCGTCAATTCGGACCCAATCAATTCTTCCGCGGTGTAGCCGAAAATGTTTGATGTCGCGGGGTTAACAAAAAGAATCGTGCTTGCTTCGTTGATGGTGATGATTGCATCGGAGGCCGTCTCGGCAATGACGCGGGAACTCTCCAAAATATCCCGCAATGAGGCAGAAGAGCCGGGAGCTTGCGTCGTTAAACGATTTGCCAAACTTATGCCACCCTTTTTCGCTGTTCACAAATCCGCTGTGGGCGATTGTAGTACGAGAATGAAGAGTCCTGCTAATTATGATTTGAGGCGTGACTGCCCGGTGTGCCCGGGACAGACGTGTAGTGCAATTGGTCGTTAAGGTCCAAGCAAAAGCTTGAGTTACATTACTAAGTGCTGACCTGTTGGACTCTGGCGGCTCGTTTTGTTACGTTCGAACGGTTGCGTTCAATTTAGCTAAACGGTGGTTCGGTTTATGTATCCGGCGGGGAATCTTTTTATTCCAGTAGCGCATGGCCGGCTCGAAGCCATCGTCAAACAACCGCTTACGCCGGCGAAGGGTGTTGCGCTCGTGCTCCATCCGCATCCGCTCGGTGGCGGCACCATGCATAACAAGGTCGCCTTTCGCGCGGCCAGCGCCCTGAATGATGCGGGGCTAACGGTCGTACGGATAAACTTTCGTGGGGTGGGCCAGAGCACCGGAGAGCACGACGAAGGACGAGGTGAACTGGAAGATGCGCGCGCTGCCTTGAGCTATCTTGCCCGCGAGGTTCCTGACCAGCTAATTACGCTGTGCGGTTTTTCATTCGGCGCGCGCGTTGGTTTGGAAGTGGGAATGTCTGATCGCCGGGTTCGGAATTTGATTAGCATCGGCACGCCGGTAGATAAATATGATTTCAGTTTTCTTGAAGCGAACCGCAAGCCCATTCTCTTTGTGCACGGCGACCGGGACGAGTTTGGTGATTTGAATCTAGTCACGGCGCTGGCGGCACGGCTTAAGGAAAACGCCAACGTCGAGTTGCATGTAATCAAAGACTCGGACCATTTTTTCGAAGGTCATTTGGAAGAGCTGAAGCAGATCATCACTGACTGGACCAAGCGGCAGCTTCAGGACTAGCACCGCACGCGGGCTGCCCGTGTAGGGACCCGGCTTGATTGCAGAATCTTATGAAGGATAATTTTCAATGACGAGCGACAAACGCGATCCAGCAATCCGCATCACGCTACTGCCGCGCGACACAAATTCCGCCGGCACAATTTTTGGCGGCGTCATTCTCAGCTACATCGACATGGCCGGAGCGATCGAGGCCCACCGGCGTACCGGTATGGATCGATTCGTTACCGTCGCCATGCGCGAGGTCATCTTCCACAAGCCCGTGTTTGTTGGCGATTTAGTCAGTTTTTACGCCGAAACAGTAAGCATAGGACACACCTCGATCACCATTCGTGTGATTGTGGAGACGGAAAGAGTCGGCTCGCGGACAGAGGTAGTGCGAGTGACGGAAGCGGAGGTTGTTTATGTGGCGGTGGATGACAACCGGCAGAAGACCAGGATCGTGAATCGTAAATCGTGAATCGTGAATAGTTAAGGGGAGGACTTTGCCAAATGATTACCGTCGGTCTTTTTACCATTCACGATTTACGATTCACGATTTACTAATTTAAGAGCGCCTGCATGCGATGAAGTCCGCTGGCAGCTTCGCTGAAGCCGGGTTGTTGTTCGAGTGCTTTGCCGTAGTGACGCGCGGCTTCCAGATACTTCTTGCGCGTCTCGTAAATACGTCCCAGGTTGAAATGCGGAAAAGCGTAGGATTCATAACGTGGCGCATAAAGCGCGCGTTTGAACCAGCGCACACTGCTGTACGCATCGCCCTTGGCTAAGAGATAACTGCCGATGTCGTTGTAAGGATTCCCCAGCGTCTCATCGACGCGAATTGCTTCCAAACATTCCTCGATCGCTTCGTCGTAGCGATTTTGAAAACTGTAAACCCAACCGAGAAACGTATGCGCCTCCGCAGTCGGATAGGCCTTAATTGAGCGTTTGTAAAGCTCGATTGCCTCTTCGAAATCTTCGGCGAGCTGCGCCTGATAAGCTTCCTGAAAAAGCTGCTTGGCTTCGTATTTCGCAGCCGGCGAAGCATCATCTTGGTAAACGTCTTTGTTCATCGCAATTTATTGCTAGTCGTCCCTCCGGCCCATTCTGGTTTTTACACCTTTGTTCTCGAACGGAAGAATCGATAACATGAATTATACTCGGCCGCGTAAGGTGCGCGAAATCATCACGCAACAAATTGGCGGTCGGCAATCTAAAGCACGCACATGACGAACGAAACATTTTTCATAACGGGCTTCCCCGGTTTTATAGCGAGCCGGTTGCTGCGACGGCTCGCTGAGAGCGACAACCGGTTTCTGCTCCTGGTGCAACCTGACTTTGTGGCCCAGGCTGGCAGGGAACTGGAAGTTATCGCCCGGGAAACCGGAAGGCAACTTTCGAATTTTCAAATCCTGACCGGGGACATCACTGAGCCGGAGTTGGGTCTATCTGAGAACGATCTTGCGCGCGCGCGTTCTGAGTCAACCGTTCTGTTTCATCTTGCAGCGATTTACGATCTGGCCGTGAAGCAGGACCTAGCGCTGCGTATCAACGTCGACGGCACACGCAACGTCAATAATTTCGCGCGGTCGCTTCCGCACTTACGTCAATATCATTATGTTTCCACTTGTTATGTCGCGGGGAAACGCACCGGCCGGATATTAGAAAACGAGCTGCGGCATGACGCGGGCTTTCGCAACTATTACGAAGAGACCAAGTATCTGGCGGAAATCGAGGTTGAAAATCTCAAATCGCAACTACCGCTTACCATTCACCGGCCGTCGGTAGTGTGCGGCGATTCCGATACTGGTGAAACGGCCAAATATGATGGCATCTATTATCTGATCAACTATCTGCTCAAATGGCCGTCGCTGCTTTCTAATTTCAACATTGGCAACGATGACGTTAGCTTGAATCTTGTGCCGGTCGATTTCGTGGTAGAAGCGATGTCGGCGCTGGCCTCAGATACAAACGCAATCGGCAAGACCTTTCAGCTTGCCGACCCCAACCCACTTACGACTCGTGAACTATTCAATATGATTGCGCGACAGCTGGTGGGGAGAGAGGCGCGCATAACAGTGCCGGCGCGGCTAGTCGAGTCTTCCCTGATGCTGCCGGCGTCACCTGCCATCAGCGGCCTGCCCCATCGCGGTGTGCCCTACTTTTTTTTGAAGCAAAATTACGACACGACACAGGCTCGCCAGTTGCTTGCGCCGCACGGTGTGAACTGCCCACCGTTTTCAAGTTATGTGAAAACCATCGTCGACTACGCTGTCAGTCACCCAAAGCTTGCCTAAACCCCGGCGTCCGCTCGCTACGGCTCGCGATTGGGGCTTCCTGCGTGGTTCCACTGGATTCCACTGCGCCCGAGGAGACTACGCTGGGTTGCCAGGTCCGCTTGACAAGCCGGATAATTTAGAATTAGTCTAACTATCAAATAATGCAGAAGACCACAAAAACAGGTTCCGGTGACAAGCTAACGCGACAGCGCGAGGCGGTGCTTCAGGTCATTCGCGAGCGGGAAGATCATCCCACCGCCAATGATATCTTCGCGGCCGCGCGCCGGCGCTTGCCCGGTATTAGCTATGCCACGGTTTACAACTCGCTTCGCTTCTTGAGAGAAGCAGGACTGGTGCATGAGATCAAGTTTGGCGACAGCGCCAGCCGCTATGAT
The DNA here is from genome assembly GCA_035601415.1 of Pyrinomonadaceae bacterium. Taxonomy (GTDB): domain Bacteria; phylum Acidobacteriota; class Blastocatellia; order Pyrinomonadales; family Pyrinomonadaceae; genus PSRF01. The sequence continues at coordinate 9,038 of DATNOG010000165.1, read as the reverse complement.
CGCGAGACTGACCGGCATGATCATGCTCTTTGCAGCCAATGTGGCAAGCTGGTCGATTTCGATCTGCCGCAGGCCGCCGAGTTAATGAAGGCGGCAGCGCGCCGCTCAAAGTTTAAGCCTGAGTCGGTTCACTTAACGCTGAAAGGCGTGTGTCCTGACTGCCGCGAATAACAAGGATTTTTAGTTTCGAAAAACAGTAAACCTAATTGGAGGATTCATGACAGCAGCAACAGCAACAGCAATGGAGAAGGCGATGGTGGGCCAGCCGGCGCCGGATTTCGATATGGCCTCAACGAAAAACATCGAGAAGCTCAACGAGAACGTCAAGCTTTCGTACTACAAAGGCAGATGGCTGGTTCTTTTGTTTTATCCACTCGATTTCACTTTTGTTTGTCCGACGGAGCTGACAACTTTCAGCGACCGCAATGAAGATTTCGAAGGCATTGGCGCTGACATTATCGGCGTATCTACCGACTCGGTATTTTCGCACCGCGCCTGGATCCAGACGCCGCGTGACAAGGGCGGTGTTGAGGGCTTGAAATATCCGCTGGCGGCAGATGCCACCAAAACAGTCGCCCGCGACTATGGCGTGCTGATCGAAGACCGCGGCATCGCGTTGCGCGGTTTGTTTGTAATCGATCCGGAAGGAATTCTGCGCTACAAAGTCGTGCACGACCTGAACGTTGGACGCTCGGCGGAAGAGACACTGCGCGTCATTCAAGCATTGCAAACCGGCGGTCTTTGTCAGGCCGAATGGAAGCCAGGTCAGAAGACGCTCAACGCGTAAACCGTAAACCGAGAACTGTAAACTGGAGTCAGGGCAAAGTCGCTCCTCGGTTTCCGGTTCACAGTTCACGGTTATCGGTTTACGGTTCACTGAAAAAAGCTATGGGAATGAGAATTGGAACACAGATGCCATCGCTTGAGGGCGCCACGGAATGGTTTGGCGCCACGCAGGCGGAGGCTGAAGCAGATGCGCAGGGCCACCCAACCTTAATTCACTTCTGGGCGACGAGCTGCGGTGTCTGCAAAGAGAATATGCCGCGCGTCGCTGGTTGGCGTGACGAGTTGCGGACAAAGGCTTGCGCGTGATTGCCGTGCATATGCCGCGCTACGAGTCGGATACCGACGTCGAGCAGGTGCGCGACATGATCGCTACGTTCAAAATCACTGAGCCGTGCGCGGTCGATAACGAACATAAACTGCGCGACGCTTTTCAAAATGATAAGGGTTACGTACCCGCCTACTATCTTTTTGACCGCGAAGGAAAGTTGCGTGGATTTGCAGCTGGCGAACGAGGTTTGGATATACTTAAGGCCACACTCGATCGCGTGCTGGCGCAAACGTCGGAAGCCGCGGCGTCGTAGTACCTCAAGCGAACGCCTTTGATAGTTGTTGTGCGATTAACACTAGGAAATAAATGCCGACGGCGGCCGCCGCCAGCGCCAGACACACCAACAACAGAATTATCAAACCAACAAACAACCAGTCGCTAAGCTTCCCGCTGCGCGCCTCTGTTGCGGAAACAGTTGCACGCTTGCGCAGCAAAGCGATGTTCATCTGATTCGATTTCCACCAGGCATCGAATAGATCGCCCACCAGCGGCAACGAGCCAACCAGATAATCGATGCCAATGTTCAGACCCATGCGCAGCAACGTGATTTTGGGTACGCGATAGCGAACGGCGGACGCGAGAATGTAGAACGAGGCGAGTGAAGTGGCAGTATCGCCAAAACCCGGAATCAACCCAACCAGCGCATCGAGTCCAAAGCGCCAGCCCAAACCAGGCACGCGAATGAGATCGTCCATCAACCAGGCAAGACGTTCGAGGCTCTCGTCGATCTCGATCGCTTGCGCCGCCTGGACGCGTGCTTCGCGTATGTCCAATTCTGCTTGATAGGTATTCATCCGGTTTTAGTAGGACAGGCACTCCTGCCTGTCCTCTTTCGGCATTCGGGGACAGGCAGGAATGCCTGTCCTACTCACCTTATTCGCGTCATTTGTTGCCAGAAGAATTTGCCGACGCGCGCAAATGCGCTTAAAGCGTTGCGGTCGTTGCCTCGTTGCGCCTTTGTTTTCGCCGGCAATCCCAGCGAGTTTGCCAATTCCCGATCTGGTCCCGATATATCTTCGTCGCCACGCTTACTCGAAAGCCAGCGAGTGAAAGTACGAGCCATCAGTCTTCTTTGTTCAACCGGAGTTTCTGCCATGATCGCGCCGCGCAAATCATCGAGCTCGGCAATCTCGCCCTGATTGGCCTGATAGTAGTTTCGCAAAGCCGTCAGCAGTTTCTCTTCGCCCAGCATGCGCTGTAAGTGCACAAACATCAGGGCGCCTTTTGCTGTGACCAGCGCCGAATACTGAAAGGAATTCTGATAGTCTCGCGATGGCCGGTCGGCATCCATATCTGGCCCGCCGAACGTGCGATACAAGCGATAGACACCGCGCAATTGATCTTCCAGCACGGCAGCAGCTTTTTGTTCTCCATAAAGTTCACGGAAATAAAGCAGCGCCGACCAACTGGCCAACGATTCATCCAACACCGGCTCGCGCGCCGGATTGTTGCCAACCACACCGCCCCACCACTGATGGCTAATCAGATGGGCCACGCTCCATTCCAAACTCTGCTCGACCGCCGGACGTTGCTCGCGAATAATTTCCGGAAGATTGCGCACGCCGGGCGAATCGAAATCCACATAAAAGGCACTCGCGATCACATCCATACCGGCAAACTCGGTGCTGCCGAGGCCGGCGACCAAAGGCGCTTCGGCGATACTGATCGTTTTGAATGGCAGCGCTCCAAACCTCAATCGGAAGATTCGCAAAGCGTCACCGGCGTTTGCCAGCACCCGTTTGCCGATGCGCTCATGTTCAGGGAGAAAGATGGACCGCACGGTGACGTCGCCGATTTCTCTTTGTTCAGAATGCAAATTGCGGCCGGCGAGTATGGCAAAGTCGCGCAATGCTTTTCCTGAGAATTTGGCGTCGCCCGGCAATGTGTTTTCTGTTTCACTGCCGGAGGTAAAGACAGCCACGCCAGGCGCGGCATCAATGTGCACGTCGTAGTCCGCGGTCTCATTGAAGATAAGATCACCGACGCCGGGATCGAGTTTGCGTTGCCAATCATCACCGTCATGTACTACGAGCACGGGATAAGAAGTGCCCAGCAGCATCACGCCGCGACTGCGAAAGTTGAAGTCGCGCGCGCGCCGAACTTCACGCTCAGCGCGCAGGGCCGCGCTTACCTGCTTGACCACATGCGTAGTTAATCCGGTCTCCTCAGCGTCAATTTCCGGAACGTCCCCCTTGAACCCGATGAAGACTTGCGCTGCTGATCCGGCGGCAACGGGTTCACGGAGATTCACACGCAACACCGTGCCCTGCTCTTCAAGCGAATAATTTAGAGGGGCCTTGTCCCTTGCCGAGCGCACTTCGGTGATCTCAATGCGCGGCTCGTCATTTTCCAGAACTGGCAACACGACGGCGGATGAAGTCGTATTATTCGCTGCGCGCAGGTTTGAATAGAGGTGAAAGTAGACAACCGAGGCGGAGTGGTCATCGCGATTTATCCAGCGCACGGTTTCCGAGCCGCTGTACGAGCGCGCATCAAAATCGAGTTTTAGTTGAATTTGATAGCGATGAATCAGCGGCAGACTGGAAACCGTTTGCTGGGTTTTAACCCGGGCTGCGTACGCGAAGAGCAGGCACGGAAACAATAGAGCAATTGCGAACGCGGTTTTGAGATGAACTTGCTTCACTTTCTAAATTAGTGGCACAGACTTTAGTCTGTGGCTTCCCAGAACATCACAGACTAAATAGTCTGTGGTTTCGTCGTAGCCACAGACTAATTAGTTTGAAGACTTTCTCCCTCTCCCTTTGGGAGAGGGTTGGGGAGAGGGCTTGTGCGCGTCAAGCTTCGCACCCTCCCCTAACCCCTCCCAAAGGGAGGGAAGAAACCACGAATGTTTTCAACAACTTGTTCAGACCTACAGTCTGTGCTACGTCCTAGCTCGGACCGTTCTTTCAGTTATCACTATCTTGCGAATCACGTCGCCGCGCGCAATGTTATCGACTGTCTCCATTCCCGAAACAACATTGCCGAAAACAGTGTAACCGCCGTCAAGATGCGGTTGCGGCGAATGCGTGACGAACCACTGCGAGCCGCCGGTATCTTTTCCCGAGAGCGCCATGCCAACCGCGCCGCGTTCGTACGGCACTTCGTTTATCTCGCAACGAATTTGATAGCCGGGGCCGCCATTGCCATCGCCGCGCGGATCACCATCCTGAATGACGAAGTTGGGAACGACCCGATGCAGTGTGATGCCGTTAAAATATTTGCGTTTCGCGAGCTGGACGAAATTGTCGACGGTTAGTGGCGCATCTTCGGGAAGTAATTCAATGGTGAACGAACCTCGGGTCGTAGTGACTGTTGCGCGCACCTGTTTGCCGATGCGGCTGACGGCACGTTCATAGTCAGCTGAGGTGTTGCGCGTTTGCACTATGCCGATGCGGTTTGATAAATCGCCGGCGCCATTAGTTTTTAGTAAAGCAACGGCGCGGCGTCGAATGAGATGATCGGTTGAATCAAGCGCAGATTTGATTGCCTCGTTTGCTTGCGCAGTTTTTTGTTTGGCCAGCGCGTCGAGAATTGAAAGCGCCGCGTCGTTGAGTTCTTTATCAGCGAGTGCCACCGACAAGGCTGCTATGAGCGCGCGCGCATTTGTTTCGTCAGGTGGAAGCTCACCCAATAACTCCGCAGCAGTGGCCCGGATGATTACATCCGACTCTTTCAGATGGTTGCGCAGAACTTCCGCGAGATCCTTCGGCTTAAAAGCGGCGTAAGCGCGCAGCACGTCCGGAATCGCGTAGTCAGAATGAACGGCGACGAATGTTTTAATGTCAATGCCAGAATTTCGGTAATCCAGCATTGCCCTAAGAACATCTTCAGCAAATTGCTTCTGATTTTTCGTCGCCGTTGGCAACGCAGCAGTCTCACCAAGACCTTGCGCTAAAGCCGAAGCTACATGCCAGTCTGTGAACAAAGCACCCTGTGCTGTTCGCTTGGCTTTATTCTCATCACCCCAGTCCTTCAAATATTGATCGGTCGAGATGCGCGCCAAGGCAATTTCCGATTCAGGCGCTCCTGATAACGGAGCGTCGTAACTCCAAAAATGTATGAAGTAATACGCCGTTTCATCGTTACTTCCCTGGAACATTCTTCCTAGCGTCGTAACCAAGTCAAAACAATCTGGGGTGTCACGTCGGTGATATATGAACTTCTTTTCCTGAATCGCCCGACGTTCACACCCGCCTTGGTCACGCAGAACTTTTTCAGCAATGGGTTTTGCCCCTTCTTGATCTTTCAACGCAGCCAACGCACGAAGCGCGCTAACCCACACGCGAGGGTCTTTGTCATTCTTAGCGCGGTCGAATAGCGACTCAAGCGACGCTTTGTCTTCGGTCGCACCTAAAACGCGTGCCGCGTTGGCGCGCACGATAGGATCGGGATCACTCACGAGTAGTTTTCGCAGTTGCTCGTTGCCATCTTTCAATTTCAAACGCGCCAGCGCATTTGCAGCATCAGCCCGAATGCGCGGGTCTGAGTGAGTCAGAAACTCGGTGATGACAGGGCCAGCGTTTGCTGGTTTGGCACGCAACGCCGCGATGAGGCCGAGCAGTATCGTCAAACGATCCGGCGCGGATCGACGACGCGCTTCAAAGTTCAGCACTTCGAGAATTGCCGCGCCTAGTTCCTTGCTGCGCACCTCTTGTTCCTTTGGCAAAGCCGCCGCGATTTTCCCCAGCGCCTCCACGGCCCGCGCTCGCAATAGCGCTTCCCGCGTTTCTTTCAAAGTAGCCAACAGCGCGTCGGCACCCAACGGCGACTCGATTTCCCCGATCGCAAAGGCCGCCATTGCGCGCACGTACGTTTCGTCATCATGTCGCAGCAGCCCAACGAGGTCGGCAGTCGCAGCATCATTGCCGATTCGGCCCGCGGCCAGCGCCGCGCGGGTGCGCACATTCGCGTTACGAGCGCGAAACAAACTGCGCAGGTCGTCGTCCCAGCGCCGCTCGTCTTCCGCACGGACAATTCGCAGCAACAAAAGCTTCGTTACCGCATCGCCAGAAGTAGGATTGTGCAGTAGTTGCGGGCGTTTTTGCGCAAACAGACTCGACGAAACGAGCAGAAGCGCGCAGACAGTTAACAAAGAAATTGAGATCGAGCGCGCGCAGAAAGTTTTGCAGAAACTGAAAAGATTCATTGTAGATTCTGGGAGAGTCTCTCGTAATTGGGGGATTGCTTTTTATGTATCGGCGAGGGAGTGCAGTTGTGTCAAGCAAACTGGCCTGGTACTAGCACGCAGTTTGTATGTCTTGTCTCATTAGCACCGTCGCTTCAGCGCGGTGACCCGGGACCTCGGCCAAAAAAAACCGAAAGCGTTTAAACGGTTTCCTCGCGAGCGCTAGTTTCTGATCACCGGGCTAAAGCCACGGTGCTAACGAGAAATGCGGCCCCGTTCATATTGCGATCGCCTCCAGTAATTAGCAATCAGATAATCGAAAATTATCAAGACCGCTCGATTTCGCCGGACAAAGAAAAGGCGCCTCGCCGTTCTTACGGCGAAGCGCCTGACAAACTTTCAACTGCAACTGAATCTTAACGGGCGGCGCTCGAGACACTCGACACATTGGCGATCGCGGCCGGCTTGCTGTTTGAATCGGCGCCAATGGATTTCATGCTGCTCGTATCCAGCGGCTGCGCATCGCGTCCTTCGATCTTTGGCTTGTTCACGCCGGCGTTCATCTTGATCATCTTGCAGCTACCTTCAAACAACGCACCCTGCTCAATAATGAGCGACGGTGTTTGAATGTTGCCATTCAGTTTGGCTGCACGGCCGAGTTCCAGACGCTGAGTGGCGATAATGTCGCCATTGACAGTGCCATGGATGACGGCAATCGCGACTTCGATATTCGCATCGACCTTACCGTTGGCGCCCACGATGAGCGTTCCGCTGCTCGACGTGATTCGTCCTGACAGGTGACCATCCACGCGCATCAACGCTTTGAAGTTGGCTTCTCCAGTAACCAGGGTGCCGCTACCCACAAAGCCGCTGAGATTGCCTTCTTTAATTTCGCGCGCCAGCGATTCGCTTTCGGTCAGTGCTCGCGGCGCCATTGAAGCAGATTCCGACTGTGGTTTTACTTCCGGTGTGGGCGGCGTCTGGTAAGAGGAGAACGTTCTGGGCGCATTGTAATTTGTTACGTCGTTTTTTTCGGCGGAACTTTCGTTTTCAGCTGAGTCTTTCGGGTTCTTTCCAATCCTAAGCATTTAGTAACCTCCGTTAATTTGGGGGCGCAGGTTCAGTCACCATCGGGACGTTAGCAGTAACAAAACGACGCGCGTGCCTTATGTTGTGGATTATCCAGCCGTCGCGACTGGTTCACAATGATCAACCGCCCAGAAGCGGGGAAAGACATAATAGACATCAAAGCTTTGGGTGTCTAGCTTTGCAATCAAATTGTAATCCCCGGAAATACATCAAGGCGGGACGAAGCTCCGTTCGTGTCTTCGGGACACTCAAGCACTGAGCAAAAACTCTTCAAGTTCTCCCTCGGGCTCATCCGAGAGAACGACTGACAACTACGCGGAAAATCACCGCATCATCCAATTGAAACGCAGTCGGGCAGCCAATCACTATGGCCTCAATCGGTTCGGCTTGACGCTCCGGCGTTACGAAAAACAATCGCCATCAAGTATCGCGCCCAGGCGCATCGACAGGGCCGGTGTAAAAATCTGTCCCTTAACGCGGGCATCGCTTTCGAGCACCACACGCTCACTGGCAGTGATATTTCCGGTAACAGAACCGTCAATTATTGCTATGCCCACGTCGATATCGGCCTCAATCCGGCCACGTCTCATCAATACCAGCGTGCCATTCGGCGAAAGGACGTTTCCCATAGAGTAACCATCGAAGTGCAACACACCTTCGAAAGTAACTTCGCAATTTGAGCCAATGCGCGACTCAACGTAAATTTCCTGCTCCTGGTCGGCGTCTGTGTAGGGAAGTTCAAGAGAAGGTTGGTCGTTAGCAGCCTGCACATCGGCGAGCCAGCGATCAAAGTAGGCACTTGGATCGAATACGGCGTCGCATGGCATCAGTTCCGCCATTGAACTCTTTGCCGGCCCCAGCGACGGTTGAGTGTTCAAGTCGATCTCAGCAGAAATCGTGCACGATTCCACGGGCGGTTTTCTGTATTGCACCGCTCGCGCCGTGGCAGTCCCACTCTGCCCAGGCTTGTTATCGCGCGTTCGCTCAACATCGAGCATAGATCACTCTTCGTTAAGACATTCAATTTCGGGCGAGATTGAAAATTCTTGAACCGCTTGATCTTCGATTGTCGGGGAACAGGTGCCGCTAAACCACCTTCGATGGCTGGCAAGTTATCACATGCGGAACTAAGACTACAAGCATCGCGAAATTATCAGACACTCCGCTCTGAGTAATTCGGCCGGATACCGTGCCATCGGCGCTTACCTTGTAGTCGAAGCGATAGCTTGGCATTTCGGTGCCGTAGACCCATTCATTGAAAAACCAATCCATGCGCCCGTTGCCGGCGATATCCATTTCTTTAGGATATGTTTTCCGACAATCGCCTTGAAGTCTTCAGTAGAAATATCTTTGTTGTAGTTGGTCTGGATGAAGTCCTTCATTATCTTTTGAAACCCTTCGGATCAACCACCTTGCCTTCGATACTGCCGCCCGCGGCATAAACAACGAGCAGTGGGATGGTAAGCAGGGCAAGCAGAATTATTGGCGTAATGAGGTTTCTATTTCTGGTTAGCATATTATTCATTCCGGACTAAATCAGATTTTCAGCGATCGTGGCGAGTAAACCTTAACGGAGCGCTGGCATTATTTAAGGCGTAAGGTCATGAGTCAAGCGCTTAAGACGTCATAAGTGGATTTGGCAGTTGCAAATTAGACGTGGCATGCTGAGAACGCTTAAAGATGACGAAAATCGACTTTGGGTTGGTT
>DATNOG010000164.1:0-7587 GCA_035601415.1 Pyrinomonadaceae bacterium | reverse complement strand
CTAGCCATTACCGCCTTGCTAGTTTGCCTTTAATAGTACATAGTAGTCCGCAGTTAACCCTACTCTCGCGCATCAACGGTGATGCGCCCCGCGCAAAATTCGTTAGCGCCGGCGTTTAGATAGTTCGAGAGCGGGCTGATTTCAACTTCAGAAGCCGCTCTTTTGAGCATTCCGAACCCGGTTCCTTGCTGACTACCGTTAATCGAGGCCAATCCGATTCGCAGCTTCTTTTAGCCCCAAGTGGGAAAGGTATATCTGTATGTCTATGAAACTTTATGTCGGCAATCTCGCCTTCTCTACCTCCAGCCAGGATTTGCAAGAGCTTTTTGCAGCAGCCGGCACGGTTGAATCAGCGAGCGTCGTGGAAGACCGCGACACCGGTCGTTCGCGCGGCTTTGGCTTCGTCGAAATGTCCAGCAAGGAAGAGGGCGAGGCAGCCATCTCCCAGTTTAACGGCAAGGAAGTCAACGGCCGGGCGCTGAATGTCAATGAAGCTAAACCACGTGAGCCTCGCTCAGGTGGCGGCGGTCGTGGCTTTGGTGGCGGCGGCAATCGCGGCGGTGGTGGTGGCTACGGCGGCAATCGCGGCGGTGGCGGTGGCTACGGCGGCGGCGGTGGCGGCGGTAATCGCGAGCCCAGGTGGTAATCACTTCGGTTAGCAGCTAGGTGAGTGGTGAGTGTGAGGCGCGGGGGTTTTTCCTGAACTCATGCTCACCGCTTACTTGTTAGACGTCATTTGATGACGCTTGTTAAAGGAGAAACTATTTGGCTAAAGATGATTTGATTCCAGCGGAGGGCACGATTATTGATAAGCAGCCCAACGCATTTTTTAAGGTTCAGCTCGAAGGTTCGCAGCATGTGGTGCTGGCAGCGATTTCCGGCAAGATGCGCAAACATCGCATCCGCATCCTCGTCGGCGATCGAGTAAGCGTTGAGATGTCTCCGTATGATTTGTCGCGAGGCAGAATCACCTACCGCTATAAGTAGTCTTCGCTATTACAATATTCGCTCAATATCTTCAGCGGGTTTCACGGCAATCGTTTTAAAGCTCGACATGCGTACCAGACCCGGCGCGGAGCCTTTCGGTTTTGAAAGAAATTTCCGCGGCGTGTAGTGAATAATTACCTTTGAATCGTTACTTGCCTGACTAAACCTGGCCGCCAACTGCGCAGCTTCAATCACAGTCCGCTGCGGAATCTCACGACGGCTTGCATTCCTTACAATCACGTGCGAGCCCGGATAATCACCAGCGTGCAACCAAAGATCGTTTGGACGCGCCACGCGAAAAGTAAGATTGTCGTTATCACGCGCAGTCCTGCCGACCACCACTTCATAACCATCCGAAGACCGGTAGCGCCGCGTGCCGGGAATGCTTTTTGATTCCTTCGCTTTTCCCCGCGCAGTGGTTTTCTGCTTGCCCGCGGCAAACTGGGCGAGCACCGCCTCGTCACCTTTGGCTATCGCTGCAACAAGCTTTGTCTGCTTCTTGTTTAGTTCCTCGATCTCTTTATTAACCTGTGTCAGCCTTCCCTGAATTTCTCCAACCGCACGTTTCGCTTTGCCGTAACGCGAAAAAGCTTCTGCCGCTGCATCCTGCAGAGACTTGTTCTCGTCAATCGTCATCTCGATGTTCGGCTGGCCTTCGGTGTAATAATCCGCAAGCGTCACGCGGTCACCATCGCGTTTAGCATTAGCCATGTTCGCGAGCAGCAGATCGCCAAGCCGCTTGTGCTCGTCGGCATTGCCGTGGCCGGCCAAATCTTTCTTTAGGTTTGTTAGCAGTTTCTTGCGCCTGGCAATTTCTCGGCGCAGTTGGTCCTTGAGTTTGGCTGCCGCATGCTTGAACTCGTCTTCAGCTTCGACTTGCCCATAGTATTTATCAACCGCTTCAGACAAGGTGGGGAAACTGCCGCGCGGAATGATTGGTTCGCGGGAAGTACTGGCCGGCGATTGTGGTGGTGGTTTGTACTTCTCACTTACTTGTTGGCCCTCGCCTAGCGGACGCCGCAACGCATGAACAATTGTCTGGTCAGCATCAAGCAGAAACAAGTTTGCCGAGCGGCCGGTCAGTTGTGCCACCATCGTCGTGAGCGGCCGATCGATGTCTTCTGAAGAGGCCGAGAAATGAAAGCGAACAATTCGTTCGACATCGTCCTTAGTGACTGACGCTACAGCAGCGTCACTAAGCGCCGCCCGCAATGCCTGCACGAACGGGGAAGGGGAAAGTGTCCGGCGCTCGAGTTCGCGAACACTGCGCTTCATTAGATGAAGCCGAGGCCCGGCGGGCTCAACGCTGATAAAGAGAAGACCGTCTTGTCGTAGTTGAAAGTCAATTGCTATAGACCCGGGTGACAGTTGGAATACTCTTCGCGGAAATCGGCCTGGGAGTAGCTCGTCGAGTTCGGAGACAATTTCTTTCAGAGTTTCCTGGTGCATCTTGTTGTTCGCAGCGCTATTCCCAATCAAAAAGCCCTGCTCTCCAACAAAGGCAGAGCAGGGCCATTCTATCCTCAGAATTTGATCTACACCCGAATTACTGCCGTGCGAGTGAAACGATCATGAAGAGTATTCCTTTCCGAATCGAGAAAGACATACAGCGACAAGATGCCAGCGGACGCCAGCGACAGCAAATAGACGAGCGCGCGTCCCGCTGATTGACTGCCGGTAGGAATCAAACCGTTGCGCGCATCCACCACGCGCAGCGAACAGATGCGCATTCCCATGGTACGACCCGTGAATGCGGTAATAATCGTCAGGTAGAGAAAACCAACCAACATGAGACTGCTGACGGAAAATACGATCACGTGCCAGTTCTGCCAGTCCAGTGTGGTCAAACTATTGAGAACGAGCAGCGGGGAAGAAAGCGCAAACACAATCGCCAGATCCACGATCGCCGCTAACGCCCGGCGTGCGACGGAGGCGGCCACGTACTCGCGTCTTTCTACGAGTAGCGCGGTGGGAACGTTATCAAGGTAGTTCAGCGCCGGATCGTTGCTATCTCCGATCAACCGCTTCGGTTTCGTAATTCGCGCGCCGGCGCCTTCTTTAGTTACAGGCGGATTCGGAACGACGGCGAGGTTGTGAGTTCTTTCAGGCGGACTCGCTTCGGCGGTGGGCTCGTGTTCCGATTCGACAGCTGAAGACTGGATCATTAAGGCTACGTCTGATTCGGCCGAGCCCGCCTGTTCTTCGTAAGCTACCGCAGTCGCCAGTGCCGCGTTGCCATGCGAAAAGGTTGACGCCTCCGAATGGGCACGTTCAATTCGCTTGAGAGCTGCTTCGACTATTGGATTCAGCGGCGGCATTTCAGCTTGCGGTAGTAGTTCGAGAATTGGTTGGGCGGTCGTCACGGTATCAATGGTAGTTATCGCTTCACCTTTGGCCTCAAGCACGGCCTCGCGCGCACGACGCTCCTGCTTTTCTCGCACGCGCTCGCTCAGTTCCTTGCGCCATTCTGGCAGTGCGCTTCTATTAATTCCTGGAAACTCGATTAATGAAGGAGCTTGCGTCCTTGTTGCTGGTTGCTTAACTGAAACGGTGGGCGCGGATTCAATCACTTTGGATTGCGCAGGCAACGAAATGTCCGCCTTCTTTTTCAGTAACGCGCCACATTCGGTGCATTTTGGAGAGATTTTCTTGAGGGTCGCGCCGCATTCCGGACACTTCATAGCAAGCTCGCCTCCTTAAAAGGAATCTAAGCTCAGCAGCCTGGGTGAATAGGCCTACCCGGCTCCGCGCAGTTCGGCGCGCATAGTATCAGGGAATACTTTAAGTGGTCAATCAGAAAATATACCAGGCGTTAGAGTTGTCCGAGACTGGTGGGCTACCGGTCGGTGGCTGAGAGGGGTTGTGGAAAACTTTTAGAGCGGCGTACGACCGGCGAACCCGGTATCCATGTCGTGCCACCACTCGAGCTCGTCACCTTCGTCCAACTGCCAACACAGCAAGACCACGCGGCCTTCTCGCAAAGAAGGAAAATCAACCAACCCGCGATCAAAATCTTTCAACTGCACGCCCATGGCTTCGAGCTCGCCCATCTCGGCGGCAAAGTTTGTGAGCAATCGGGCGTAGAGTAAACCGCCCCCGATTCCGCCGCCGCCCTGGTCCGCTTGATCCGCGGCCTGTCTGGCTTCCTCCCTGTAAGCACCCAACCGGTGCCGAGAGCCCTGAAGTTCCCGTAAAAGCTGCCTCACGGACGGCAGCAGAGCATTTGCTTCCTCAACGGTAAAGAGCTTCATATCGTCCAAAGTTCAACTTGCCTTTACTGCTCGTCTGTGACGCGGATGAATTCGGCAGCATCGGTAAATTCCGCGGCATCGGTCTCAAGGGTTGTTTCCACAACGACGTGCATCGCTGACTGAAAACCGTCTTCGTTAGTTTCCTGAATGTGAATTTGCTCGAGATATTGCGTCGGCTGCTGTTCCGGAATCCCGGGTTCATCGTATCGGGCGCCGTGAACGACTTCCTTGCGCACGCGATCTGCTATTTCGCCTAAATCAATAAAATAGTCGGCGACGTCGATCAACTTCGGCGCTGTGTTCGAACGAAAACCGGCGATCTCGACGCGACATCCTTTGTAAGCGACGGCGTTAACCGCGTAAACAAAGTCTTCATCACCTGAAACAAGAACTGCCGTGTCATAGCGGCCGGCCAACGAAAGCATATCGACCGCTATTTCTACGTCAAGATTGGCCTTGCGGCTGCCATCGTAGAAGGTCTTCAACTCCTTCTGAATAACTCGAAAGCCATTGCGACGCATCCAGAGTAAAAACCCCTGCTGTCTTTCCGCGCCCACATCGACCCCAGTGTAAAAGAAGGCCCGCAATAATCGTCCGTCGCCAAGCAGCACACGCAAGAGTCTGTTGTAATCGATGTCGAGGTTGTGAAAACGCGCCGCATGGAAAAGATTGTTGCCGTCAATGAAAACCGCGACCCTTCCGCGGTGGCCCAACTGCCATGAGACGTTGTTAGCAGGATCAAAGTTATTCATTTGATAATTACTTTCCAATCAATATTTAGAAATCGTTTCTAGGATGCTTTTTTGTCTCTAATTGGTCAAGCATAGGGTTTGGGACAAGCTTACAAGGAAGGCGCCGGCCTATCGAGTGCCAACGACTTGTCCGGTAACAGCGTCGACGTACGCCATTTGGATGGGAGCATTGCTGATGACCATCTCCCAGGCGACATGGAATGCCAGGGCATTTGTCTGGCCATCGGCGGGAGTTATGTAGATAACCAGTTCATGTGGCTCAAGCTGATTGTTTGCCGTGGGCCGGAAGGTGAGTTTGGTCCCACCGGCATTGGAGTATTGAATATCGTTTGTCGTGAGTTGCTTTCCTGCGTCCTCTGGCTTGAGCTTGATAGTCACTGCTGCCAGTGCGGTTTGAATTTTATCAGCGTCGGGAATACAGGTGCTGACGATGTTGAGTACCCGGCGCTCCGGCGTAAAACGAATTTCGAGCTTGCCGTAATTTCCGCGAATCGGATAGCGAAACGCGCGCTGTTCATAGCGCGCAACCTTTGAGCCGTCCGGTTGATCCACTCTTTCAACCAGTGAGAGTTTCGCCGGGTCTGCGCCAATCGGCCCCTGCCAGTCTCTGATAAAGCGCCGAAGCGATTCACGAGTTTCTTCCTCGTTCATCGTTGCGTTTGTGCCAACCTTGGGAAGGTATAAGACAGCGGCGGTGTTTGTTGGCAGGCTTTCGATGGTGGCTGTGACTGGTTGTAGCAACGGAGCTGTCGCAGTGCCAACGGCGGAATTCATTATGTGATTGATGACCGCGGTCGCTGCTTCACGTCTATGACTGTCCTCGACCAACAGAACGGGATAAGGTGCTTCGTTTCCGCGCGGACCAGTCGCATTCGGCGGCACAGTTGGGGCACAGGCTTGCACCGCCATTACGAGTGCGAAAGAAACCAGCAGCTTGTGCGCCCTTGTCCGAGTCATTAATTACGGCCCTTCATCAGCGCGCGTTTCGAAGAAACTTCCCGCATCGTATAATCCAAACTCCTGGAGAAGCTGTTGTCCAAAGATAACGAAAGCGTCATCATGCCCAACGATGGGCCATCTACAGATTCGGCGGCGCGCTCCTTCACGCCGGACGAGATGGTTCGCTGTGAATCGTGCCTGCGAGCAAACCCACCCACCCGAGCCAACTGCCTCTACTGCGGCTCCGCGCTGCCGGTGCAGCCGGCGGCCGTCGTTTTGCAAAAACCGGCATTGCGACCGCTGGAGAAATGGGAGCACGGATATAACAACATCCTTCTGCCTTCACCTGCAAACCTTAGCGAGGGTGGTCTTGCCGAGATAGCGGATTTCCTGCGATTGGAAAAAGAGGACCTGTGGCGGATCGTGGCTGCTGCGGTCCCGCTACCCCTGGCGCGCTCAAGCAGCAAAGAGGAGGCCGAGCTTATTCAGCAGCGGCTGAAGAACGCGCAGATTACCAGTTTGATAGTTGCCGATACGTCGCTTGGTCTGGATGCGTCAGTTAAGTTGCGCGCGCTCGAATTCCGAGATGATGGTGTCGATGCTTATCAGTCGCCGCAGGCCGCACCGCTAAAGATATCGCGTGACGATTTCGTTCTAATGGTTTCGGGACGCATAACACGCAAGCGAGTGGAGTTGACTGAAGAAAGAAAACGCAGCGAGAGCCGCGTGCTGGAAGCTGATCAATTTTTTGCCGACGCGAGCGTCATAGACCTGTACACAAAGCACGAAACCACACCGTATCGGATTGCGTCCGGCAGTTTCGACTTTTCCTGTTTGGCGGAAAGGAAACTGCTTGTTGCCAGCGAGAACATGTCGATCCTCATCAGCGTCTTTCGCGAAAACGTTCCCGCCATCGGCTACGATCAAACATACAACGCGGTGCGGAAAGCGCTGGAGCCGGTCTGGAGATCCGAACAACAGAATGAGTCGACTGGCTGGCGGCGTGGGCGGCCGGGAAAATACAGTTTGGGCAGCGTAATGGAAACCAGTAACGAGTCGCAGTTTTCGCGTTACTCGCGGCTTCGTTACTATTTGCTCAAGCACAAGCAAACGAGTGATGCCGATGCCTAAGTCGCACAAATCGCGCCGCGATGGTGCGGCCTTCCAAGCGGCAACGTCACCGGTTGACGGCGAACGTGGCGAGACGATCACGCGGTTGGAGGCTGAGCACACGATTTACGGACTTATCCCAGTGCTCGAAGCGCTTCGGTCCGGCCAGCGGCCGTTGCAGCAAGTCACAATCGCTGAAGGGGCGCGCCACGAGCGCTTGAAAGAATTGCTGGGGCTGGCAAAACTCGCTCGGGTTCCCATTCATCGCGCGCCGCGACTAATGCTTGACCGTGCCCTGCCGGGCTTGACGCATCAGGGTGTCATGGCCCGAACAGCGGCCTCAGGTTATTACGATAGCAAAGAACTTCTCGAACGACTTGCTGCGATGGTGAACACTGAGCACAAGCCGTTGGCGCTTGGTCTGGATGCGATTGAGGATCCACGCAACCTTGGCGCTATTCTACGAACGGCTGAATGTGCGGGAGTTGACGGTGTATTTATTCCTGAGCGACGCGCGGTTGGGTTAACGGCTACAGTTGCGAAAACGG
>DATNOG010000163.1:0-25762 GCA_035601415.1 Pyrinomonadaceae bacterium | reverse complement strand
CGGCGCGAAGAAGAGACTTGCAAACGATCTGCGCGCAGGTGGAAAATTCAAAATAGTTTCACCTGAAAACGGCGCAGACGATTCAGAGTCGGGCGCAAGCGCCGTGTCAGCGCGAACAGGTATAAAAACGGAAATGTCGCGCGCCGTCTCGGAAGCCAGAACGGCTGAAGATCGCAAAGCATTGCGAAAGGTTGCGACTGAACTGCGCGAATTGTTAGCCCTGCTTGAGAAAGAACCTCGCAAGACGAGATGATGTTTTAAAAGCGAAAGCAAACTGATTTGGCCGCGGATGAACGCGGATTTTACGAATCTGAAATACCGCTAATCAGTTTATGAAAATGTTTTTTTCTGATCGGCGTTCATCCGCGTAAGTCCGCGGCCGCTTTTTCTGACGGTTGCGTTGCTTGTTTTTTGCAGAGATACTTGGAGTGACGGGACGTGGCGCAGCCTGGTAGCGCGCACCCTTGGGGTGGGTGAGGCCCCGAGTTCGAATCTCGGCGTCCCGACCAGTTCAAAAGGCTTCCAATCGGAAATGATTGGGAGCCTTTAATTTTTTAGCCGCGAAATCCTATTTAGCCGCGGATTAACGCGGATTATACGAATCTGAAAAAGGCCTTCCTAAAATTTTTTTATTTTGATCCGCGTTCGTCCGCGTTAATCCACGGCCAATAAAAATCCGGAGCTAAGCCAGCTCGGTGATTACAATTTCAGACGTCAGCGTTTTATGGATCGGACACTTGTGCGCAATTTCCTGAAGCCGAGCGCGTTGTTCATCGGTTAAGTCTCCGTCGAAACTTACAGCGCGCTGAATGCGGTGCACGTAATCTTCAGTGGTGTGCGTGCATTCGATGCAATCGCTCGCATGAATTCTTTCCTGGCGCAAGCGCACCGTCACGCGCTCGAGTGGCCAGCCTTTTCTTCTTGCATACAGCGTTGTAGTCATCGAGATGCAACTTCCCAGCACCGCCAGCAAGAGAGTGTAAGGATCGGGGCCGGCATCTTCGCCGCCTGCTTCAAGCGGTTCATCAGTAATCAAAATGTGGTTTTCGCCGTACCGAACTTCGTTTTGCAGGTTCGCCGCTGAAGTGACTATCACGTCTGCCATGGGGGCCTCCTTGCAGTTGCATGTTTTGTGCGGCTAAACTCGTCGCGCTTTCCAACTAACATCATCAATCAGTGCAGAGCAGGTCATGAAGATCCACGAGTATCAAGGCAAAGAACTTTTGAAAAACTTCGGCGTCCCCGTCCCGCGTGGGCTGGTCGCGCGCTCGCCGGAAGAGGCTTATCAGGCAGCCAAAGAATTGGGCACGGACATCGTCGTCGTCAAGGCCCAGATTCATGCGGGCGGCCGCGGCAAGGGCGGCGGCGTAAAGCTGGCAAAGAGTCCCGACGAGGCGCGTGAGATTGCGCGCCAGATGCTGGGCATGAAACTCGTCACGCATCAAACCGGATCGGAAGGTCGCGAAGTGCGCGTCTTGTTAGTCGAAGAGGGCTTGCCAATTGATAAGGAGTTTTACCTGGGCATCGTTTTGGACCGCGCCTCGGGCCGGCCGGTATTCATGGCTTCCGCTGCGGGCGGCATGGACATTGAAGAAGTTGCCGCAAAGACGCCCGAACAAATCATGAAGGAAACCGTCGACCCGGCGGTGGGGTTTCGCGCGTTTCAGGCGCGCAAGCTTGCTTTTAGTTTAGGCCTGCCGGCCGATTTAATCGGACAGGCGGTGAAGTTCATGCAGTCGCTTTATCTTGCGTATGAACAGATGGACGCTTCGTTGATGGAGATCAATCCGTTCCTGTTGACTAAAGACAAACGGCTGATTGCGCTTGACGCAAAAGTTAACTTTGACGACAACGCGATGTTTCGTCACAAAGATTTTCTGGCGTTGCGCGACCTCAATGAAGAAGAGCCGCTGGAGATCGAAGCGTCGAAATTCGATCTCAACTACATCAAGCTCGACGGCAACATTGCCTGCATGGTTAACGGGGCCGGCCTCGCGATGGCTACGATGGACATAATCAAACTTGCGGGTGGCGAGCCGGCAAACTTTCTCGATGTCGGCGGCGGCGCTTCGCAGGAACGAGTCGAAGCGGCGTTTCGCATTCTGCTTGCGGATGAAAAGGTGAAGGCTGTTTTGATAAATATTTTCGGCGGCATCGTGCGCTGCGACATGGTAGCGCGCGGCGTGGTGGAAGCGGCCAAGAACCTGGAAATCAAAGTGCCGGTCGTCGTTCGCCTCGAAGGAACAAACGTGGAAGAAGGCCAGCGTGTCATTCGCGAGTCAGGCATGAACTTCACCGTCGCTAACGGAATGAAAGACGCCGCCGAAAAGGTGGTTGGGCTTGCGGCGTGAGCATGAGTAGCGGCTTCCGATAATGATTAACGTGGCACAGACTTCAGTCTGTGGCTGCGACGAAGACACAGACTAAAGTCTATGCCACTCTGGTCAAGACTATTCCGCATCCTGGTCCAGATATGCCGCTTCGCTTTGGCGGCCTTGTTTTTGTTCACGGCCGGCGCGAAACTCACCATTGTCAAAGCCTTCGCAGCTAATGTCGGCGAGCTGCTGACTGCTTCGGGCTTTAACTACACACGCTGGATGTGGCCGGCAACCATCGGCGTTATCGTGCTCGAAGTCAGCATCGCAGTACTTCTTTTGATTCCCAAAACAGTTAGGCTTGGTGCTTTATTCGCGGCCGCTCTATTAATTGGTTTTGCGGCTTACGCGCTTTACTACGTTTATGTTTTGCATGGCGAGCCTCTCGAATGCGGTTGCTTTGGGGGAATCATTGCCAGCCAGTTGGGAGTGAAAACCACGTTGCGCAACCTCGCCTTGCTTGTTCCCGTGCTCATTGTGCTGTTTGGTTATCGGCGAAGATCTCAAGAGACAGCTAGCTTCGACCCAGCAGCTAACGCCATCGCCTAAATTGGAGAAGCATATTGGCAACACTCTCATTCTGGGGCGGAGTCGGTACGGTAACCGGTTCAAAGTATCTTATTGAGACTGAGAGCGCGCGCGTGCTCGTTGATTGTGGCCTCTTCCAGGGACTCAAAGCGCTGCGTGAGCGCAACTGGCAGGAACCTCCTTTTGATTCCCACTCACTCAATGCGGTTCTGATCACGCACGCCCACATCGATCACACGGGATATCTTCCCCGCCTGGTCCGTCAGGGTTTTAGTGGTCCTGTTTACTGCTCGCGTGGTACTGCCGACTTGCTGAAAATACTGCTGCCGGATGCAGGCCGTCTGCAGGAAGAAGACGCTGACTATCGCAACCGCCACAAGCTGACAAAGCACAACCCGGCGCTTCCTTTGTACACTGAGAAGGATGCGTTTGCCGCTCTGCAGCTAATCGAACCGCTGGCGAATAGCGGCGAGTCTATTGCCGTTGCGCAAGGTATTCGCGCAGGGTTTCGCGTTGCCGGACACATACTCGGTTCAAGTCTCGTCCTCGTAGCGGTCGAAAACGCCGGCGACGATCACAGCGGCCGCAGGATTCTGTTTTCGGGGGACCTGGGCCACTACAATCAGCCGATAATTCGCGACCCAGTTGCGCCGCCCGCATGCGATTACCTAATAGTTGAATCTACCTATGGCAATCGTCTCCATGATCCTGAAGACCCGAAAAGCGCGCTCAAACGGATTATCAATGACGCAGCGCAACGCGGTGGGCCAATACTTATTCCAGCATTCGCAGTTGGTCGCTCGCAGGAAATCCTCTATCTCATTCGAGAGTTGGAAGATGAAAAAGCTATTCCGATTCTTCCTGTTTGCCTTGACTCACCCATGGCCGCCGCCGCAACTGTAGCCTATGCAAAGCGCACCGAGGAGCAGGACGAAGATTACGCAAGCGTGCTTGCCAGACCGCAACATCCCCTTCGTACCCATTCAATGATCACGTGCTCTTCCAGGGAGGAATCGAAACGTCTCAGCGAGATTAAGGGCACACGCGTGATTGTCAGCGCCTCAGGCATGATGACCGGAGGACGTGTGCTGCATCACGCCCTGCGTTTGGTTCCCGATCCAAATACGACGCTGCTTTTTGTTGGTTACCAGGCGGCCGGAACGACTGGCCGGCGAATTCTCGACGGGGAGCACGAAGTAAAGATAATGGGACAATGGGTTCCGGTTCGCTGCCGGATTGAACGCATTGGCAGCTTTTCTGCACATGCCGACTGGCGAGAGATTCTCCAGTGGCTGAAAGGAATGCCAACCGCACCCCGCCAAACTTTTCTTACGCACGGCGAGCCCGCGGCGGCGGAAGCAATGGCCGCACATATCAGAGAAACATTTGCGTGGCCGGCTACTGTGCCGATTTATGGTCAGCGCGTTGAGCTCGCGTAGGTTTGTGTAAGCGTTCTTTGTGCCTGCTTGCGGCAGTTGGTATACTCCGCCCTCATTTCGTAATCATTTTTTCTGTTTCGGGAGCCGAGCAATTGAGCATTCTCGTCGATAAAAGAACTCGTCTGGTGGTGCAGGGAATCACCGGCAAAGAAGGAACATTTCATACGAAACAAATGGTGGAGTATGGAACGAATGTCGTTGGTGGCGTCACGCCCGGCAAGGGTGGCACGATTCACGAAGGCATTCCTGTATTCAACACAGTCGCTGATGCAGTAAACGAAGCTGGCGCAAATGCGGCTGTGATTTATGTGCCACCGGCATTTGCTGCGGACGCGATCATGGAAGCCGCCGACGCGGGCATTCCGGTCATCGTCTGCATCACTGAAGGAATCCCAACGCTCGACATGGTCAAGGTGAAAGAATATCTGGCTGATAAACCGGCGCGTCTGATTGGTCCCAATTGTCCGGGCATCATCAGTCCCGGGAAATGCAAGATTGGAATCATGCCCGGCCACATTCATCGCGAAGGTCGCATCGGTGTAGTCTCGCGTTCCGGAACATTGACGTATGAAGCGGTGGGCCAACTGACGGCGCTCGGCATGGGCCAGTCAACGGCTATCGGTATCGGTGGCGATCCGATTGTGGGAACAACCCACGTCGACGCGCTGGGTTTGTTTCAAGCTGATGACGAGACCGATGGCATTGTAATGATCGGGGAGATTGGCGGCACTGCCGAAGAAGAGGCGGCGGCTTTTGCAAAGGCCAACGTCACCAAGCCTATCGTTGCTTTCATTGCCGGACAGACTGCACCGCCGGGACGTCGCATGGGCCATGCGGGAGCAATTATCGCCGGCGGCAAGGGAACTGCGGCAGAAAAAATGAAGGCGCTTGAAGTAGCCGGCATTCACGTGGTCAGGTCGCCGGCGGATATTGGAACAGGCATGCAACAAGCGTTGGGGGCTCGTTCGGCGGCGTAAGAAGATTTAGCCGCGGATTAACGCGGATTCGCGCGGATCAGAAAACTAACCAATCAGACGATAAAATGTGCAGGGCTTAGAAAAAAAGCCACAAGTTAGCTGGTTCTTATTTCATATCCGCGTTTATCCGCGAGCATCCGCGGCAAAATTCTTACGCGGCGGAACTAATGCAGAACTATCTAAGGAGATAGAGAAGAGCAGATGGGGAATCTTACATTCGCAATCATCAAACCCGACGCGGTGCGCGCGGGAAACACCGGCTACATCATTCAACGAATTAATGATGCTGGCTTCAAATTGCGTGCGATGAAGACTCTGCACCTGAGCCAGCGGGAAGCCGAAGGCTTTTATGCCGTGCATCGCGAGCGCCCGTTCTTTGCGGGCTTAACGGAATTCATGTCGAGCGCGCCTTGCGTGGTTATGGTTTTGGAAAAAGAGGGAGCAGTAAAAGCCTGGCGCGATCTGATGGGCGCTACTGATCCGGCAAAAGCGGATGAAGGAACTCTACGAAAAGAGTTTGGCGCCTCAGTAGGCGAGAACGCAACGCACGGTTCCGATTCCGACGAAAATGCGGCCATCGAAATCGGCTACTTCTTTAGCCAGCTCGAATTAGTTTGAACCCATGTCCGACAAACTAACGAACCCTCTGATCAAGTGGAGACGACAACTCTTTGGAGTGCGCTGACCTGGCAGTGCTTTGGCCGGTTGCGACTTGAGTTGACTCAACAATGCGGCGACCAGTCGCCGCGGACCAAAGCGGCGACTGGTCGCCGCACTCCAAGGAGTTGACCGCTTCTTCAGAGCTTTCTACAGTTTGTCGGACGTCGCGCAGATCGAATCACCATGAAGCGTTGTCCCACCTGTAACCAAACCTTTTCTGATGAGTGGTTAACTTTCTGCACAGTCGACGGCAGTCCGCTCATCGAAACCGGAACGTTGCCGCAGTCGCTGCCGACCGTAGTTATGCCTCAAACGGGTGAGGTGCAGGAAAACTCCGTCGAGCAGGCGAGACCTGCATTTTCTTCCGCCGACAGTAGTTCGCCGCTACAGAATATTCCGTCATGGCAACCGCCTCCGCCTCCGGCGATGATGGCCGGCCCATCGCAAGGCCTGGCGGTTTCGTCTATGGTTCTCGGTCTGGTTTCGATAACGCTGGGCTGGTGCTGTAGCTTTGGTCTATTGACTGCGCCGGTCGCGATTGTTTTAGGAATCATCGCTCTGTCGCAAATCAAGAGTCAGCCAAATCGCTATACGGGAAAGCCCCTGGCCATAGCGGGCATTGTGAGTGGCGGGCTGTATTTTGTTTTGGTAGCTGTGATAGTTCTCATTTATGGATTGGGTATTCTACTGAGCGGCCTGAACAGACTTTAAAGCAGCCGAAAGCCGGAAAGAGAATTGCCGTGAAACGCTGTCCTACTTGCAAACGAATCTTTACCGATCCAAATCTTAGTTTTTGTACGGACGACGGAACGCCGTTGGTAAAGGTCGTCGACGAATCTGCTGAAGAGACATTGCTCTACCCGTCCGGTAGCGACGCCGGTGCGGCCGGTGCACCATCTGCTGCGGGCGATCTAGCTCAACCTCCATATCAACCACCGGGCTCTTACCAGCCACCGGCTCCTCCGGCGAAACGCAAGGTTTGGCCATGGGTAGTTGGAATCCTGGCTGTGCTCTTGATTGCCATTGCGGGATTGGGAATTGCGGCAGCAGTTTTTGTTCCGAGAATGCTGCGAGCGGCGGCAAATGAGAATTCGTCAAATGCGAATGTGCGATCGTATCGACCCGACAACGACAACGTCGCCAACACCAACTCGAATGCAGACTCAAATGCCAACTCCAATGCAAATGCCGCCGAGCAAAGTGGAAACGTCAATAGTGACGGAGAGAACTCATCGCCGCCCCCGACCAGTGAAGAGGAAGTGCTGGCGCAGTTGAGTGATCTGGAAAATGAATGGACCGTCGCCAACATTAATGCTGACAAGAAGAAGCTCGATCGCATTCTTGCCGACGACTACGTTGGTAAGTCAAGCGAAGGAAAACCGCACGGCAAGGCCGAATATTTGAAGACCATAGAGCCTGACAATACGATTCAAAAATGGAATTTTGAAGACTTGAAGGTTAGTTTGACAGGCGAACGAGCGACACTTACTGGTATCATTCGCTTACAGGTGAAAGACCAGGAGGTTGCTTTTAACTTTGTCGACAAGTTTGTCTGGCGCGATGGCCGGTGGCAGGCGACCGGGTCGGATGTGACTCCGATAAAACAGTAAGCAGAAGGCAGTAGGCAGAAGGCAGAAAGCGAAAAAAAATTTCAGATTCCAGATTCCAGATTCCAGATTTCAAAGACCAAAGACCAAAGACCAAAGACCAAGACCAACTAACTACTAACAACTGACAACACAACAATGTCCATAATCACTGACGTAATTCAATCCACGAAAGCCATCATCCAGGGAATGGGTGTGACGCTCTCCTATATACCGAAACAAAAGTGGACCGTGCAATATCCCGAAGAGCCGGTGACGATGCAGCCACGTTATCGCGGACAGCACCTGCTTCATGTTGACGAGCGCGGCAAGGAAAAGTGCGTTGCTTGTTTTCTGTGCGCCGCGGCCTGTCCTTCCGAATGCATCTACATTATCGCGAAAGATGATCCGCGCTTGCCGGAAGATCGCATTGGCGTCGACGAGCGTTACGCTGAGGTCTACAACATCGATTACGGTCGTTGCATCTTTTGCGGCTACTGCGTTGAGGCGTGTCCCAAAGATGCGATTACGCACGGCTACAACTTTGAACTTTCGGTTTACAACCGCGCCGACCTCCTTAAGACCAAGACGGATCTTCTGATTACAACTCAGGTGCAATCGAAAAACTACCGTGTTGCTTCATCAGATGAAGATGTCGATTCGGAATACAAAGAAGTCTAAGCCAGAGTCGGAAGTCGGAAGTCGGAGGTCGGAGGTCAGAAGTAGGGGTCCAATTCTCTTCATTTTGTTTATCGCAATTTCTTATCTCCAACCGCTCTATGACGCCCAAGAATTACCGACATCCGACATCCGATCTCTGACCTCTGACTTCTGACTTCTGATCTCCGACCTCTGATCCATGTCCTACCGAGAACTTCATTACCGTTGGGAATACAACTTAAAGGCGAGCCCGGAAGAGCTTTGGCCTTTTGTCTCGGACACCAATCGATTCAACCGCGATACCGGTGTGCCTTCGGTCGAGCCAGGTAAAACCCGTCAGCTTCTCAGAAACGCGCGCCAGCGTTTGCGTTCATCAATCTATGGCCTGGAGGTCGAATGGGAAGAGCAGCCGTTCGAATGGATACGGCCATCGCGTTTTGGAGTCTCGCGTACTTACAGCAAAGGACCAATGGTTGAATTGCGAGCGCTGGCCGCGCTGACAGCGCGCGACGCGGGCGGCACCAGGCTCACTTACGAAGTTTCCATTACTCCGCGATCGATGTTTGGCGCGCTTAGCGTCGCGCTGCAAATGAAATTCGTCAGCGCGCGTCGCTTTGCGCGTGCATTTAGACGATATGACGAAATGGCGCTGCTGGACATTCCGCCGGCCGCCACCGATTCAACGGTCGAACTAAGTTCGGCTGCCATTAATCGAATCGACAGCATCAAACGTAAGCTTCAGACTGAGACGGCGGATACTGAGATCATCGACCGACTCGCAAGTTTCGTTCAAACCGCGGATGAATTTGCTGTGTCGCGCATCCGCCCTTATCAACTTGCAGACGACTGGAATTTTTCACGCCGCGCGGTGCTGGAGTTATGCCTGAAGGCAACTCGAGCGGGCCTGCTCGATCTGCAATGGGAGTTGCTGTGCCCGTTGTGTCGCGGCGCCAAAGAGACGGGCAGCTCGTTGCGAGAAATAAGTACTGAGCTACACTGCGAAACGTGTCGCATCGATTTCAAAGTTAACTTCGATCGTTTTGTCGAGGTCACGTTTCGACCCAACCCGTCCCTGAGAGCGGTAGCGATGCAGGATTTCTGCATGGGCAGCCCGCAGCGAACGCCGCACATCATCGCACAGCAATTGCTGGCTCCGCAGACCAGCCGCGTACTGAACCTGCCGCTCGAACCCGGTCGCTATCGATTGCGCGCGCTGGAACTTTCCGGCGGAATGGATGTTTCTGTAACCGCCGACAATGGTCATAGCGAAGCTAAAGTCTTGATTGCCGAATCCGGTTGGCCGCATGAGGCCTTAAATTTGACAACACTTTCTTCAGTCAAACTCGAAAACGCAACGGCCGCCGAACAGTTGTTGATACTCGAACGGCTTGCCTGGAGCGATCAGGCAGCAACGGCTGCTGAGGTCACTGCGTTGCAAACGTTTCGGGATCTTTTCTCAAATGAAGCGCTGCGGCCTGGGGAACAAATTTCGGTGGGCACGTTAACGGTCCTGTTCACCGACTTGCGCAACTCCACCAAACTGTATCGTGAGATTGGAGACGCGACGGCCTTTGGACGCGTAATGAATCATTTCGATGTGCTCAAGAAAGTAATCACCGAGGAGGATGGCGCGCTCGTGAAAACGATCGGAGATGCGGTGATGGCAATTTTTCGGCGGCCAGTTGGCGCGCTGAAGGCGATGCTGGCGGCGCAGGAAATACTGGCCTCGCCTGCGGAAGGCATGTCGCCGCTGACACTCAAGGCGGGAATTCACGAAGGCCCATGCATTGCTGTTACTTTGAATGACCGGCTCGATTATTTTGGCTCGACGGTAAATATGGCGGCGCGGCTGGAAAGCTTATCGACCGGCGACGACGTGGTAATCTCTCACGCAATTTATGACGATGCGGAAGTGCGCGAGCTTATCCGCGCTGAAAACCTGCAGGCGACGCCTTTCGAAATGATGTTGAAAGGTTTCGATGAAGAACGATTCGAGCTCTGGCGCATCAGCAAGGCGACAGAACTTGCAGCTGGTTCGTGCTGATAAAGACTCCACAGAAAAGGTGGCCGCGGATTTGCGCGGATAAATGCGGATCAGAATCTGAAAACGAATAAGGGTGCACGGATAAACCGAAAGCCAGAAACGAATGCTTAGCCAACAAGTCTCATGCAAGTTTTGCTTTGTTCTGATCCGTGTGAATCCGCGTTAGTCCGCGGCTAATGTGATCTAGCCAATGTCACTTCTGGAAGCACGCGAAGTTTCGAAGCTCTACCAAATGGGCAGCACGAGCGTGACCGCGCTCGACGAAGTCTCTTTGAAAGTTAACGAAGGCGAGTTTGTTGCGATCCAGGGAACTTCCGGTTCAGGGAAAAGTACGCTGCTGAACATTGTGGGCGGTCTGGATCATCCGACCAGCGGTGAAGTCTTTTTCAACGCCAAGCCGCTTGGTCCCTTCAGCAAGCGAGAGATGGCCCGCTACCGGCGCTATTCCGTGGGCATGATCTTTCAAAACTTTAATTTGATTCCGACCATGAACGCGCAGGAAAACGTAGGTCTGGCGCTGGCATTCGGCGGCTTGCGCGGAACTCAACGAAGCCGCAAAGCAAGCGAGCTGCTGGATCGCGTCGGGCTTTCAGATCGGTTAACGCACCGGCCGGGCGAGCTTTCCGGCGGAGAACAGCAGCGCGTGGCGATCGCACGAGCGCTGGCGAACAGTCCGAAAGTACTATTGGCAGATGAGCCGACCGGAAATCTCGACTCCACGCGCGCTCACGAATTGCTGGAATTGCTACGGCGTATGGCCACAGGCGCCGCATTAACAATCCTGCTGGTCACGCACGATCGTGAGCTTGCCACAAGCTTCGCCGATCGCATTATCCAGATGAAAGATGGCAAAGTAACTGAAGAATGATGAAAATCTTCAGACGCGGAGACGGGGAGACACGGCGATACGGCGATCTATCGGAAGAGATCTCCGTGTCGCCCTATCGCCGCGTCTCATCTTCTTCATACTTCCCTTGATCCTTAAGTTATGAGGTAACCCCCATGTCTGTTAATGCTCAAGAGATGACGCTTGAAGCGCTGCGGTCTGTGCCCTTATTCGGATCGCTTGATGACCACGCAGCAACGGAGCTGCGCGAGTTATTGACGGTGGAAGATATTCCGTCGGGCCAACAGCTCTTTCACAAAGGCGACGGCGGTGACGCGATGTATCTAATCGAAAGCGGGCGCATTCGCATTAGTATTACGGACCAGGACGCGCAGGAAGTGACGCTGGCTGATCTGGCCCAGGGCGATTTTTTTGGCGAGATGGCGTTGATCGATGGGCGCAAACGATCTGCGGACGCGCGCGTGGTACAGGATGCCCGGCTGGCAATTCTTTCGCGGCCCGCCTTTCTGGCTTTCGTGCGCGCAAATCCTGACGTGGCGCTTGAGATGTTGAGCGCACTAAGCGAGCGCTTGCGACGAACCGACGAGCTGTTGCGCTCGCGCGTATCGCGCAATGTCAACGAAGAACAAGCCAGCCGCATGACTGTCGCCGATCGCGCCGCCGACTTGATTGCTGAGTTTGGCGGGAGTTGGAAGTTTATCGGCGCGTCGATAGGACTGATTCTTCTCTGGATCTTTTTCAATTCTTACATTCTTTACAGAGGTTTCGATCCGGCGCCCTATCAGATGTTGAATCTGGTCCTAGCGGTAATCGCCGGAATGCAGGCGCCGATTATCATGATGTCGCAAAACCGGCAGGGCGAAAAAGATCGACTGCGCGCCGATTTGGATTACAGGGTTAATCTCAAAAACGAACTGTCACTTGCGGAAGTGCTGCGCCGTTTGGATGTGCTGGAGAGTGAGCGTCTGCCGAAATTGTTTGAAGAACAAAACGCGAAAATCACGGTGTCCAAGGTCCAAAGTCCAACGTCCAATGTCCAAAGTCAAACCTCGAATGGCTAAAGTCGAAGTTCGAGTAGTTTAGAGTACAAGCTTAAGCTTGCACGGGTTTGAAAGAAACAACCCGAAGGCTGGACTCTATACACTAAACGACGTTGGACTTTGGCCAGGAACAAATGATTCAAGCGATCTTTTTCGACTTTAATGGCGTGATTATCGACGACGAGCGGCTGCAAATGGAGGCGTACCGCGAAGTCCTGCGCGAGCATTCAATTGATCTGACAGAAGCTGAGTATTTCGGCGCGCTGGGCATGGACGATAAAACTTTTGTACGCGCCGCATTCGCACGCGCTCACAAGACATTGACGGATGAAGTGCTCAACAGCATCCTGTCAGGCAAAGCTGTGCGCCATCGTAAGCTGATCGAAAACGAGTTGCCGCTGTTTCCCGGCGTCGTGACTTTTCTAAAGGCCTCGTCGCGAAGTTATCCCCTTGGGGTCGTCAGCATGGCCAGCATGAACGAGATTGATTACGCACTCGGACGCGCAAAATTGCGACCCTTATTTGCGCTGGTGGTCAGCGCAGAAGATGTCAGCGTCTGTAAACCTGCGCCTGATTGTTATCGCATTGCGCGCGAAAAGTTGAATGAACAGCGACGAGGTGAGCGCCAGGTTTCGTTAACTTCGCGGGCTTGTTTGGTTGTGGAAGACTCACCGCCGGGGATCGAATCTGCCAAACAAGCTGGCATGCGCACGCTGGGCGTAACGACTACCGTTAACGAAGCCGAGCTGCGAGCTGCGGGCGCCGAGGTTGTTACGCGGAGTCTTGCCGATTGGAACGTTGATGCGGTGCGACACGTATTTACTTAAGACTTAGTTGACAAAAATGTCTCATGAGTTTTCTCGACATTCTTCAGCTCGCTTTTAGAAACTTGCGCCAGGCAAAACTGCGCGCGCTGTTGACGACAATGGGTGTAGTTGTCGGCGTCGCGGTCGTAGTGACGATGGTTTCGTTTGGTCTCGGGTTGCAGCAGAACATGCTGGCGCGTTTTGGAGCTCTCGATCTTTTTAATGAGATAACGGTCTTTGGCCGCAGCCTTACTAATTTGGCAACTGCAGGTTTCGATCGCCAGACTGGGCGCACTAGCGAAGGCGGCGAGCGCCGCGGGCCGCGTTTGAAGCCCGACAAAAACCCCACCCGTATTCTCGACGATGCGGCCATAGCCGAAATCGCAAAAATTCCCGGCGTCGCTTACGTGCAACCAACTATTAGTCTGTACGTTTACACGCGCGCGAATGGGCACGTGCGGTTCGAGCCGGCGTCAGGGGCTTCGGTGCCCAATGGCTCGTCCCGTTTCAAAACTTTTCTGGCAGGGGGGATGATTAGTTCGCCGGACGCGGACGAGGCGGTGGTTACAGACACGTTCACTGAGGACTTTGGCTTCGAAAAACCGGAGGACGCGCTGGGCCAAACCATTGAATTTCTTGCGCCACCGACGGACTCAAACGAAAAGAGTTCAAACAAAAAGAACAAAGACCAAATCAGCCCGTCCGACGAAGGGCCAGCGAATTTTTTTGGTATTCCGCTCGATGAGCAAGACTCCAGCGACGCGTCACAAACAGATTTGGTCGCGCGCAAGTTTCGCATAGTGGGAGTGCTGGACCTCCATTTGAAAGAAGGGCCGGGACAGGGCGGTATGGTGGGTCTCCTGCCCGGCGCAGCGATTTATGTTCCCGTGCGCGCAGCACGCCAGTGGTCACTGGAACATCGTGGCCCAATGGGCCAGGTGGCGCTGGCGCTGGCACGCCAATCGGGATCTTTGAATGAGAACGAAGCTGAAGGTTACGACGCTGCGGTGATTCGCGTTACCGATCCGGTAGCGCTGACTGATGTGCGCAAGCGTCTTACTGATTTAGGATTCGGCAGCTTTTCGATCGTGGATCAAATCGAACAAATCAAAACAGTATTCTTGATAATCGATTCGGCACTGGGACTACTGGGCGGTATCTCTCTGCTGGTGGCGTCGTTTGGCATTGCGAACACTATGATTATGTCTATTCTCGAACGCACGCGCGAGATTGGCATAATGAAAGCAATCGGCGCCGAAGATCGCGAGATCAAATTGATCTTCTTTTTTGAAGCGGCGGTAATCGGGGCGCTTGGCGGGGTGATTGGAGTTCTGGCCGGATGGGGCATGGACGGTTTAGCTAATCGGCTTGCATATCGTTTTATATTGAAACCGCAGGCGGCAGCATATATCGACTTCTTTTCTTTGCCGCCCTGGCTTTCGGCGAGCGCAATCGCATTTGCGCTGATCGTTTCCATCCTCGCTGCACTGTATCCGGCGGCGCGCGCGGCGCGCATCGATCCGGTTAGAGCGTTGCGCCACGATTGAAGTAAAGAAAAAGCGGTAGCGAGTGAATCACTACCGCTTTGCAGTCTCGTGAATGTTAGAAATCAGTTTGCCGGTGGCGTAGTAGCCGCAGCCGCTTTTGGTGTTCGCTTCCGCGGCTTTGGCTTTGTAGCTACCGGTTCCGGTTTGGGATTCCAGAACGCCGGATCAAGAGCGGCGAATTCCTTCTCCACATAACTCATCTCCGGCGTTAACCAATAGGTGCTGGTATCGCTCGACATTACGGTATCGCTCACCGTTTTGTCCGCATCCTTACGCATGTTGTCGCTCATGGCGGCGCGCACGCGCATGAAAGCCGGATCATCCAATTCGCCGAGCGACTTCATCGGACGGAAGATGAGATAGGTGCCACCCGCCGTTCCCGAGATGACTTGAAATACGGCCAGATGGACGTTATCGACTTTCGCCTTATCGCGCGCGACATTTATCACCTGCTTTATGTAATCGGAATACTCCGAATCCTTTCCGGGTCGCAGACGAACAGTCGAGATTGAGAAATAGCGCATCTGCGGCAGGACCACGCCCGGATTGAAGCTGAGGTCCGGACGATAGATCGCCAACATATCGCGCATGGCAGCGTGCAACAGCGGAGCTTCACCCTGCAGGCGCGTCAGCTCGGATTTTGTGCTTCCAGTTGCGGCGCCCATTTTTTTATCAGTAGCCTGAAGAATACCTTCGAGTTCCGCAAAAGTATCCGCGCCCGTCAAATAAACGACTTCGTTTTCGCTGCCGGCTACAGGTACGAGCGCGAGGCGATAGTTAGGGGTTTGCAATCTTCCGAAAATGGCCGCGAAGTTTGCAGAATGTTTATTGTGGGCCGGCATCATGCCGGGTTTGATGTCCTCGCGAACCAGGTAAAGAACCTTCGGTGGACCATGCGGCGTCGGTGGCGTCTGAGCAACAGCCGCTGCGCATGCTGAAACCAAAACTAGGACGATGAGCATCAGGAGAGACTTCTTCATACATACCTCCGGGGTTTTCTCAAAAATTTGATGGAACTTGCAATCCGCTCGATTGACGCGAAAGTGCGTCTGGGATCAGTACCTAAAGCTGCCTGGGATTTTGTTGAATTGGCAGCGATGACAAGTTGAGGAAACAAGCTCCTCAGGGACCTGCCGCTGCGTCTATTTTGAAATGTCCGGGCGGCGAAACCATACGACCGATCAGACCGTAAGTCAACTTTTTTGGCCCGTGACATTTATCTACCGCTTAACCTTTGCTGCTCAAAGGCTTGCCGCAGCGATTACAGAAACGGGCCGCTGCATCCTTCTGTTGCGCTCCACACGACGCGCAATTAGCGACTGTGAGATTGGCGCCGCACGATGAGCAAAACCCTGCGCCGGTTGTGTTGACCGCGCCGCAGTTGCCGCAACGCCCCGGTAGCGGCGGAACGTATCCACCCGCCTTGCGTGCAATATGAGCTTCAATGATCTTCCACGCATCTTCCGTGATCTTGTATTGCCAATAAGCGCCGAGCGCAGGCAGCGCAACGAGTAGGCCGGCGGAAAGCATCAAGGCAAGGGCGGCAATGGCTGCCTTGTCGAACCACTTCTGCATGCCGATCTCTATACGCGTGCCGCCCGTCTCAGGCGTGATCTTAATGGTCAGCGCTGCCGACAATCCAGTAAGATCGCGCAACGTGCTAGACTTGCGCGCTTGCAGTACGGTCGTAGAAGATACATTCATTGTTTGCACTTCATAGTCACTGTCGAAAAGGTTGCGAAGCTCGGAGGTGAGTCGGGAAACATCGACCTCAACTCCAGGGTAGTAACGACTGTCCATCGGCATGGTGTCCTTTCAACTTAAGTGGTTACGTTTACGACAGCACAGCGAATATTGTTCGCCGGCTGTTGCCGGCTCGCGCGAGAATGCGTCATAAGGAGATGATTCAAGTGAAAAATGCTCGCCGTTTTCTGATTCTGGCACTTACTTTTGCTCTTCTAGGGTTCAATGCAACTCTTCGTTCGGTCTGGTCGCAGAATAATTCCAATCAGCTCGACGGATTCACACCTGAAGGCTCTGCCACTGAACGCCGTTGGGAATCTGAGTTTCAAGCTATTCCTGAACCAGGTTCGGCACGAGAACACCTGCGCCGCTTAACCGCGCAGCCGCATGTCGCGGGAACAAAGGAAGACTATGACACCGCCATCTATGTTCGCGATCAGATTCGCAGTTATGGAATTCCTTCCGAGCTTAAAGAGTACGAAGTGTTGCTGCCGTATCCAAAGCAACCGAGCATCGTTGAGCTGGTGGCGCCACGTCACGAACGATTGACGGTGAAAGAGGCGGTCGTGCCGGAAGACCCGTCTAGTTCGAATCCCAAGATTATTCCGCTCTTCAATGGTTACAGCGCCAGTGGCGATGTCACTGCGCCGCTGGTCTATGTCAATTATGGCTTGCCACCTGATTACGAGGCGCTGAAGAAAGCGGGCGTCGACGTCAAAGGCAAGATCGCGATCGCGCGTTACGGCAATTCCTTCAGAGGCGTGAAAGCAAAGGTTGCACAGGACAATGGCGCAGTGGGCTTGATTATTTATTCCGATCCGGCGGAGGACGGTTACATGCAGGGCGACGTTTTCCCGAAGGGACCATGGCGGCCCGCTACCTCGGCGCAGCGCGGTTCGGTTCAATTTCTTTCCACCGCGCCGGGCGATCCGTTGACGCCGGGCAGGCCGGCGATTCCGGGGACGCCGAGATTGAAAATGGAAGAAGTGACTACGTTGACGCGCCTTCCGGTCCAGCCAATTTCTTATGGAGATGCGCGACGTCTGTTGGAACCATTGCAAGGGCCCCTGCGGCCCAAAGGTTTTCAGGGCGGCTTGCCGTTCGCTTATCACGTCGGCGGAACGAATGACGTGCGCGTGCACTTGAAAACTGACATGGATTATCAGGTGCGCAAGATTTGGGACGTCATTTCGCGCATCGACGGCGAGCAGGAAAAAGATCGTTGGGTGGTGATGGGCAATCATCGTGACGCGTGGACATTTGGCGCGGTGGATCCAAACAGCGGCACCACGGCAATGCTGGAAGCAGCGCGGGCTTTTGGTGGACTGTTGAAAAAAGGTTGGAAACCGCGACGCACCATTGTGCTTTGTAGTTGGGATGGCGAGGAGTATGGGCTCCTGGGCTCAACTGAATGGGTCGAGGAAAACGCAGTTGAGTTGAAACAGAAAGCCGTGGCTTACCTGAACGTGGATGCCGCGGTTTCGGGTGCAAACTTTGGTGCTTCGTCAGTACCCTCGATGTGGAAATTGATTCGCGCCGCCACGCGCGACGTTCCGGATCCAAAGAGTGGTAAGACTATCTATCAACAATGGCAGGATCGGACGCGCGATGATAGTCCCGATGCGGAACTGGCGAATGCCAGTACAGGAACTGACACTCGCATCGCTGAAGCACGAATTGGCGCGCTCGGTTCAGGCTCGGACTTCACGCCGTTTTTGCAGCATCTGGGAATACCTTCCAGCGACATGGGTTTTGGTGGTGATTACGGCGTCTATCATTCGGCCTACGATGATTTTTACTGGATGTCGCATTTTGGTGATCCAACTTTCATGTACCACGTGACGGCGGCCCGGTTGTGGGGAACTATAGCCATGCGGTTGGCGGACTCTGCCGGGTTACCGTTGGACTATCGAGATTACGCCACCCAGGTGCGCGACTTCTTTAACGAAAGCATGAAGACTGCCAGGCAACGAAAGTTGACGAGCGGCGTCGATGAAAAACAAATGAACGATGCGATTGACGCTTTCGCCGGCGAAGCTGAGAAAACGGAACGCGCCAGGCAAGAGGCAATCACTCAGCCGCGCACCGCGGCGCGACTCCAGCGCATCAATGATGCGTTGATCGCTGTCGAACGAGATTTGACCGATGCGCGTGGTCTGCGCGATCGCACGTGGTACACGCATCAGATTTATGCGCCGGGAACATACACTGGCTATGCAGCGCAGCCGCTGCCCGATTTTCGGCAGGCTCTCGACGATCGCAACACCGTAAATGCCGGCGAAGCATTGACAAGAATCGTCGAGGCTTTGAAGCGTGCCGCCGAAACGCTGCGCAAGGCGCGCGATTAACAGTTGTTAGTACTTGGTTCTGAAATCATGTGAACAAGGAGAGGAGATAAGGATTTATGATTAGAAGGTTTTTCCGAACAAGCTTGATAACTGCGATAGCCCTGTTGGCAATCTGTGCGTCAGTTTTAGTGGCGCAGCGGCCGCGGAACCGCGTAACCGCAACACCGGCACCTGGGCCCGCCAGCCTAAAAATTCGCTACAAAACAACTGCCGCCGGACAATCTTCGGAAAGCGCCACGATGATCAAGGGCAGCCGTGAGCGCTTGGAGATGCGCATGGGTTATAGCATGGACATTATTAATCTGACGCAGTGTGATTTAAAGCGCACCATTCAGATTAGCGACAAGACCCGGAAATACATGATCACGTCCATGGACATCGACGAACCTGCGGGCGCCGCAGGCGCAAGTGGTGGATCGGTTTCCGCGCCGGCAACTCGAGGCGGAGTTATTACCTATGTCATGACTTCCGTCGATACCGGCGAGCGTAAAGACATGTTTGGTTTCAAAGCGCGGCACGTTAAGACAATGACTGCAATCGACTCTTCGCCAGATGCCTGCAGTCAAATGAAGCAGCGCACTGAAACCGATGGCTGGTACATAGATTTATCTTTTGGCCTTAACTGCGAACTTGGTCGCAGTCCCATGGCTGGCGCCCGATCGGCGCGCGGCGGCTGCCAGGATCGAATGCATTTTCGTCATGAGGGCACCGGGCGCAGCGGCTATCCACTGGTTGAAACAACCACGATGTACGGACCAGATGGCAATGCAATGTTCACCTCAACCAAGGAAGTGATCGAGCTTTCGCAGGAGCCGCTGGACGCGGCGTTGTTTGATGTGCCGGCTGGTTACACCGAGACGAGAAATTCGCAAGAGTTGTTTGGCATGCCGTCGATGGCTCAATTGATGGGCCAGGCAGCAAAGGAACGGCAGTCAGCGGACGACGATGCACTGCCATCTACACAGCAGGCAAAGAAACCCGGCGCGCTGCGTGTCGGAGTTGTTTCCATCAACAACCGAACCGATCGGCAGATATCGACTGAGTCTTTGCGCGAGCGACTGATTGGCGAGATCGAAGGCGCCGGAGTTGACGCGATAGCATTGAACGCTGCCAGTGCGACTGAAGCCGAGGCGGAAGCGAAGGCGAAGCAATGTGACTTTATTCTCTATACCGATGTCACGGGGTTGAAAACTTCTGCGGCAAAAAAGATCGGCGGAATGTTTGGCCGGGTTGCCGGCGTGGGCGGTGTCGATAAGACTGAAGCGAAGGTCGAGTACAGGCTTTTTGCCGTCGGCGATGGGTCGCCGCGATTACAATCTTCGGCCACTGGTAAAGAAGAAGGCGACAATGTAAGCGCTGGAACAGCCGTTTCAGAAGAGGCCCGAGCAGTAACTGGGGAAGTGCGACGAAAGGGCCGCGGCTAAAAACCACAAAAGCAAAGTAATAAACTGGAAGGCGAGCCGGCGGAAACTGAGAGTGCAAGACACTCAATTGATTTTCGTTTTCTCGCCTTTACCTTTGCGCGGCTGGACCACTTCGGGAGCGAGTTTACTGGCGGCTTGGACAATTGTTTCAGCGTTGTCCAGCAACTCATCAAAGTTGCTGACTTCGGCGGCGTCCACCGCGCTGCTCTGAAGCGGCTTGAGTTGCTCCATCATGCGGGAAGCCGCGGCGGCGAGTTTACGCAGCGCCCGGGGCAGCGCGGGATTCTTTTCATCGCGCGAGCTTACATCGTCGATGTTAGTTATCGCCTCGTCGAGGATTTTTGCAATATCGCCTACCAACTCGCTGCGAGTGCCCGACGGCAAATCGCCCCAGAACTCGGCATCCTTCTTTAGTTCCTTTGAGTTGGCCTGCAATCCTTTAATAACCAACAAGCGCCGGTCAGCCGCCTTGATGAAGACGTCGATGCGTTTATCCAGCTCCTGAGCGTCCTTAACGAGATCGACTTCTTTTGCAGTCAAATGGTCGCGTGCTTGAAGTGGATGGGCGGCGGCGATCAAGCAACACCATAAGAGGAAACTAAGCGGCGCCAGGAAAAGAAGAATGCGTCGGGTCATGGTTTCTTCTCGGGCGGCGCCACATTGTTTTGCACGGTGCTACTACCGGGCTTTTGTTCTGGTGAAGGTCGATCGCGGACAACAGTGTGACCATAAAAAGAGTTCAGGGCTTCGGTCCGTCCCCGCCGTGCGAAATCTTCCGTTTCTTTGATCCATATTGCGTACGCCGACGGGGTGGTGCGGCGCATGATGCTCAGCCTTGGTCCCTGTGCGCGCAACGTCAGCTCAACGCGTTTGTAAAGATCGCGAGTCTTGTTGCTGTCTTGCTTGAGAGTACCCAGAAAAACGAAAACGTCTTCTATCAGCGCGGAATATTTTCCTGCCTCGGCGGCGGCGTCGTCGTAGTTGAGATGGGAAGTGTCCAACTCGGCGTTCACAAGATGAGCTTCGGCGAGGTCGAGCGTCAAACGCACACGCGCCTTGGAGTCTTTTTCTTCATCGAGCTGAATGCGATCGTGTCGCGTGACTATCTTCAACGGTGGCGGCGCGGTTTGCTCCTGCGTCCGTACTTCCTGCCAGCCCACTAAAGACGCGGTGGTGCAAACAACCACTAGGATCGAAATTCCGAATTGAGAAATTCCAAGAACTTTCATTTGTGATCGTTTCGGCCTGGCCAAAGAGTCAGGGTTTGCCGTTTCGTCCGGACTTTTGTTTCGCCCCTTCGCCTCTTTGAATCTGGCGCCGCAAAGTGGGCAGGCGTAGTTTTACTTTCTCGATCTCCAACTGGCTCGTCCTTTGATCGGCATGAGCAAGGAACGTTTCGTACGACGCTAATGCTTGTTCGTATTCTCCAAGATAATCGTGCGCCGTGGCAATGAAATAATGGGCAACCGTCAAATCAGGTTTGCTTTTCAGCAGCCATTCATACTGGACAAGCGCCTCGGGAAATTGTTTTAGCTCGTAGAGTGCCGTTGCCAGATTGGCGTGCGCGGCATAATTGTCGGGGGTGGTCAGAACGACTCTTCTCAGCACTACCACTGCATCTGCAAAGCGCCGTGCCTGTACCAGGGCTGAGCTGTATCCGGTCGCGAAATCGGCATTGGCGGGATCGAGCTCAAGTGCGCGCCGGTAGAAAGTAATGGACCGGCCTGGATCAGCTGTCCGGTACGATGCACCGAGACGGGCGAGTAACACCGCGTTCTCAGGATTTTTCTTGAGCAGTTTTTCCAGGGCTTCGCGCGCTTGAACCGGATCGTCACTGTTCGCAAGATTGATCTCCGCGACGGTGCCGATGACGTTTCCGGATTTCGCATCTGCCGGTTCGATCAAGCCCCCGGTTTTTGCAACGCGTTCGGCATCGTCGTGTCTGCCGGCGTTTTCGTAGGCCGCGGCCAACCGGCCTATCTTCTGCTTGTCGCCATTCGCCAAATGCTCGGCGGTCTTGAGATCTTCTATTGCTGATTCATGTTCGCTGATGCGAATCTCCGCGCGTTCCATGAGTGCATCAAAATCCTGCGGCTCGAGTTCGAGCACGTGGTTCAAGCTGACGAGCGCGGCCTTGTTGTCACCGCTGTCACGTTCAGCGAGCGCGCGAACAAACCATATGGCGGCGCCGGCGTTAGCGTCGGCAGTCGCGCGCTTGGCGAGTTGCAACGCTTCCTTCGCATCGCCGGCTTTAAGACGAATACCAGCGAGCGCTTGAATCGCCAGCTCATCTTGAGCATCTAATCGTATCGCCTCACGCAAAATCGGCTCAGCTTCTTTTTCGCGTTTAAGCCGGATCAGAAGTGCTCCCAAAGCGGAATAGGGAAGTGACCAGTTCTTCCGCAAATCAAGCGCACGGCGAAAACCTGTCTCGGCCTCGCTCAAGCGACCAATTGATGTCAAGACGTTCGCGCGTTGAAACTCTGCTTCCGGAAATTCAGGCCGTACTTTGATCGCTTCGTCATAGTACTCGAGTGCACGTTTATACTTTTCGATTTTCTCGGCAGAGTCCTTTACCAGATCGGCCCGCGCGTGCGCGTTTTGGCCCTTCTCAAATAACTTCACCGGATCGGCGCCCGAATCGCCGAACGCGTCCGCGGTTTGAGCTGTGAGTGGATGAACCAGGGCACATGCTACACAAATGGCAACCATTGTTAGCGTCACTGAGCAGACCCTTAAAGGTTTTATGGTTGGCAGAGCGATCATGAAACACTTCGCAACAAGGCAAGAAGACGAACTGAGGAGAGCCGCATCTTAACATTTCAAAACAGTTCGCGTCCAAATTACGCAAGCTCGCCTTCTAAGATGCTGGTTGCGGTGATTTGATGCATGCGATAACATTATTTTTTGTAAACCCATTGACCAATTAGAAAGAAGGACATGCTGCCGGTGCACGTGTCTCTTCGCGGAGAACGCACTGCTGTGAGCACTTCCCAGGCGGATAACAACCAAGAAAAAGCCACGCTTCAAATCCATGATGGCGATTCGATCCTGGTCAAAGAGCAACGACTGCGCCACCTCTTTCAGGAAATGGGCTCAGCGATTGTGGCCTTCTCTGGCGGCGTCGATAGTAGCTATGTGGCATTGGTTGCGACCAGCGAGCTTGGCGAGAACGCCATGTGCATTACCGGCGATTCGGCAAGCTTGCCTTCAGCGCAGCGGCAAACAATCGAAGATCTGTCAAGACAATTTGGCTTTCATCACGAACTGATCAAAACAGACGAGTTGGATGATTCCAACTACACGGTCAACAACGGAAGTCGCTGTTACTTCTGCAAGGATGAGCTGTACGCTAAATTGAGTGAAGTGGCTCGCAGGCGAGGGGTGTCCTTCATAGTTGATGGTTCGACCTGTGACGACCTCGATGATTATCGTCCCGGTCGCGTTGCTGCGGCCGAGCATGGCGTTCGTAGTCCGCTCGTAGAAGCAGGCATGAATAAAGGAGACGTGCGCAGTTTGAGCAAGAAGGCGGGCCTACCTACGTGGGATCAGCCCGCGAGTCCATGTTTGTCATCGCGGATCGCTTATGGCCTGCCGGTGACCATTGCCCGACTGGCGGAAGTTGATCGGGGCGAACAGATTCTTCGCGACATGGGCTTCAGGGAATTTCGTGTAAGACACCACGACAATCTCGTACGTCTCGAGATTGCACGCGCTGAAATGGAACGGGCCTTGAGCCTCACAGTAGTAGATGAGTTGGCGCGACGCTTTCGCGAACTCGGGTTCAAGTATGTAACGTTCGATCTCAACGGTTACCGCAGTGGC
The DNA here is from genome assembly GCA_035601415.1 of Pyrinomonadaceae bacterium. Taxonomy (GTDB): domain Bacteria; phylum Acidobacteriota; class Blastocatellia; order Pyrinomonadales; family Pyrinomonadaceae; genus PSRF01. Next base: position 1,913 of record DATNOG010000163.1, on the reverse strand, counting down.
GCCATGAACGAAGCGCTAAACCCGAGTGCCGAAAAGCTGCTCGAGACTTGATTCGTGAACCAGAAGAAGACGCGGTCTTTTCAGATTTGAATTTTCGACGAGTTTTGGAGATGGCCCATGGTAAGCATGCAAAACACAGTCTACGTAGACGACATTCGCGAGATTAAGGAAGAGAACCCGTTTGAATCGATGATGTCCCGATTCGATCGCGCGGCGCAGTTGCTCAACCTTGATCCGGATTTGTACGCCGTTATGCGCGTGCCGAATCGCGAACTGAAAGTTTACATACCGACCAGGATGGATTCCGGCAGGATTCAGGTTTTCGAAGGTTATCGGGTGCAGCATAATTTTGCGCGTGGGCCGGCAAAGGGCGGCATACGATATTCGCCGGACGTTAATCTCGATGAAGTGCGAGCGCTTGCTGCCTGGATGACTTGGAAATGCGCCGTCGTCAATGTGCCTTTCGGAGGTGCTAAGGGCGGCATCATTTGTGATCCGCAACAGATGTCGATCGGCGAGCTTGAACGAATGACTCGGCGCTATGCATCCGAGCTGCTCGATTTTATTGGTCCTGAAAAGGACGTGCCTGCGCCAGACATGAATACGAACGAGCAGACGATGGCTTGGATTATGGATACATACTCAATGCATGCCAGGCACACTGTGACCGCCGTAGTAACGGGTAAGCCGATAGATTTAGGCGGCTCATCAGGCCGACGCGAAGCCACTGGGCGAGGGATTCTTTTTGTAATTAATGAGGCCGTAAAGAAATTCGGTATGACGCCACAAACGACGCGAGTGGTGGTCCAAGGATCGGGCAATGTTGGTGGGATAGGTGCACGATTACTGCACGACGCAGGTTATAAAGTCGTCGCAGTTTCGGACATCCACGGCGGCATCTATAATCCAGCGGGCATCGACATACCCGCGGCACTCAAACATCTTTACGCAACGCGCTCGTTTGAGGGCTATTCCGGAGTCGAGCGAGTTTCGAATAGCGAGTTGCTTGAATTGGAATGCGATGTGCTTGTCCCCGCCGCGACTGAGAATCAGATAACTTCTCAAAACGCAGACCGCATTAAGTGTAAGGTGTTGGCGGAGGGCGCCAATGGACCCACCACTGCAGCGGCTGATCAAGTATTGCATGAAAAGGGAATCTTTGTGATTCCGGATATTTTGGCAAATGCCGGCGGGGTTACAGTTTCCTACTTTGAGTGGGTCCAGGACAGGATGGGTTACTTTTGGCGTGAGGACGTGGTGAACCAACGGCTGCAAGAAACCATGGTGGCCAGTTTCAACGATCTTTGCCGCTATGCAGACGCCCATTCAGTTGATACCCGAACTGCGGCGTACATGTTGGCTATCGACCGCGTGGCCTATGACACTCGGATGCGCGGTATCTATGCGTGACGGAAAAAACATAAAGAAAGTGGGACTAAGCCGTCAAAAAGTCTTGATTTCCCCCAAAAGGTAGAGTATGGTCTGGCATGATTTTGTGCTCGCACTAGTGTGGTGATCTCCGAATTTTGAGCAGTGGTTTGAGGTCTACATCGTCAGCCTAAACTGCACTTTTCACAATAGTTGTGCTTAGATTTCTTAGTGGCGAATAGGTAATCTTTCAGGCGCCGCGAGCCTCATCGCGATGAGCGGTAAGGTCGCCGGTGCTGGTCCTATTTGACAATTGGTGGTTGCGCCATCATTAAGCGGTTGGACTAATGCTGGACCATCTGTTTGATGTTGGCATAAACGGGGAAGCTCTAATTACTCATTTCGCAGGAGGAATGCGATGAGACTCGCAACAAGGGTGCTAATTGCAGCGCTCGCTACATTGGTCTTGTGCGCCGTCGTAACGGCGCAGACGCGAAGGTCGCCGGAGGATCCGAAGAACCAGTCTCCGTCAGTAGGCACGGGAG
>DATNOG010000162.1:0-2600 GCA_035601415.1 Pyrinomonadaceae bacterium | reverse complement strand
GATTGCTTTGATCGTTTCCGACATGCTGGTCTTCCTGCCAATGTTCAATGCCAGTTTGCCGCTGAATAAACTATACGCTGTCATGCCAACCGCGTAGAGGTCAGACTGCGGTTTCACGTCGCGAAAGTTTTTCAGTTGCTCAGGCGGCATGTAAGCAAGCGTACCTGCCATCTCGCCTGCCATAGTCACGCCGCTCATCCCCGATTGCGTGAAGCTCTTCGCCAGTCCAAAGTCGGTTAACTTCGCCGACAATTCACTACCCGAATTCCGCACCAGGATGTTTTGATCTTTGATGTCGCGATGAATGTAACCGTGGTCGTGCGCGTGAGACAGCGCATCGAGCGCCTGCGTGATGATTGAGATAGTATCGCGAGCAGGCAAGCTGCCGCCGCGCGAGTCAGCAAGTTTTGCCGCATCTGGGCCGTCGACGAATTCCGTTACCAGGTAGACGACGCCGTTATGGACACCGCGATCGATGAACTCGACGATATTTGGATGCTTGAGTGCCGCCGCCACATCTACTTCGCGCAAGAAGCGGCGCATCGCTTTGTCGCTGACGGCAAACTCCGGCAACAGCGTTTTGATGGCGACGGCCCGGCCAGCTTTTTCATCGCGCGCCAGCGTGACGCAACCCATACCGCCGCGACCAAGGACGCGAATCATCTCGTAACCCGGAATCGGCTGTGGCGTTTTTCTCAATTCCGCGCGGCAGTCTTCACACAGAAAAGTTAAGTGCTCGTCAGAAGTGGCAACTTGCGCTTGTTCACTACGGCCGCAGTTTAGACACTGCACTGAAACGATGGTTGGTTTTGCGGAAGCAGTGCCTTGCGGCGAGTCCGCCGCCTCACCCGAAACAACTTCAACCAGCAATACAGTTTCACCGCCCTGGATCTTATCGCCATTTTGCAAAGCGGCTTCCGAAACCTTGCGACCGTTCACAAATGTTCCGTTGGTCGATCCCAAATCGCGCAGCAGGCAGTGGGGTGGCGAAATCTCGAGCAGGCAATGATGGCGAGAGAAGAAGCGGTCGTCGGGAAGATAAAGATGCGAGTCGCTGGTCCTGCCGACGAGAAAGGTGTCAGGTTGAGTGAAGCAAAAGACGCGGTCTTTGTAAGGGCCTGCTAATACTTTTAAGTTGACTTGCATCGGTTACAGTCCAAAGTCCAACGTCCAATGTCCAACGTCCGTTCGGCCAGGCAGACTTTGGACCTTGGACGTTGGACTTTGGACTATCTTTTTATCTCGAGATCGTCGAAGGCCACTTCCGTAGTGTCACTGGTGTACAAACCGGCGAGGCCGCGCTTGAAGTTTTCCGTATCCGTAATCCGATCCAGGTACTGGCCGTTAACGTAGAACGAAAGCTCAGCGCCGCGCGACCGTACCTCAAGCTGATTTGTGTTGGTGCCGGTGCGGATGGCGCTCGATTTTGCCCAGGGCATGACCGTGGTCTGCTGGCCGCCTTTATGTTTAATAACTTCGTACTGTGGGTCGGTCCCCGTGTAGATCAAAAGAGCATAATCCTCCAGCTCGCCGGCCTTCGACTTTTCACCGTGCACAATTAAGCCAAAGCCCGTCGCTGAAGCGGTGCCATCAACGCTGCGCGCGGTGACCTTAACGTCAGCGTTGGCGGTGTTGTACTCAGGCGACGGCGCATACATCACCAGGTAAGTCTTCTCCTTCGAGCGCATGTGGTATTCGTCGTTGTCGTACCAGATGTCGCCAAACGAAAAATTTCCGGTACCCCATTTTGCTTCCGAGAAATCGTCGGTTACCAGCGGCGGCAGATTGGCGTCGGAGTTAATGTTTGAAACGTTCCCGTTCAAATTCGTGTTCACATTTCGGTTAGCGACGCGCGAATTAGTATTTGTGTTGTTACTGTTGTTCGTATTCGAACTCATGCTCGCCAGCGCTATCAGCATGATCACCAGTCCAATAGCAATGACCCCGACGATGGCCGCGCCACCAACAATCCACCAAATTGCACTTGATTTCTTTCGCGGAATTACGCCGGGAACATATGCCGGTGCAGGCGCCCATTGCGGTTGTGACGCCGGCATGGGTGGTCGCGAGACAGCAGGTTGCGAAACGTTTGCGGGCGAACTGCTCGCCGGCGGCACAGATGGATAAATCTGCGTAGCCGGCGGATTCGTATCGCGGATTGTGTATTTGACGGTTGCGTTGGGATCCGCGCCGGGTGCTGATTCATTTGTGAGAGGTGTGCCGTCTTCCAGACAGAAGTTAAGCGACGCATCCGTGTAAGTGCGATTGCAACTTGGGCAACGTTTCATTTTGTTAATGCGATCGGCAAAAACGAGCGACACGAATTAGCGAACGAGCGATAAGACGGGAAACATTATAGGGAAAGCACGGAGCGGCTCAAAGGCTGGGAGGCCTAAAGGTAATGTTCCACCAGCGTGTTGCTGACAGGTACAGGCTGATTACCTTGCGCGCTACTTCAAGGCGATGAGGTCAGTACCACCGCGCGGTAGCGGGTGGGTGTTCGATGGAGCAGCTAATACGGCCGGATACTTGGTCTTGCCAAGAGCTCTTGTACGGAAGCAGACCCACCCGCTACCGCGCGGTGGTACTGACCTCATCGC
>DATNOG010000161.1:0-13677 GCA_035601415.1 Pyrinomonadaceae bacterium | reverse complement strand
ATTCTGTACAACACCGCCTGCGTCTTCTGTGGGATGGACAATCCGGCGGACGCATTGAAAGCTATCAAGAAAGCCTGGGAGTCGGGTTACCGCGATGCGATATGGACCAGGCAGGATCCCGATCTCGCACTGCTTCACGGCAACGAGGAGTTTGAGCGACTCTATCCACCGCAAAACGCATAGACCATCCGCAGATTACGCAGATTACACAGATAACAGCCAGGAAGCTGCGTTGTCATGCTGCACAAAGGCAGACACGTATCTGAGGTATCTACAGTATCTGTGTAATCTGTGTAATCTGCGGAGAAACGATCAGGAAGCAGGTGCATTTATTGGTTTCGTCCTCGCACCCCAAATCAAAAGCCAAAACATTATCGGCAATTCCGCAACCTCAAGAATCAACGCGTACTGGTTAACAGTAGGCGCGTAGCGCGGCAGAAGCAGGGACGTGAAGGCACTAGCCAGATAGGCAAAACCTGCAACGAACAGTAAAAAGCCAATTACGCGGGGGATGAAACCCGATCGAATGACAAGAATTCCGAACGGAAAAAGCCAAAGCCCCCAGAAGATTGAGGCAACGATAATTCCCTGGCTGTGCAGACGGAAGAACAGGTACGCCAGGGCATCGAGCTGACGCTTATCGAATGCCGACAGTAAATCGGCGCCGCCGACGAGCACCAGCGCAGCGATGTCGTTCAGCACATTGAGAAAGACAATTGGAAGCCCAAGCAACGAAAAGATCACCAACAGCACAGCGTATTTCTCGTCGACCGCCTTGAACAAGCGGTACAGAGCCAGAACCAGAAAAACACCGATGACCTGATGGAACAGTTCGCTCCCAATTCCGATCCGGACCAGGGATTCGGAAGCCCGGAGGTTATCGATCGTCGCCGCTGGGTTTCCCGAAACGATCACTTTGCCGGGGACATATATGAGGCCAATGGGGGCGGTGAGTCCGAGCAGTAGATACCAGAGTCCCGCGACTCTTGCTTGTTTCCTGGTTGAGTTCATGTCCGCTCTCCTAAGCTGCAGCTTGGCGTTGTGACTCGTCGCTGCACTTATTGTCATTTCATTTCATCCTCATAGAGGTTTCCTCAGAGGGTGCTTGCCTAGACACGCAGCCGCGTGAAGCCAAGACCGGCGGCCACCACTAGCGCGACAATAAACGCCGGCACAGCGGTCAAAAGCGGCCAGGCTACCAACGCAATAAGCATTCGGGGTCGATAACCCGATGCTGACCCCAGGTCATGAATGTTGGCCACGAGTGCGAGCGCGAAGGCACCGAAAGCGACACCCACGGACGCATGCCATGCCGTTGACCGCGTTGTGTTACGAAGTCGAAAGTGGTCGTAGGCTAGATGGGCGGCGAACACTAGAGCACTAATGATAAAGGCAGACAACCGCCAGAAGAATTGCATCTTATCGGATGCAGCCGCCCCGGCAAGTGTGGCGGACGTGATACCAACGACGAGGTAGAGCACGCCGACGAGTATCACTGTGCTGAGCCATCGTTGGCGACCAGAGTCATCCATGCGTGTTGCCTAACGTCAGAGTTGAGCGGGCGCCGCGATCGAAACAACACCCGAGTCGATTGGTCGCTTGGTCGAGTTGCAATTCGAGCTCTCAGCTGGAGCTCCGCTAGACCATCTTCCTCGAGTCACGTTCTTCTACGAACAGACACACGAGGGAGTTTCCGATTCGTTTCCATCCCGGATCGGAGCCGAAGGCTTTGGAAACCGACCTATTGCGGCAAGCCTGTTCTAACGCTCTAATGTTCTAATGTTCTAACGTTCTAATCCTCTAACATAATATATATTATCAGACGCAGATGACATGACGGTTTTGTCCGGGAATAGTTGGTGTTCGGATCGTATTCAACGGCCTCTATCGTTTCCCTGTTTCGAGACTTTAGGGCGCGCGAGGGCGTCGGGAAACTGGCTTGGTGTTCGACGGACTTGTTGGTTGCTGGATTGGCGGCTCGCGGTTGAGTTGTCTGAAAGGTTCGGGCAGCGGGTACGCTTGACCGCCTCTACTAGTGCACCTTAGAGTGACGCATCCCAAATGTTAATCAATACAGACTCGAAGGATTTATTTAGTGGCAATAAAAATTGAGAACCAGATTGAACGCAAGTTACCGGCGGACACTGTAAAGAACCTCGAGAGCGCGTTTGACAGCCTGCCGCGCGAGCATACGCGCGGCCTTGAACGCATACGTCTCGTCGAGTTCATTTCCGAGCCGCGCTTAAGAGGGACGTTTCAAGCGACGGAGCTGCCGGGTCTCTATCATCCGCGCCAGGGTCCGAAGGGCGCATGGTTGGAACTGGCAATTGGCGTGTTGTTGCCGGCCAACAAGCCGGTTCACAAAAAGATAATTCCTCGTCTATCCTTCAAAGGTAATTTGGTGGCGACGCTATTCTCACTGGTCGGCCAGCACTATCATTTCACGCTAAAGCATTCGCTTAAGAAGGGTCAGCTCGAACCGGCTGTGCGCGCTTACACTGAGAAACAACTTAAGGCCTGGAACGAGAAGAAGCACAGTTTTCGCGCGCGCCTGTTTAAGCCGATTCAGCCTGCGCTCGAGCGTTGGGCCAAGGGACTTCAGAAACGAGCCGCTGCGGAAAAGAAAAAGAGCGTGGCTTCAAGATAAGGATGCATACAGAACCGGGAGACATAGCACCTCGATCAAAACACTCGGTACTTTCAATTCTCTCTTAGAACTTCCCCGTAATTCCCTTCCTAATTAATTCTGTCGCCCTCATCCGTGGAAAGCATCGATCGCTACGGCGAAAGCGATTCCCAAAACGAGCGCGCCAAAGTAAGCACCTGCGAACCCCAAAATATTTAGTAATCCTTTAGGTCCGCGCGTTTTGATTAAATAATAAGGTAAAACCAGGGGCCATGCGACGGTGAGAAAGAAACCGAGATCATAAACGGAAAGAACTCCACGCTTGCGGCTGTCCAAACGCAACCACCAGCCCATGATCCAGAAAAAGGCCAGCCAATATAACAGCGTGAACGTAACCGGCGGCTCGACTTGCAGTCCGGCATAAAGACCGTTCGCGAATTGAGTAATTACAACAACTGAATATAAGAATACCGTGGGTAAACCAATTCGTGAGGGGATTCCCATTACTTCACCAAGGAAAACGAAGGGCTAAACAGTACTTTGCCGTTTCGAGATTAAGCTGCCTTCACTCCGGCTGGTGATTGTCGCTGTCGATATTCTTGGCTGCCGACCGCAGCGCCTGAGCAACCTCGCCACGCTCAACTTTTGATCGTCTAAAACGAATCTCAAGATTGAAGTCCTTATTCGGCGAGACGTATTTGAAAGTGTAAGGCCTAGCCTCGGCAGTTACACGCGGTCCCATTTCCTGTCGTCTGACTTCCCTTGCGTCTTCGCGCGTCAATCCCCGGGAAGTTATTTCTTTCGCCAGCCGCCGCATACCTGCTTCATCCGGTTGTCGCACAATTTGCAACAGCACAGACTTTGCTGAGACGTCTGCTTGCCGGCACAGATCACGAACGTCAGCGGGAATGCCCGCGATCGATAAGGCCTCGGTGACCGTGCTTCTGCTCTTCCCTACTTTCCGCGCTACTTCTTCGTGCGTGTAACCAAATCTTTCGCACAACGCCAACAAGCCGTCAGCTTCCTCCCAGACGGTTAGATCCTTGCGTTGCATATTCTCAATCAACGCGATCTCGGCAACAGTTCCTTCGTCAACCTCCATTTCGACGCACGGCAACTCCTTCAGTCCCGCCGCGCGCGCGGCACGATAACGTCTTTCCCCGGCAATGATCATCCATCTACCAGTCGATCGCGATGGCTTTACCAGCAACGGCTCGAGCACACCCTTTTCAGCGATGGACGCAGTGAGTTCTGTTAAGTCACCAAACTCGGAGCGCGGCTGTCCCGGATTCGGATCAATCTTGTCAATCGGGATCATCCGGCCCACCGTGGCAGGCTGGTGCTGCGACAGCTCCTCAACATAGTGGGCATCGTGGCGCATCTGCAATCCTGTCGGCAGTCCCCTTTTAGACACGTTTCATTACCTCTTCACATAAATTTCCATACTCGATGGCGCCGGACGAATTAGGAGCGAAACTAAATATTGATTCCTTGTAGGCGGGCGATTCTTCCAGCCGCACACTCTTTGTTATGACCGTCTCAAACAGTTTTGGCCCAAACACCTTTTTGATTTGTTCATGAACTTCGCGTGCGAGTGTGGTGCGCTTATCGTGAAGCGTTACCAGCACCCCCAGCAACTCAAGGTCAGGATTTGGGCGCGCCTTAACTTTTTCTATCGTCTCCAGCAAATCATCCGTGCCCTCGAGCGCAAAGTAAGATGACTGAATAGGCACCAGCACATGGGTAGCGGCAACCAGCGCGTTCACCGTAATTAGCCCGAGTGTCGGCGGCGTATCGATGACGATGATTGGATAGTGCTCGCGAAACGGCGCCAATCGGTCCTTGAGGCGAAACGGAGCATCAAAATCGCCGACCAGCTTCGATTCCAACTTCGCCAGATTAATGCGCGCGGGAACTATGTCGAGACCTTCAACCGGCGTCCGGTAAACCGTCTGTTCGACCGGCGCCAGGCCGTCAGTCATTAACTCGTAGGCAGACCGCTCTATCGAAAGCGGGTCAAGAAATGAGATTGAACTGTTTCCCTGTGGATCAAGATCGAGCAGAAGGACACGTTTCCCATGTCTGGCGAATGCGGCGGCCAAATTGATGGCAGTGGTAGTCTTTCCCACCCCACCTTTTTGATTTGCTATCGCAATTATCATTCGCTGTACATCGGGATTCGCATTGACTTATTAGCAGAAACAACCCTGGGACAATTAAAACTGTTCACATCGGCAGATCGCCGGCTTCGCCAATCACGTCAGGCCACTCTTCTTCACTCAAGCTCGATTCTTCCCCGCCCTCTTCTTCTGATGGCAGCGTATTGCGCGAGGCCTTAATCACTTCGGCATCAACATATATCGGACAGTCGGCACGAAGCGCGAGTGCAATCGCATCTGACGGTCTTGAGTCAAGCACTATGCGATTGCCGTCACTCATGCGCATCTCGATAACCGCGAAAAAAGTATTATCACGTAGACTGGTGACCACCACACGCTCGACGTGAATGCCCAATTCGATAATGAGATTACGCAGCAGGTCATGGGTCATCGGACGCGGTGGCGCAATCTTTTCAATTTCCAATGCAATGGCGTTCGCCTCATAGGCGCCAACCCAGATTGGCAGCATCGTATCACTGTCCACGTCCTTGAGAATTACTATCGGAGTGCCGCTATTCGGATCCATCATCAGCGCTCGAATTTTTACTTCAATTTCCATAAAGCCTGCCTAAGAACATCCTGGTTAAATCTTGCGTGGTTTTTTCCCCTCCCTTTGGAGGGGGTTAGGGGAGGGTGCGAAGCTTGCCGTCCACAAGCCCTCTCCCCGACGCTCTCCCAAAGGGAGAGGGAGAAAACCCCAATCATCCGCTCACTGCTGTGCCATATAAACTGTTTGGCTTTGCTTGCGAGATCAAGACATCGACTATCGAGCCGCACTGGGTCGTGTTGCCTTTGAAGTTCACTACTTTGTTGCAGGTTGAGTGTCCGGTCATATCGTCAGTGGATCGGGCACTCTGTTTCTCAACCAGGACGCTCAATTTACGGCCGATTTGGTTCTGATAGATGGAATCCTGTATCGAGATTTGCAGCTCCTCCAAAGCAAGAAAGCGCGCTGTCTTTTCGGCTTCAGAAACTGCGTCGTCAAGTTTTGCCGCCGGCGTGCCATTGCGTTTTGAGTATTTAAAAATATAGAGCCCATCGTATTCGCTGTTGTGTACCAGTTGCATTGTGTCAGCGAAATCCTGTTCGCTTTCGCCGGGGAAACCCACAATGATATCGCTGGTTAAAGACAAAGGCCGGGTCGAGCTTTTGATTGTTTCAACCCGTCGCTGATAGTCCGCGGACGTATGACCTCTGCGCATTGCTTTCAATATCCGATCGCTTCCCGATTGCACCGGCAGATGCACCCAATTGCAAAGGTTGGGACACTCCTCAATAGCGGACACTATATCAGGATGAAAGTCTCTGGGAAATGATGTTGTAAATTTAATCCGCTCGATTCCCGTGTGTGCGACCGCGCGCAGCAAACGAGAGAATGGTGTGTCGCCTGCATAACCTTCAAGACCGTCATCCGATTTTGGCCGGTAGCTGTTCACGTTCTGGCCGATTAGTTGCGCCTCTTTGTATCCAAGCGATCGCAACTGCTTAACTTCGGCGACAATTTCGGCCGCGCTGCGACTCTTCTCACGGCCTCGTGAATAAGGCACGATACAAAAGGAGCAGAACTTGTTACAGCCTTCGATGATGGGGACGAAGGCAACGTAAGGCGAGCGCCGCTCGGCCGGTGAAACATCCCAAACCTCGCCTTCCTGCCGTTCTTCCAAATCAATGACCGACTTTTCACCAGCGCTCAAGCGCGCCAGTAACGACGGAATTCGATCGGTCGCTCGCGTGCCGACAACTAAATCGACGGCGGATGCTTTTTGGAAAATGGATGGTCCTTCTAATTGCGCCACACAGCCCATCACGCCGATGACAGGACGGCGGGGCGATTTTCGTAGTTCACTGACCCGTCGGAAAACCTTTCGTTCGGCCCGCTCTCTAACTGAGCAGGTGTTCAATAACACAACATCAGCCTCATCGGCTGCGGACGTCATTTCGTAGCCGGCTTTTCGCAAACCCGTTACGGCGCGTTCCGTGTCGGCCACGTTCATTTGGCAGCCAAATGTCTCTATGTAAACCTTGGAATTCATCCGGATAGCGGCGTCCCGCAAACTAGTTTTCGCGAGTAGTCTACCAGAAGTCGTTGCGCAAACGCGATGCTGCATTTTTTGCATGACTCGGGAGATCCCACATCCGAAGCGGCTACTTGACCACCACCTGATGCGCAAGTAGGATACGCGCGAGTTCCCTAGCTAAATTAAAATTTGAGAGGTCCCTCATGTCCTTCAACAAAGTGATTCTTGTTGGCAACCTTGGTCGCGATCCCGAGTTGCGTTATACGCCGCAAGGGACGCCGGTATGCAGTTTCAGCATGGCCACAAACGAGCGGCGCAAAGACAAATCCGGCGAGCTGCAGGATCAGACGACCTGGTTTCGCGTGACGCTTTGGGGACGCCAGGCAGAGACTGCGTCGCAGTATTTGACTAAAGGCCGGCCGGTTTATATCGAAGGCCGGTTACGTGTCGAAGAGTGGACCGATCGGGACGGCAAGGCGCGGCATACGCTGGAGGTCCACGGCACCGATATGCAGTTTATCGGCGGAGGCCGCGGCGAAGAACCACCGATGGAGAGAGCAGCCGCTGCCGGTGGCGCTACTACAACCGAACAACCCGACATAGCAGACGACGATATTCCTTTCTAAAAATCGGATTAACCCGGGCCCATTCGAGAAACCCTTGTCACCCGCGGCTCCTTATCCTGGGGAACCGCGGGTTTTCTATTGACCATAGCAAGAGTTCTGGCATATAACGCCTCCGTCAAGGTAAAAGATTTAGTCGCATTCAAAACGTGCTGGAACCATTTCTCTCGCAGCATTCTTGAAAAGCCGCCGGTAGCTCAGCTCACGCCTGAGCGTCCTGAAGCGTCAGACCAATTTCCTCAGAAAGGAGCCCACCCATGGCTCGTCTTTCGTCGCCCATAGAACGTCTCAAGAGTCACTACAAAATTGTAATCGTCGGGTCGGGTTATGGCGGTGGTATCACTGCGTCTCGCATGGCCCGTGCCGGCCAGGAAGTTTGCATACTGGAACGTGGCAAAGAATTTCAGCCGGGCGACTTTGACGCTGACCATCAACTGATCAAGCACGGCGAATATCCTGATACCGAAGCCGAAGCGTTGCGGGAGGTGCAGGTCGATCTGCCAAAGCTTCACACGGGTCCGCGCACCGGTCTTTACGACATGCGCGTGAACGACGATATCAGCGTGTTCATTGGCTGCGGCCTTGGAGGCACGTCGCTTCTAAATGCGAACGTCGCGTTAGAGGCAGTTCCACGCGTGTTCACACTCCCCGAGTGGCCTGCAGAGTTTAGGAAGCATCCGAACGTTCTCGCTGAAGGTTACGCGCATGCAAGCAAGATGCTCAGGCCGGTGCCCTATCCTGATGAAACCCGTCCGGCTGAGTTTCCGCCTCTGGCCAAACTCAATGCGCTCAAAAAGTCCGCTGAATATTTGCAGGAGCCTTTTTACCGGCCGCCGATCAATGTGAACTTCGAGACGCTGCACGACAACGTGAATCATGTCGGCGTCCAACAGCATCCGTGCGTCGGCTGTGGCGATTGCATGACGGGTTGCAACTATCGCGCGAAGAACACCGTGATCATGAATTATCTTCCCGACGCCAAAAATCATGGCGCCGAGATTTTCACGCAGGTTTCAGTGCGCTATCTATCCCGGCGAGACGATCGCTGGCTGGTCCATTATCAACTGCTGAACACCGGACGCGACAAGTTTGATGCCCCCACAATGTTTGTCAGTGCCGACATCGTGGTGCTTGCAGCCGGCAGTCTTGGCTCTACTGAAATTCTCCTGCGCTCGAGAAACAACGGACTGCTTAATCTCTCGAGTCAGGTCGGTGAGCATTTCACAGGCAACGGTGACTTCTTGGCGTTTGGGTACAACTGTGATGAAGAAGTAAATGGAATCGGTTTTGGACATCGGCCGCCAGTCGCTAACGAAATCGAGCGCGAGAAGGTCGGTCCGTGCATCACCGGCATTATCGATCTGCGATACAAAGAGCCGGTTGAAGATGGCTACGTGATCGAAGAAGGTTCTATTGCGGGCGCCTTCGCTGGGTTGTTGCCCGGACTGCTTTCAACAGCTTCGGCCTTCCTCGGCAAGGATACAGATAGCGGCGTTCGCGACACGATCAAGGAACGAGCGCGGGAATTGGAGAGTCTGGTGCGCGGCAGTTATTACGGCGCAGTGCACAATACGCAGACGTTTTTGACAATGTGCCACGACGACAATAAGGGGCAATTGAAACTGGAAGACGATCGGCTGCGGATACATTGGCCCAACGTAGGCAAGCAACCAATCTTCAAGAAAGTCGCTGACAAGCAGCAACAAGCGACCGCGGCGCTCGGCGGCACTTACCTAAAGGATCCGGTCACCAACAAAATTACTGGAGAAGATTTGGTCACGGTGCATCCCCTTGGCGGATGCGTGATGGCCGACAGCGCCGAGACTGGCGTTGTGAATCACAAAGGGCAGGTCTTTTCAGATGCACAAGGTACCGACGTCTACAATAGTCTTTACGTCAGTGATGGTTCGGTAATTCCTCGGCCGCTGGGTGTCAATCCCCTGCTGACGATTTCGGCGGTGGCCGAACGTTGTGCTGCGCTCATGGCCGAAGATCATGGATTCAGCTTCCAGTATGACCTGCCATCAAAGCCACAAAGCGAAACGGCCCCCCTCAAACTCGGGGTTCGCTTCTCGGAGAGTATGAGTGGTTACTTTTCAACCAGTGTCATCGACGACGCTGATGATGCGTACAAACGCGGTTCCGATCAAGGGCGAGCTGACGGGTCGCCATTTCAATTCATTCTCACCATCATTTCTGACGATCTTGAACACACGATCGCGGATGTTAACTACGTGTCTCCGATGCTCGGCAGCGTGTTGGCACCGGCGCTGTCCACGCAGGCGTTAACGGTAACTGAAGGTAAGTTCAATTATTTTCTGCTGGACCGGGACAGAGTGGAAACGAAGCGTATGCAGTACAAGATGAGGCTCTCTTCTGTCGAGGGGAAAACTTTTTACTTCTATGGTTTCAAAGTCATTCACGACGACCCAGGCGTTGATAGCTGGTCCGACACCACCACGCTTTACATCACTGTTTACGAAGGCGAGAACGATCAAGGTCGCGTATTGGGCAAAGGGATCCTGCGCATCCCCATCGCCTCTTTCATGCGCCAAATAACTACGATGCAAGTAACAAATGCTAAAGGCTTGACTGAGCGTTGGGGAGCGATGCTCAAGTTTGGCCGCTTCTTTGGCGGTCAGCTTGTTGATACTTATGGCGCAAATCTGGTTTAGCTAAAAGCCCATGCTCGTTTTCACTGCTGTGCCTTAGGTAGAATCAAAGAAAGCAAACCCTCATGGACACATATTTGATCCCTCTATCACCTTCAGAAGCTCTCCGGTACGTGCGCGAGTCGATGGCCTTTCGCGCCGATTTCATCCAATGGCTCATCAATGAAGTTAAGGCTGATTTAAAGGTGAAGATCTTCCGCGCGGAACTGAACCCTTTAACTACTCCAACCAACCTCAGCTGTTTTCTTTCGGCAGACGGCCACAACACAATTCGTTTGGGCGATTCGCTGATCGGCGCACAACCAATAATTTTCGGAAGCCAGGGCGCTTACGATCTGCGCAAGCCGAGCGATTACGCGCTGGTACTCGTAAGTCAGAACACCGCCGGGGGCAGATGGACGATTAATCTGAGAGTAACTTCCAGCAGTCAGGGTGAGGTGATTAACTTCGCCGACAAGGGGGACGATCAAGGCGAACCTACTGAACGGATTTACATCTGGCGTTTTAAGACATTCAGTCCCTGCCCGATGGTCAGGTGGTATGACCCGGGACAACTGGCCCGCACTGGAGTCCAGGTTGTCATTTCGACGATTTTTGGCCGGCATGCCGATTATCGTCTTATGGAGGCCGTCAGTAGCGGGGACGCCCCGATCTTTGATTACACTCGCCAATGGAAAGTGGGTGAAGGTGAGCGTGACGAACCTGCGGCTGACAGTCCAGAACGCACGGATCTTTGGCTTGATTACGTCGGAGACGTCGGCGATGGTTGGAACTCGACTTACGCGATCGCACACTATCTGGCACAAAAGGAACTCACGCTGGCAAATACTGCTAATCAGACATCGTGCAAGACAAAGCGTGGTGAGATTCTTGTTTTCGGTGGCGATCAGGTTTACCCAATTGCGAACCGCACCGAATATCGCCAGCGCTTAGTGCAGCCTTACGAGACAGCGCTTTGCCGCACGTCGTCGCCTCATCCGCACGTCTACGCCATCCCCGGGAACCATGATTGGTACGATAGTCTTGTTTCGTTCTCGCGCCTCTTCTTCCGCAAAAACTGGTTTGGTGGCTGGCAAACAAACCAGTCGCGAAGCTACTTCGCTTTGAAACTGCCGGGCGGATGGTGGATCCTGGCTCCCGATGTGCAGCTTGATTCGGACATTGATGTCCTACAAGTGGAATATTTCCAAGAGGCGGCCAAGCAGATTCAGCCTGGCGATCGCATCATCATCTGCACTGCGGAGCCACATTGGGTTTATGCGACTCTCTATGGCAAAAACGACGCGAATTTTAACGAGAACAATCTCGCTTATCTCGAAAAAAAAATTATCGGCAACAAAGCTAGAGTTGCGGCTTTTATTGCGGGAGATCAGCATCACTATCGTCGCTATCAGGGACCGGACGGCACACAGAAGATTACTGCCGGCGGCGGTGGCGCGTTTCTTCATCCAACTCACGGAGAGGAAGCGAGAGTGTTGGATGGTGGGTTCAACTTGCAGCAGAGTTTTCCTGACGTGCCAGAATCGAAGAAGCTGGCATTGCGAAATCTTTTGTTTCCATTCATCAATCCCAAATTTGGACTTCTGACAGCGGTACTTTACGTACTGACGGCGTGGGCTGCCAAATCTCCCGTCGGGCAGTATGGTCTGCGTCAAACGTGGGCAGCGATGAAGATGGCCCTAACGGTTTCGATGGGCAAGCCGAGCGCAGTTTTCTGGATCGTTGCTATGGTTGGCGGGTTCGTGCTGTTTACCGACACTCACTCGAAATGGTTCAAGAGAATTGCCGGTTCACTGCATGGGCTAAGCCACCTTGTGGCCACCTTTTTTATCGGGTGGTTGGCGGGCCGCATCGGCTATCTGCTGTGGTATCCGGGGAACATCCCAGCCGAAGAGTTTCTCAATTGGCCGCGTCAACTGATCCTTTCCCTCATTTTTCTACTCGCATTGGGGTGGTTCGTGGGTTCTCTGATCATGGGAGTCTACCTCTTTGTCTCCCTTAATTTCTGTCGTCGCCATTCAAACGAGGCGTTCTCTTCGCTGGCCATCCAGGACTACAAAAACTTCCTGCGAATGAGAATAGAATCGAACGGCGGACTCACGATTTTTCCCGTGCGCGTGAGACGTGTGCCCCGAAAATGGAAACGGCAACCTGAGGGCACGGACGGACCAGCCTACGTTTCCGACGATCGTGCGGCATCGATACCGGAACTGATCGAGTCGCCTATTTACTTTCCACCGTCCGTAGATTCTTCCGAACATCTTACCGTGATTCCCAGTTCGGAACGCTGCCTAGCTGGTGACGCCTAATTCACCATTGGGAGGAACAATCATGTCGGATGTTGCTATATCGAGGTCATATTCTGAAGACACTGTCCCCTTCACCGCCGGCGATGGTTTCGAGTGCAATCTCATTCGCGTGCAAGGCGAAAAGCCGCCGACGCGGGGCCCGGTCATCCTGGTCCATGGCGCTGGAGTGCGCGCTAATCTATTCCGCGCTCCAGTAAAAACCACCATCGTCGATGAGCTGATTGATCATGGTTACGACGTGTGGTTGGAAAACTGGCGCGCCAGCATCGACCTGCCACCGAATGAATGGACGCTCGATAAAGCTGCCGTCTATGACCATCCGGCTGCGGTGAAAAAGATAATCGAAAAAACGGGCGCTGATGAAGTTAAAGCCATAATCCACTGTCAGGGCTCGACGAGTTTCATGATGTCGTCCGTTGCCGGCCTCTTGCCGCAAGTAAAAACGGTTGTTGCAAACGCCGTCACCCTCCATCCGGTGGTGCCGAAGTTTTCCGAGGTAAAGTTGAATGTGGCAGTTCCCATCATGAGCTTGTTGACAGACTATTTGAATCCGCAATGGGGTTTGCACGCGCCAACGCTGACGGCTAAAGCGGTTTCTTTGTTGGTGAATGCAACCCATCACGAATGTAAAAATGCAGTTTGCAAACAAGTCAGCTTCACTTACGGCACTGGCTTTCCCGCGCTGTGGCTCCACGAAAACATTAACAACGACACGCACGAATGGTTGAAGCAGGAGTTTGCCAGCGTGCCGCTAACTTTCTTTAAGCAGATGGCGCGTTGTGTTCGTAAAGGCAATCTCCTTTCGGTGGACGGTCTTAAGGAACTGCCGGCCGATTTCTGTGCGCAACCGCCGCAAACGGATGCACGTTTTGTATTAACAGCCGGCGCTAAGAACCTCTGCTTTCTGCCTGACAGTCAAGTGAAAACGTTCGACTGGCTCAATCAGCAACATAAAAACTTTCACGGCCTGCACGTTTTTCCAACCTACGGACATCTCGATGTATTCATGGGCAAGAACGCAGCCAGAGATACTTTTCCAGTAATCCTCGCGGCACTCGACGACAAGAATTGAGGAGGCGCAATGGGAATTCCCAAACGCTTGCAAGCACAATCCGGCCGCTACTCTTTGGTGGATGGAATTCCCTTTCATCTTCCCGTTTACTGCCGGAATTCGCCGTGTCTGATGGCGGCGTTTTCAATTAACGCTGACAAGGCGCGCGCGCTTTTGCCTGGCAATGAAATCTATCCACTACGCCTTTGGAATCAAGGC
>DATNOG010000160.1:0-12390 GCA_035601415.1 Pyrinomonadaceae bacterium | reverse complement strand
CGCGCGTTGCGTGGCGAACCGCGCATTCTGTTGATCGAGATGGGTGACAAAGTTGTTCCCGGTATGGGTGAAGAGATTCGCGCCTTCGTGGAAAGCGCGTTGCAGGAGTCACGCGTCGAACTGCACACGCTGACGAGAGTCTTACGTGTTACAGAGAACAGTGTGACTGTCGAGCACAACGGCGCGCAGACGGAAATCAAAACAGCGGCAGTGGTTTGGACCGGCGGCGTGTTAATGAACCCGTTGATACAAAAGCTGAAGGCAGACAAAACTGAGCGCGGTTTATTGCGCGTCAAACCGACGCTTCAGCTGGTGGGCCACGATAACGTGTTTGCGTTGGGTGACATCGCCTTTTTTCCTGACGCTACACCGACACTCGCGGGCACGGCACAACTTGCATTACAACAAGCCCGTCTCGCCGCCCGCAACCTAAAGTCGCTGATCGCCGGCGATCCACTTCATACAAAACACTTCGAAGAACTTGGCGAAGCGGTTAGCCTGGGAACTGAGCGAGCTGCCGTACTGGCCGGAGGCAAAACGTTTGGTGGACCACTCGCGCGCCAGGCGCGCTTTGCCATGTACACATCGCGTTTACCGACCTGGCATCATCGTCTGCGCGTGGGCGCGAGTTGGTTTTTTGAAGGCACAGCCCCGCGGCCTCTATTGCCGCTTGGAATTCAGAGGTAGTCGTGACCGGGCGAGCGCGGGATTCCAAACGAATCATAGTTTCCGCCACCTTTGCGGCATTCAGCATTCTCCTGTTGTCCTGCGCGAGTCCGTCGAGTAACAACCAACCACTGAATCTCAACCAGCACGACGCCGCGGCAGCATCACCTGAGCCCTCTTCGTCTGCAACTCAAACTCCAATCGCTGGTCAACCTCCTGCGAGCCAGGCTTCCGAAACTCCACCGCCGGAAAACACCGAACCTGCCGCCGACACAACGCTGGCTGGTAGCTATGTTGGCAGACTAAAACTGATCATTCCGGTTCAGGGCGTGCGGCCGGATCAATTGCAGGACACGTTCATGGATGCGCGGACCGAAGGCCGGGTCCATGACGCCATCGACATTCCAGCTCCCGCCGGGACGCAGGTGCTCGCGGCCGCCGACGGCGAGATTGCCAAACTTTTTCAAAGTGAGCGCGGGGGCACAACCATCTACCAATACAGCAACGACAAGAGATTGGTTTTCTACTATGCGCATCTGCAACGCTACGCCGACGGCCTGGCGCCGGGAAAATTTGTGCGCCAGGGCGAGGTCATCGCTTTCGTTGGCGACACGGGAAACGCGGGCGCCGGAAACTATCATCTACATTTCTCAATCTCCGTCATTCCCAACCCAACCCGCTACTGGGAAGGCACGAACATCAATCCTTATCCACTGCTAAGAAATGGCCGATAGTTCAGAGTCCAACCTTCAGGTTGCCGGTCACGCCGGCAATCAAGATCAAAGCAATCGCGCACGTGCTGGAGTCTCGAGGTTGGGAAGGGCGGCTTGCCCCCGCCCGGCTGGAGAGCCACTCAATCTGAGCGGGGGCAAGCCGCCCTTCCCAACCATGAGCTTTTGGTTCTTGAGTGTTTCAGTATCTAACAAGGAAGCCCGCTAAAGTCTTCTCGACACCGTTCGCTAATCGTGCAAGCACAGTTGCCGGAGTGTGGATTTCAATGCGAACAAGACGGCGCACCACCCGCCATTTGCGTGGGAACGCTCGTTGCTACAGGTTGGCGCAAAGACGAGTATGGCCGTGCTTTAACTGGCGTCAGCAAATGGCCAACTCCGAACACAAAGGAATGAAAAACATGAAGAACATTCGTAATTTAACTCTCGGCGTGATTGTCACGCTGCTGCTTATCACCGTAGCAGGTTGTGTGACCGAGCCTGCTAGCAATTCCAACAGCGCAAGTCCATCGCCGTCCGCATCACCTTCGCCCTCCGCGACAGTTCGCAGCGCGCTTGAGGTTCCGGTGACCTTGCCGGTGCTGGATGCGCTGCTTTCTGACGATGCCTTCCGCGCGAAAGTGAAATCACAGGTCGCACTCAGCGACACCGAAATAACTCAACTGCAGAAAATGGCCGCGGAAGAAGTTGCCAAACTGCGGCAAGCGAATGCTGAAGATCAAACTGGGAGCGCGGAGGAATCGCGGCAACGCGCGGCCGAAGCGATACGCGGCGCCGTCGGGGAAGAAAAGGCCCAACAGCTTTTCGCGCTGGCCCGCTACTACTGGGTGAAGGGCAGCGACGCATCGGCCTCTGACAAAACCGTTGAAAGTTCAAGCCCAGCCGCGCCAAACGCAGTTCCAAAAGACACGCGTGTCGTTGTAAACATTCCCGCCTATCGCATGGACGTTTTTCGTGAAGGCGAACTGGTAAAGTCGTACAAGATCGGCATTGGTTACCCTGAATTTCCTTTACCGACGGGAATGCGAAAAGCACAAAGCATCATCTTCAATCCCACCTGGACACCACCCGACGAACCCTGGGTCGCAAAAATGAAGAATGTTAGCGTCGGTGAGAAGGTTGAGGCCGGCAGCAAACTAAATCCGCTTGGCCCAATTAAGATTCCGATTGGTTTGCCCTCGTTGATCCATGGAGGCAAATCGCCGGCGAAGTTAGGAACATTTGCTTCGCATGGCTGCGTTGGCTTAACCACGCCGCAAGTGCAGGATTTTGCGAAAGTGCTGGCTCAAACTTCGGGAACAGAACTTTCAGACGCTCTTATGCAGTCGCATCTGAAAGACAAGACGCAGACGAAGGTAGTGAAGTTGGACCATCCCGTGCCGGTGGAGCTGCGGTATGAAACGATTGTGGCGGAAGATGGCAAGCTGCACATCTACAAAGACGTTTACGATCAGGATTCAAACACTGAAGAAAATCTGCGTGCGGTGCTGCAGGCAAACGGCATCAGCATGCAAGACCTGAGCGAAGCCGAGCGCACGCAGGTTTTGAGCGCGCTCAACGCTATGTCGCAGCATCCACAAAGCGCACCGGCCGCGAAGGCCGCAACTACAGCTCCATCTCCATCAACTGGTATGAATTCAACTACGAACAAAGCAGAGAAAAAGGCTGCCGTAGCAAAGACCAAACCGATCGCGAAAAATCAAAAGGAAGTTGTGATTGAAATAGCAGCGCTAAAAGGCAAGGGCTATCCGGTGGCAACTAATCTTGACACTGGTGCCGGCAAACCGCCGGTACTGCCGGCGGTTAGAAAAGGCTAGGCAGCGCTGGCGGCTTCGCAGGAATCGAGTTCGGGTGCTTGTTCAATCGGAGCGCCGGCTTCGCCAAAATACGGACGATCATTCTCAATCGCTTCGAAATATTCCTCGATGCGATTAAGAATTTCATCAACCGAATGTGAGTGATAAAGCGAAGTGCGGAACAGCGCGCCACCTTGCAGGCCCCGCGTAAACTGACCAGCGAGTTGCTTCATGCGATTGATGGCTGGTGTCACAGGCATGTCTTCGCGCAGCATGTCGAAATATTCATGCAGGATCGCGCGTTTGTCAGCGAGCGTCGGCTGAAAGATTTCCCGCCCATTCATCACATCTTCAATCTGCCGGAAGATCCAGGGGTTGGCCATTGCGCCCCGCCCAATCAAAACGCCATCGCAACCTGTCTCGCGAAAGCGGGCAAACGCCTGGACAATCGTCATCACGTCGCCGCTGCCTGATACCGGCACGCTGACAGTTTCCTTTATCTGCTTTACCAGATCCCAATTCGCGAGACCGCGATAACCCTGTTCCCTAGTTCGACCGTGCAGGGCGATGTGTTCGACGCCGCATGCTTCGGCGAGTTTTGCCGTTTCGACGGCGTTGATGGTGTGGTCGTAAAAACCGGCGCGAATTTTTATCGTCAGCGGAATCTTGATCGCCTTCTTAATCTCTTTGAGAATTGTTTCCAGCCGTGAATGATCTTTCAGCAAGCCTGAACCGCCGCCATGCTTCACAACCTTCGGCGCCGGACAGCCGCAGTTGATGTCGAGAACGTCGGCGCCAATTTCTTCCGCCATCTCCGCTGCCATACGCATGCGTTCCACCTGCCCGCCAAAAATCTGCACCGCAAACGGCCGCTCGTCTTCGTAAAAACGCATCTGCCTTTTTGATTTGGGATTGCTGCGTGTCAAGCCTTCGACCGAAATGAACTCGGAAACGCTCAAGCCCACGCCGCCGCGACGCTTGAGCAAACGGCGAAATGACACGTCGGTCACACCTGCCATCGGCGAGAGGATCAGCGGCGGACTAATCGCGATGTCGCGAATTTTGAATGGTTTGATTTCCGGTGTCATTTGTTTGACTAGACTCTAACTAATGTCTCCGCCGGTGGACAAGTACGCTGCGAACAGTAGAAAAAGGGACAAGCCATTATTGGGTTCAGAAAATAGCTTCGATAGATGCCTCACTCACGAGTTCATAAAACGTGGCTGCTTCCTTTCGGGATGTCTGACGAGTGTTGGGAAGGGAAAGAACGCGCACCGTGGTGATCTTGTCACGCCGGGTGAGGGTGATTTCGTCGCCGGCTTTCACAGCGTGCGACGACTTGGCAACGCTGCCATTGACGGAAGCCCGGCCAGCATCACAAAGACTTTGCGCAAGAGTACGTCGGGAACAAAGGCGACTTGCTTTGAGGAAGAGATCGAGGCGCATGACTTCAGTTTCAAGTTCCAAGTCTCAAGTTTCAAAGGCACCGGGACTTGAAACCTGAGACTTGGAACTTGAAACTTATTACGGTTTCGGAAAAATTCCGAGCAGCTTGCCCTTCTTCTTCTCGGGAGGCTTCGAGCTGGTGCCTGTTTGCACGTCAGCGTTGTCCGCCATCTTTTGCGGGTCCAGTTTCAAGAGTGGCGCAACCGACTGGCGGTAGTTTTCTGAAATCTTTATGTACGCTTCAGTGCGCAGGTTCTGAAGGTAGTCCTCGCGCTGTTTGCTTGTTCGCTCCATAGTGATCGCTTCGCGCACCTGGTTCTCATTAAATGTCACGGTGGTGGCTGCCACGGTGCGTTCGTCGACACGGAAAATTTGATACCCATCGTTACTGCGCAGCGGCTCGCTGATGCCGCCAACCTTGACGTCTTTGACAGCGCCGGCAATATCGTCTCGCAAACTCGGCATTTCAAATGCGCCCACTTTCCCTTTCGTTTGCGGAGCAACGCGAACGCCATTCGCTTCGCGCTCGGAATTGGCAATGGCGACGGCGGCAAAGTCTGCGCCTGCGCGTAACTGGGCTACGAGCTGCAGAGCTTTAGCTTTCACCTCGGCTTCGTTTTTTCCGGCGGAACTCAGAAAAATCTCGGAAAGGCTAACACTTTCAGGTTTGCGAAACTTATCCTGATGCGTCTGAAAATACTTTTTTAACTCATCAATCGTCAGACCGAAGAAGATCTTGCGATCGACTTCCTGCTGAATGACAGCCTGCTTCATCATTTCAACGCGCATGGTTTGTCGCGTTGCCACCGGATCGACACCGCTTTCGCGCATGGCTGCGTCCAACTTTTCCACCGAGGTAATGCCCTGATCTTTTGCCACTTCCAGCATGCGCTTGTTGATCTCAGCTTCAACGTCGCTTGAAAGATCGAGTTCCTTCCCTCGCTGCATCAGAAGCTGTTCGTTGATCAAGGTGGCAATAAGTTCTGACTGCCGCTTGTTGACTTCGTCGCTGGCCTGTTGTTCCGTCATCCCCTGCTGCTTTAGCGCTTCAATGCGTTCTTTGGATTCGCGCCGCAGCATCGAAAGCGTGATGACGTCGTCGTTGACCTGGGCAATGACTTCATCAACAACCTGGAGTTCACCTTCCTGCGCCAACGTTGGGGCTGGATTGCAAATCAGAATGCAGAATATGAAGAGGCCCGCAATGGCGAGGGAAATAAACTTGGATTTCACAGTATTACTCCTTAAAAAGTCAGTAGTGGATTATCAGTGTCCCGGTTGTCAGTAGTTAGTGGTCAGTTGTCTGTTGCTGGTTGCTCCAAAGACCGGGCATTGAGCCGTAGATTTGAGCACAGAGTGGTCACTTCCAACAAACTAAGGTCGCCTGTTACTCCAACTGACCACTAACTTCCAACTACTGACTATTGCTTAATCTGCTCGAGCACGCCACGCAGCAGGTCCAGCACCTGATCCTCTTCTTCGTCAGTCAAACCCAGGCGCAGCACGCCGCTGGGCGTGAATGTCCGGGCCTCGCGGGCGCCTACGAACGCCATCAGCTTTTCCGCCGAAACGCGCGCCTTCTCGCTAAACTTTACCGCCACGCCGTCGCTCGTCTTATCTATCGACAGAATGCCAACACTTTCCGCCAGCAGGCGCAAACGCGCGTAACCAAACAGTTGTTCTACCGACTCAGGCAAGCGTCCATAGCGATCGCGAATCTCTTCGCGAATGTTTGCCAGCGCCTCGTCATCACGAGCTGAAGACACGCGTTTGTAAGTCCGCAGTCGTTGGCCCATATCGTTTATGTAGTCGTCGGATATCGCGACGTCGACGCCCAGATTTATCGTGACGCTGGTTTCATCTTCCACTACTTCACCGCGCAGTTCCGCAACCGTGCGTTCCAGCATCTGCGTGTAAAGATCAAAACCGAGCGCATCCATGTGTCCCGATTGCTGGCCGCCGAGTAGATTTCCGGCGCCGCGCAATTCCAAATCCAAAGCCGCAATGCGAAACCCGGCGCCCAGATCTGAAAATTCACGAATGGCTGCCAGGCGTCGTTTTGCAATCGGTGTCAATTCAAGTTCACCGGGAATAAGGAGATAAGCGTACGCGCGACGATTTGATCGGCCCACGCGACCGCGCAACTGGTAGAGTTGAGAAAGACCATACTGTTCGGCGCGGTTTATGATAATGGTGTTCGCGCGTGGGATGTCTATGCCGTTCTCGATTATGGTCGTGGCCACCAGCGCGTCGTACTTAAACTCAATGAAATCGAGCATCACGCGCTCCATCTCTTTTTCGTTCATCTTGCCATGACCAACGGCCAGCCGCGCCTGCGGCACTAGTCGCTGCACCAGGGCGGCGATAGTTTCAATTGTCTCGACGCGATTATGAATGAAGAACACTTGCCCGCCGCGGCCCAACTCGAGTTCAATCGCCGACTTGATCACGTTTTCTGAAAACTGGACCACCTGCGTTTGAATTGCCAAACGATCGCGCGGTGGCGTTTCAATTAAAGACATGTCGCGCAAGCCGCTCAGCGACATGTTGAGCGTGCGCGGTATCGGCGTCGCCGAAAGCGTTAACACATCAACGCGCTTCTTAAGTTGTTTCAATCTCTCCTTGTGAGCCACGCCGAAGCGCTGTTCTTCATCGACCACCACGATGCCCAGCTCTTTGAAGCGCACGTCTTTCGACAATAGGCGATGCGTGCCAATGACGACATCTATTTCGCCGGCCTCGACGCGTTTGGCGATTTCCTTTTGTTCTTTTGGCGAACGAAAACGCGAAAGCAATTCGATCTTCACCGGAAAGGGCGCGAAGCGACCGCGAAAAGTGTCGAAGTGCTGGTAGGCAAGCACGGTCGTCGGTGTCAAAATCGCAGCCTGCTTCCCTTCCATCACTGCTTTGAAAGCCGCGCGCATTGCCACTTCAGTTTTGCCATAGCCCACATCGCCGCATAACAAGCGGTCCATCGGCGTAGGTTGTTCCATGTCCTGCTTGACGTCTTCAATCGCGGTTTCCTGATCTGGTGTCAGCACAAACTCAAAGCCATCTTCAAACTCGCGCTGCCAGGGCGTGTCGGCAGCGAATGCATAACCGCCCACCAACTTTCGCTCGGCGTAAAGTCGCAAAAGCTCGTCGGCCATGTCGCGCATGGCGCGCTTTGCTTTTGCCTTTGTTTTCTGCCAACCAAGTCCGCCCAAACGATCCAACGTGGGCTGATGTCCTTCGGCGCTTGAATAGCGCTGCACCAGGTCCAACCGTTCAACCGGCACATAGAGCTTTGCGTCTTCCGCGTAATACAGCAGCATGAACTCGCCACTGCGCGTGCCCAGATCGAGAGTCTGCAAACCACCGAAACGTCCTATGCCGTGATCGACGTGAACGACAAAATCGCCTGGTTTCAGATCGCGAAAGTCTGAAAGAAAAGCTGCAGTCCGGAATTTTTTCTTCTTCCTGCCGTCTGACGTCTGTCGTCTGCCGTCCTGGGCCACTCCGCGTCGCTCGATCGTGTGTACGCCCGCTTCGTCAAACAGGTCCACCTCCACGTGAACCAACAGTTGCGAGGCAGGCATTTCAAAACCACTGCTGAGCCGGCCGACCGTTACGAGCGTTTGCGCAGTCGTCACTGTTTCAGTCGCTTCTTCGACTGACCAAAGACGCGCCTCAATCTCGTATTCACCAAGGATTTCGGTAACACGTTCGGCGACTCCTAAACTCGGCATGACAAACATGGTCGTCGTGCCGTTTTCTCGGGCACGGTTCAGATCTGACGCCAGATTCGCGAGCCGCCCGTGATACTTCAACGCAGATTGCGTCTTCCATTCAACTTCAGGCGCCTGCTCTGTCGGGGGAAAAAGAAACAAGGGCGCGCGCGCGTTTCGTGCGTGACCGACTTGGACCTTCGGAGCTTCCGCATCAAGCGCCATTGCCTGATCAAGTTCAGCGGCGGCGCGACCCAGCATGCGTAGCTCGACGCGCTGTAGTCCATCTAGTTTGGCTCGCAGTTCTTCTGCTGAGAGATAGAGTTCTTCAGGCTTCAGCGCGATGTCGTCGGCCGCGTCGGTCTCGGCAAAACGGTCGGCAAGCGTTTGATAAACTTCACCGAGGTACGCGTCGACCGCGGACGGCTCATCGACAACCAGCACAGCGTTCTTCAAGTAGTCAAAAACAGTCGCATTTCTTTCGTGCAGAATCGGCATCAACCATTCCCATCCAGCAAAGCTTTCCGCTTCGTCGGCAAAAACCGTGCGGTCGCGCAGAGCGCGCGCGTAACGGTCGTCAGCCCAACGTTCGCGAGCGACATAGGCCCACTCCCTGAAGTCTCGCGGCCGAACGACCAGCTCGCGCATCGGAACAATTTCAAATTCGCTCAACTGATTGGTGGAGAGTTGTGTTTCGGGATCAAAAGCCCGGATGGAGTCGATTTCGTCGCCAAAAAATTCGATGCGCACCGGTTGTTGCTGACCGGGCGACCAAACGTCGAGAATACCCCCGCGCATGGAAAACTCGCCGACTGCGCCAATCGGATCTTCACGCACATAGCCGGCAGCCACCAATTGCTCGACCAGCTCTTCCGGCGCCTGGGTCTCGCTTCGCTTCAATAAGGCGCCGGCCTCCGCAATTTCTTCAGGTGTTACCGTGAAGCGCGACAATGCACGCGCCGTGAGCAACACAAAATCCCGGCCTCCATGTGCCAGACGCCACAACGTCAGCGCTCGTCGCTCAAGAGTGTCGGGATGCGGTGAAGAACCCGCATATGGATCGCTTTCGGAAGCCGGCAAGAGCAGCACTTCCTGATTGCAGCTTTGTTTGCCTGCCAGCGCGCAATACCAGAAGCGCAGGTCCTCTTTCCATGCCTCCAAGTCGCGGTTCGCCTGCGTGACAATTGCAAAAAGTCTTCCCGTTTCGCGCTGGAGCATCGCCAGCGCCAACGCGCGAGCGGAACCGGCCACCAGACCACTGATGGAAATCACCCGCGCGCCGCGATTGATCTCGGCGACGGCACGCTTGAACTCCGGTGTTTCAGTAACCGAGTTAAGCGCGCGTCTTAGACTTGATGTTTGCAGTGTTGTGCTCAATTCTGCCTTTGCGCCCTCCCTCACGGTCGGGCTACTGCCCCGCTGCTTTCTGCCTACTGCCTACTGCCTACTGCCTTCTGCCTACTGTCCTTTCATCCGCTCAATAATCGCGCTGGTCGATGCGCCTTCAATAAATGGCAAACTAACCACACGCCCACCCGCTGCTTCAACTTCCTCGCGACCGTGAATTTCATCCAGATCATAGTCGCCACCTTTGACGAGCACGTCAGGTAGCAATTGTGTGATCAATGCGCGTGGCGAGATGTCGTCGAAGATTGTTACGTAATCTACCTGACGGATAGCGGCCAGAATCTCAGCACGCTCACCTTCATTTGTAATTGGACGCCCCTCGCCTTTTAGTTCACGCACGGTGCGGTCGCTGTTGATTGCCACCAGGAGCACATCGCCTAACGCGCGCGCTTCTGCCAGGTAACGCACGTGGCCCACGTGCAACAAGTCAAACACGCCGTTAGTAAAAACGAGGGTTTTGCCGGCCGCGCGCAGACCTTGGCGCACTCCGAGCAATTCATCCGGGCTCAGAATCTTTTGTTTCATAGAATCTATAACAATCTAGCATGAGGCGCTGTGCTAGGCTAAATCGGAGCGGGGGAAGCCCGCCTTCCTAACCTGGAGCTGATCAAACTTGAGTTGCAGAT
The DNA here is from genome assembly GCA_035601415.1 of Pyrinomonadaceae bacterium. Classification (GTDB taxonomy): domain Bacteria; phylum Acidobacteriota; class Blastocatellia; order Pyrinomonadales; family Pyrinomonadaceae; genus PSRF01. The sequence continues at coordinate 2,011 of DATNOG010000160.1, read as the reverse complement.
TCCTGATAGCCGCCTTTCCAGCTCATCCTTGGCGGTCCAATAGCAGTCTCTCAGGTTAGGAAGGTGGGCTTGCCCCCGCTCTTGCTTCGCTTTACGATGCATCGCATGTCTGTGCTATTCATCGAAGAGAATGATCAAACTCGCGCGCGCGCGGAGCACCTTGCGGCGCTGCGGGCGCTGGTTGGCAACGTCTATCCCAACAAGTTCGAACGCAGTGAAGTGGTTGAGCCTGGCAAGGAAGACACGATCACTGAAGTGGTGGAAAAGTATCGTGGCTTTCAACCGGAGTCCCCCGAGGGCGGCCGCCCGGCCACGGAAGCAATCGAGCTTGCCAACCAGCAATTGAACGCCACAACAGTTCGCTTAGCTGGTCGCATCGCGTCGCCGCCGCGCGTAATGGGCAAGGCCGCGTTTGTGCATCTGTCCGATGGTTCCAGCCGCTTGCAGATTTATGTGAAGCGTACCGATGTTGCCGGCGTTTGTAACGATGCAGTGGGCGGCGAAGTCGATGGCTGGGAACTTTTCAATCTACTCGACCACGGCGACTTCATCGGCGTCGAAGGCTATTTGTTCATCACTAAAACTGGCGAACTTTCGGTGCACGTGCAGAAATTGCAGTTTCTGGCGAAGGCACTATTGCCGCTGCCTGACAAGATGCACGGTATTCACGATCCGGAAATCCGTCAGCGGCAGCGCTATGCGGATTTGATTGCCGGCAGTTTGAAACTGGAACGCGAGCCAGATGAACTAACGCCGCGTGAAGTCTTCGAGCTTCGTTCAAAAATTGTGGCGGAGATGCGCCGCATTCTTGAAGACCACGGCTACATTGAAGTGGAGACGCCGATGCTAACGCCGTTGGCCACCGGCGCGGCTGCCCGTCCTTTCAAGACACATCACAATGCGCTTGACATCGATCTCTACGCGCGCATCGCGCCGGAGCTTTATCTCAAGCGATTGCTGGTGGGTGGTTTCGAGAAGGTTTACGAACTCAACCGCAACTTCCGCAACGAAGGCGTTTCCACGCGCCACAATCCGGAATTCACAATGCTCGAGTTTTATTGGGCGTACGCAGATGTGAACCAGATGATGGATTTCTGCGAAAGCATGCTGCGCGCTGTCGTGTTCAAGGCGCTTGGCCATACCCATGTAAAGTTTGGCGAGTATGACCTCGATTTTTCACGACCGTTCGAACGTATCTCAATGCGGAATAGCGTTGCCAAAGTAGTTGGCGAAGGGAACGTGACCGACGAGAATCTTTTGCACTTGTTTGAGCAGCACGTTGAACCGCAGCTCATTCAGCCAACGCTGATTTTCGACTTTCCCAAACCGATCTCACCCTTGTCGAAAGCTTCGCCCACAGATCCGATGGTGGCCGAGCGTTTCGAGCTATACATTGCCGGCATGGAATGCGCGAATGGTTTTTCGGAATTGAACGATCCGGTTGAGCAGTATGAACGATTCAAGGAGCAGATGCAGCAGCGTGAACGGGGCGACGAAGAGGCGATGCTGATGGACGAAGACTACATCCGCGCGCTGTCGTATGGCATGCCGCCCGCCGCCGGTATTGGTATCGGCATCGACCGCTTCGTGATGCTGGTCACCAACCGCCAATCAATTCGCGACGTGATCTTATTTCCGCATTTAAGGCCGGAACGAAAGCAAACCGAGACCATTGGGGCCGCAAATCAAGATGCCGAAGACATGCCGCCTTCAGGCGGCTAGCCCACAGGGCTTTCTCTTTGCCGAAGCGCCAAAGGCGCGAAATGTAAAAGCCTGGGCCAACGGCCCAGGATCTCGCCAGACATAATCGAAGCGCTGAAAGCGCGAAATTCAATCAATCCCAAACGTAACGTTCGTCATAGTTAATACCGTAGCTCTCAAGGAACTTTCGGTACTCATCCTGAAACGTCACACGCTGATGATGAATTCTCTGCCTGGCGATGTAACGCTTCAAAGTCGGAACCTGTGACTGCCCGATCGAAAAAGCTCCATAGCCTCGCTGCCACTGAAA